>CALWCA010000022.1 GCA_944376235.1 uncultured Clostridia bacterium | reverse complement strand
GCGGTTGGATTCCGAACATGCACGTGATATAATCGTGTCATCAGATTGGGGGCGGTACCATGGCCATCGAAAACGGCGAATGGATCATGCGGGGGCTGAGCTGGGACGATCCCGCCCGTATCCAAAGTTGGGAGGAGCTCATCGGTTGGATCGACGAGATCGGCTTCCTGCCCCTGTTCAAGAACGAGGTGGACGGTTTCTCCGTGGAGGAGCACACCGCTGACCTCTCCTGGTGGTCCGGCGACCCAGAGCAGGACCCCTGGGAGTGGCGCTGCCTTATGGCCCGAAGCGGGAAGGTGGCCTATGGAAAGTTCTTCGGCAAGAAGGCCGGTTTCGTCTCCAAAGCCTGGTTTCCCCACTTCGCCAACTGGCGGCGGGATGGCTATGACTTCGACAGCCGCTGGGACGATGAACTGGCCCCCATGCGCCAGAAACGGATCATGGACTGCTTCTCTGTCCAGGACGAGTGGTTCTCCTTTGCCCTAAAACGGCAGGCCGGCTTCGGCAAGGGTGGGGAGAAAAACTTCGAGGGTACCGTCACAGACCTGCAGATGGGCGGTTACCTCCTGATCCGGGACTTCCGGCAGCGTGTCAATCAGAAGGGCGTCCCCTACGGCTGGCCCATCTCCGTCTACACCACCCCGGAGGCCCTGTGGGGGTATGAGCACATTGCCTCCGCTTACTCCGTAGACCCGGCAGAGTCCAAGGCACTGATCTATGAGCAGGTACGTAAGGACTTCCCGGAAGCCACGCAGAAAGAACTGGACGCAGTGCTGGGCTGGACTCGATAATGGGACAGTGTTTGTGAAATACTATGAAAACTGAGAGGAGGGAGAGCGCCATGAAGGAGCGTACCTATATTTGCTGCGATCTGAAATCGTTTTACGCCTCCGTGGAATGCGTGGAGCGTGGCCTGGACCCCATGACCACCAACCTGGTGGTGGCGGACAAACGCCGCACGGAAAAGACCATCTGTCTGGCCGTCTCCCCCTCCCTAAAGGCTTATGGCATCGCTGGCCGGGCCAGGCTCTTCGAGGTGGTACAGCGGGTGGCGGAGGTGAACGCCAGGCGCAAGTGGGACGCCCCTGGCCATCAGTTCACCGGCGCCTCCTGGCACGATCCGGAGGTGCGGAGCGACCCCGCTCTGGCCCTTGACTACATTGTGGCCCCGCCCCGGATGGCCCACTACATTGACTGGAGCACAAAAATCTACAGCGTCTATCTGAAGTATGTGGCCCCGGAGGACATCTTCCCCTACTCTATTGACGAGGTGTTCATGGATTTGACCCACTATCTGGACACCTACAAGATGACGGCCCGGGAGCTGACCCGGACCATCATCCTGGACATCCTCAAGACCACCGGCATCACCGCCGCGGCGGGCATGGGCCCCAACTTGTATCTGGCCAAGGTCGCCATGGACATCGGGGCCAAGCACGTCCAGGCGGATGAGTACGGGGTGCGCATTGCCCAGTTGGACGAGATGAGTTACCGGCAGC
The DNA here is from genome assembly GCA_944376235.1 of uncultured Clostridia bacterium. Classification (GTDB taxonomy): domain Bacteria; phylum Bacillota; class Clostridia; order Oscillospirales; family Feifaniaceae; genus Galloscillospira. Next base: position 58,273 of record CALWCA010000022.1, on the reverse strand, counting down.
AGCTGTGGACCCACCGGCCCCTTACCGACTTCTGGCGGGTGGGCAAGGGATACGCTAACAAGCTGGAGGCCCACGGGATGTACACCATGGGAGACATCGCCCGGTGCTCCATTGGGAAACCTAATGAATACCGCAATGAGGAACTGCTCTACAAGCTGTTCGGGGTGAACGCGGAAATCCTCATCGACCACGCCTGGGGCTGGGAACCCTGCACCATCGCGGACGTGAAAGCATACAAGCCGGAACACAAGAGCATCGTCTCCGGCCAGGTGCTCCAGTGCCCCTATGACTTTGACAAGGCCAGGCTGGTGGCACGGGAGATGGCGGACGCCTTGGCCCTGGATCTGGTGGACAAAGGGCTGGTGACCTGCCAGCTGGTGCTCACCGTAGGCTATGACCGGGAGAACCTGGACGATCCCAGCCGCCGCCAGAGCTACCGCGGCCCCGTCACCACCGACCGCTACGGGCGGAAGATCCCCAAGCACGCGGTGGGCACGGAGAACTTCCCCTATACCTCCTCCGCCCATGACCTGCTGAGGGCGGTCACCGCCCTCTACGACCGGATTGTAGACAGGAATCTGCTGATCCGCCGGCTGAGCATCAGCGCCAACAAGCTGCTGGACGAGGCCAGCGTCCGGAAAGAGCAGCCGACAGAGCAGATGGATCTGTTCACCGACTACGCCGCAAAGGAACAGCAGGAGCAGGCAGACGCGGCCGCCCACACCAGGGAGCGGAAGATCCAGGAGGCCATGCTGGGGATCAAGAAAAAGTACGGCAAAAACGCCATCCTCAAGGGGATGAATCTGGAGGATGGCGCCACTGCCCGGGAGCGGAATCAGACGATTGGGGGGCACCACGCATGACCAGAAAGTACGACGACATCCTCCACCTGCCCCACCCCACGTCCAAAAAGCACCCCCGGATGCCCATTTCGGATCGGGCCGCCATCTTCAGTCCCTTCGCCGCCCTCACCGGGCACGCTGCCGCGATTCAGGAGACTGCCCGGCTGACGGATCAAAAGATAGAACTGGATGAGGACACCAAAGCGGAACTGGACCGGCGGCAAGCCATCCTGCTGGAGCACATCGCGGAGCAGCCTGAAGTCACCATTACCTGGTTCTGCCCTGATGAAAAAAAGAGCGGAGGCGCGTATGTCGTTACCGTGGGAAGACTGAAGCGAGTCGATGAGACCGCCGGCACGTTAAGACTGGCAGACGGGATGACGATTGCCTTAGACGAGATTGTTGATCTCCAGAGCGATTTGTTTCAAGGGTTGCTCTGAGGAATACGATACGGCCTCTGACCGGCCGCAAAACTCCCAAGTCCTTCTGCCGCAAGCCTTTCGAGAAAATATCGATTTTAACCTCCCCTTCCAGAAAGACCGTTTACCAAGATGGTAAACGGTCTTTTTGATGTCCACCTGTTGCCCATTTGGTCAACGTGGTCAACAGGACATTTTGAAGATGTATCTTCAAAAACTGGCCCTCGGCTCCTCCCTCTGGAAGAGGGAGCCTGTCCCCCCACCAAAAGATATGGACGGTGAGGGCATGGGGATCTTGGAGAAGTTTTCAGGATGGTTCAAAATAATATGAAGTTGGAGCGTATGCTGCCCCATGTCTTCCGTATGGGCGCCGCTTTTGCTCTTGACCTTATGGAGAAATAATTGGAAACACGGGTTGCCGGCGCCGGCAACCCGTGTTATATTTAACATAGTGAAGTTTCCAATCTTCAAGCCAGCAGCGATGAACTCGTCCCTGTATTTTGAAATGGTTTCGTTTTTCACAGCAAAAGCCCCTCCAAAGATCTCGTAAGGGCTTGAGCTATGAAATATTTATATGATGCGATCAAGATAGCCTAAGTGGAAGCTGGCAAATCACAGGCACAGAGATGGAAAAACTGAAAAGAGAGGTCGTTTTATGAAGCTCAACAAACAGAAAATGCTATCTGGCGTGCTGGCGACTGGGCTTGCCCTGTCCTGTATGGCAGGTCCTGCTTTTGCGGCAGATCCTTCCCTGAACGACGCAATCAAGGATGCCCAATCCCAAGCAGAAGCAAATCTGGCTTTCTCAGACGTAAAGCAAGGAGACTGGTATTATGATGCCGTTATGGATATGACCGAGATGGGTCTGTTTGCCGGTACAGGAGACGGGAAGTTTTCTCCGAACAATACTATGACTTGTGGTGAGTTTTTAACCGTTGTTGTACGTTATTTGTATCCTGACGAGCTGAGCGCAATGGGTGCAGTGCCCTCAGGCGCCCATTGGGCTGACAATGCAAGGCTTGTTGCTCTTGATAAGGATATCATCAGCAACAACGAGATGCCTGAGGGCAACATGAGCAAAGAGATCACCCGCCAGGAGATGGCCATGCTTCTGGTCCGAGCATCTGACGCCAACGGGGAGAGAAAGCCCCAGCAGATTCACAAAAGCAAGATAGAGGATTTTGATACCATTGGAACCTATTATAGCAACTATGTGGTCGACGCAATCAGCCGCGGCCTGATTGCAGGGACGGCCACAAATGAGGAAAATCATTCGCTCACCTTTACGCCCAGGGGCGTTTTGACCCGGGGTCAGGCTGCAACCGTGCTGTACCGGTTGATCACGCCGGAGAACCGCGGGACTGTGGATTATACGATGCCCGTATATTCCACTGAAATCCGTGATCCCCAAACCTGGGTAGAAGGGGAAAATCATGAGAAACCCAAGGCCGGCGATACCGTGATCAAGGCGGATGGCACAAAGGTGGTCTTGAAGGTAAGCAATGGTATTCTTGGTTTTGGTCAAGGCGTAGATATTATAACAGGGACAACCCTTAATGGCGTTTCAGCCAGAGAGGGTTTAGCGTCTTGGTATGACCAAACTCCATTTATAAAATGCAATATTACAGGTGAGATGTATTCTCAGACACAGTGGTTTGAAATTGCAGATTTTACTTGGCCAACAGGTTTGGTTGGTGAGTATGATGGTGAAGTTTATAACACTTACTATAAGTGGAGTGAACAAGAGCAATATTGGAATTGGATTGGACCAAATTATTGATTATAATTGAGTAGTATAGAGCAACTGTTGACACCAGTGCAGTTTGGGCCGGCATCCAGTAATCAGATTTATAAAGGGGTGCTCAGAGAGCTGACTCTGTTGCGGGAGGTGTGTGCACTTTACCGGCACACACCTCCAAAAATTTCCCGGTTTCGCCGGGGGAGCCTCCTGCAGATCACCACCCCGGATACGGTGCGGCGCCTCAGGAGATGCCTTGGGCAAACAACGCAAGCAAGCAGCCCCTGCGCTCAAAACCACGCCAAAACGACAAAAAAAAGGGGGGGTGCGCCCCGTGTTTAGGGCACCCTCCCCTTTGCCCGGCAAAGGAAAGAGCGGCAATCCCGCACCGCCCCTTTGCCGGGCTTTTTTTACCCTTTTTCTCTGCACACCCGTCATTTGCCTTTTGGGGTGCACAGACTCTCCCGGCACGCAGCCATCACAGGGGCCTTTGCAGGTACACCATATCCACCAGCCGGACACCGCCTTCAAAAATGGGGTGGTCATAGTGCTCCACAAAAAAGTTCTTGACCAGGTGGTGCCTGCAAAACCCGCAGGCCTCGTAAAAGGGGAGGGTCGCGGGGCTGTCCCCGGTGCCCACCTGCAGCACCGAATACCGGCCGGAATAGGTGCTCACGATAAAATCAATCAGCGCACGCCCATATCCTCTGCCCCAAAACGCGGGGTCTACGGCAATGTTTTTCAGCTCCAAAACGCCATTTCCCTCGTCGGTCACGACGCACTCGGCCTTGATGCCTCCGTCCTCGAGCACATACATCGTGCCGCGCTCCAGATAGCGGTCAATCATGTTTTCCTGCTCGTCGGCCAGCAGCAGCAAGGAGAGGTACCTCTTTTTGTCCTCCTTTACCTGTTCAATGTGCATGGTCTGTCCCTCGTTTTGTCAAAAGCCGCCTGAGCGCCGCCGCATCGGGCAGGTTGACCGTCACAAACCTGCCCTCATCAAACAGAGCCCAGTTGTTGAACACGCAGGGTAGGGTTTTGGCCTTTTCCAGCGTGTCCACCGCGATGAGGGTGCAGTCCACCCCTTCCTCCAGGCAGGTCTTGCGCAAAAGCTCCACACTCTGGTGGACGTAGGGACACTGGGGACTGTAGTAAACGGTCAACTCCCGGCTTTCAATCTCCTGGCGTTTGGCGCTCTCCGCAAAGCGGGGCCTTGTGCCGTCAAAAGAAAGTGCCAGCAGCTCATAACCGCCAGGAGCGGCGTCTACCGTTTCAAACCCATATTTTTTTGCAAAGGACTGGTCTGACAGCCAAACCTTCTGCTCTTCGGCTCCCAGCATGCAGACGCCGGATTTTCCCTTGGTTCTCGCGTCGGCCAGACAGTATTCCATGAGCTGCCTGCCCAAACCCTTGCCCTTACATTCACTAGACACCCACAGGCAGTAGATGTAAAGGTAGTTGTCTCCCTCCGCCGGCACCCACGCGGTCTCCAGGGGTGCATACTCAATGAATGCTCCTTTGTCGGAATCCAGCTTGCGAAAGACATGGCCCTCCTTCAGCCTTTGAGCCAGCCACTCCCGCTTGGCCTCTACCCCAAAATGGGGCTTTTGGGCACAGATGAGACAGCACAGGTGTTCCCGCTCCAGATTTTCCTGCGTCAGATTCAAAAATATTGGCTCCATATCCATCCCCCTTTGCAGCGTTGTAATGCCGATCTCATCATACCATATCCAAAAGGACGGCGGCAAGCACCGCTCGATTTCTGAAATTCCCCGCAATTTCGGCTGCACAGGCATATGTCCTGCGGCTTGTTATGCTATAATAAGTTATATAAATCAATCAGGCGACGGGCTTTTGGTTCAAACTGCGAAAGGAACTGAGCAGCCATGGCGTCCCATAGGGATTTTGTGGACTATGTGACCGAACAACTGCAGCAGGCGGGGAACGTCCGGGCGAAGCGCATGTTCGGGGAATACGGCCTGTTTTGCGACGGGATCTTCTTTGGCGTCATCTGTGACGACCAGCTCTTTGTCAAGGTGACGCCCGAGGGGGAGGTCGCCTTTGCTCACCTGCCCAAAGCTCCTCCCTACGAGGGGGCAAAGGACTACCTCCTGATGGAGGACGTGGACGACCGCGAAACCCTTGCCGCGCTCACCCGTCTGACCTGCCGGGCGCTTCTCAGGCAGCCTTGCCGAAAAAGGAGAACGTGACATGCCCTTTGACTGCAAGTGCGATATGGAAATCCGCAAAATGCGCCCGGAAGAGTTTAGCCTTTTGCCTGAATTTCTCTATCAGGCCATCTATCTGCCGGACGGTGTGCAGCCGCCGCCCCGGTCGGTTGTCGAGCTGCCGGAACTGCAGGTCTATTTTGCCGGCTTTGGAGCACGGTCCGGCGACCACTGCCTTGTCGCCGAAGCAGAGGGAAGGGCAGCAGGGGCCGTGTGGAGCCGCATCATGGAGGACTATGGCCACATTGACGACGTCACGCCGTCTCTGGCCATTTCCGTGCTGCCCGAATATCGCGGGCAGGGCATCGGCACACAGCTTCTTGACAGCCTGCTGCATCTGCTGCAGGAAAAGGGCTATCTGCGGGCGTCGCTCTCGGTTCAAAAGCAAAATCCGGCTCTGCGCCTGTATGAAAGAGCAGGGTTTCGGATTGTGGCGGAAAAGGGTGCGGAGTATCTGATGCTGCGGGACATTTCCCCATTGGAGCAAGAGGAGAATGAATCCATGAAACAGACACGGGAAACATACAGGGAGGCCAAAATCCGCCAATGGTTTTGCATGTGGCTGGACAAGCAGGACACCGGCATCTGCGAGCTCTTTTCCCCCGACGCCCTCTACATCGAAAGCTGGGGGCCGCAATACCGCGGCAGTCAGAAAATCAAGCTGTGGTTTGACGAGTGGAACACCCGGGGCACCGTGCGGCGCTGGGACATCCTGCAGCTCCTGCACGACGGGGAGCAGACCGTTGTGCAGTGGTCCTTTCAATGCGTTTTCTCCGACAAGACCGCGCAGAGCTTTGACGGGCTCTCCCTCGTCCGGTGGGACGGCGGGAAAATCGGCTTTTTGCAGGAATTTGGATGCAGCCAAGGGCGGTACGACCCCTATGCGCAGGGCGGCACCCCCGTGTTTCAGGATCGCCCCTGCGCGTGGCTTTGAGCCGGGCTTTCAAAAAATCCCGCTTTTGAAAAGGGCACTTGCCCCCTCACGTCGGCATTCCCCTTCCGGCTTCTCCGCTCCTCTTTTGCACAGCCGGCGCCTGCTCCAAACAAAAATCCACACAAAGCCAGAACATGCGCAGCACATATTCTGGCTTTGTCCAAGTGTTTGCCAAAAAAATCTCCCCGGCGCAAATGCTGCATCCCCTCAGCAAGGCCCGTGTGGTATAATAAAAGGCGCTGCAAGACCTCCGGTGCACAATTTTGACTTTTCCAGGGCCCCTTGAGGCCCCGATTGACAGCCATGGCGAAAGGCGGAAAGACGATGCTAAAACAGGGCGGCGCCCCCAAACACATCCTGGTTCGTGGGGCAAGGGTTCACAATCTCAAAAACATCAATGTTGATATTCCATTAAATAAAATTGTGGGCATTGCAGGCGTGTCCGGCTCGGGGAAATCCTCCCTTGCCCTTGGCGTTTTGTATGCCGAGGGCTCGAGGCGCTACCTGGAGGCGCTCTCGACCTACACCCGCAGACGCATGACGCAGGAGTCGCGCGCCGACGTGGACGAGGTGCTGTATGTCCCGGCGTCGCTGGCGCTGCACCAGCGTCCCGGCGTGCCGGGCATCCGCAGCACCTTCGGCACCGGCACCGAGCTGCTCAACAGCCTGCGGCTCATGTTTTCAAGGCTTGCCAGCCACCGCTGCCCGAACGGGCACTATCTGCCTCCCACGCTGGACGTGGCGGCAGGGCTTGAGCTGCACTGTCCCGAGTGCGGCGCCGCCTTTTACGCCCCTGGCGCCGAGGAGCTGGCCTTCAACAGCCAGGGGGCCTGCCGCACCTGCGGCGGCACCGGCATCGTGCGCACGGTGAACCTGGACTCCCTGGTGCCCGACCAGTCGCTGACCCTTGAGCAGGGCGCCGTGGCGCCCTGGAATTCCCTCATGTGGTCGCTGATGGTCGACGTCTGCCGGGAGATGGGCGTGCGCACCGACGTGCCCTTTCGGGAGCTGAGTGACAGGGAAAAGGACATCGTCTACAACGGCCCGGCCGAGAAAAAGCACATCTTCTATCACTCCAAAAATTCCAATCAGGCCGGAGAGCTTGATTTTACCTATTTCAACGCCGTCTATACGGTGCAAAATGCGCTGGCCAAGGTCAAGGACGAAAAGGGCATGAAGCGGGTGGAAAAATTCCTCAAAGAGGAGCTGTGTCCCGACTGCGGCGGCAGCCGCCTGTCTGCGGCAGCCCGCGCGCCCCTGCTTCGCGGCATCTCGCTGGACGAGGCCTGCCGCATGACGCTGTCTGAGCTCACGCCGTGGGTGGCGGGCGTGCCCGGCTCCCTGCCGCCCGAGATGCGCCCCATGGCAAAAAGCATCTGCCAGTCCTTCGAGGGGGCTGCGCGGCGTCTGTCGGACCTGGGCCTTGGCTACCTGTCGCTCGACCGGGCATCCTCCACGCTGTCCACGGGGGAGCGGCAGCGCATGCAGCTGGCCCGCGCGGTCAGAAACCGCACCACCGGCGTGCTCTATGTGCTCGACGAGCCCTCCATCGGCCTGCACCCCTTCAACATCGCAGGGCTGGTCGACGTCATGCACGACTTGGTCGCGGACGGCAACTCGGTGGTGCTGGTCGACCACGACCTGCAGGTACTGTCGCAGGCCGACTGGCTCATTGAGCTGGGCCCGCAGGCCGGGGCCGACGGCGGCCGCGTCATCGCACAGGGCAGCATTGACGAGGTCGGCAAAACCCCCGGCTCGCGCATCGGCCCCTTTCTGTGCGAGGCGTCTCCCAAACGGGTGCGCAGACAGCTCTCCCGAGACGAGCTCTTTTCGGCCGGCTCCATCTCCCTGTCCACCGACGCCATTCACACGGTCAGGCCCCTTGACGTCACCCTCCCGAAGGGCCGGCTGACGGTTGTGACCGGCGTGTCGGGCTCCGGCAAGACCACGCTGATTCTGGAGAGCCTGGTTCCGGCGCTGGAGGCGCTTGTTTCGGACAAAAAACCGCCCGCCCATATCCGCAGCGTCAAAGCCGACGGCATTGGAAAGGTCAAGCTCATCGACGCCACCCCCATCGGCATCAACGTGCGTTCCACCGTGGCCACCTACGCCAACGTGCACGACGAGCTGCGCAAGGTCTATGCCAAAACGCCAGACGCCAAACGCCTGGGCTTCAAGGCCGGCGACTTCTCCTACAACACAGGCCGCCTGCGCTGCCCCACCTGCGACGGCACCGGGGTCATCAGCCTCGACGTGCAGTTCCTGCCCGACGTGGAAATCCCCTGCCCCGACTGCCGTGGCTCTCGCTATGCCAAAGACGCAAACCGGGTAAAATACCATGCCAAGACGTCCGGCGCCGATTATACGCTGCCCGACCTCATGGCCATGGACGTCACCCGCGCGCTGGAGGCCTGCGCCGATTTGAAGGTGGTCAGCCAGCGCCTGCAGGTGCTGAAGAATCTGGGCCTTGGCTACCTCACGCTGGGCGAGGCCACTCCCAGCCTGTCGGGAGGCGAAGCCCAGAGGCTCAAGCTGGCAAGCGAAATGGGGCGGGAGCAGGGGGACTGCGTCTTTGTCTTTGACGAGCCCACCATCGGCCTGCACCCTCTCGACGTGCGCACCCTGCTTGAGGTCTTCGAAACGCTCATCCGGTGCGGCGCCACCGTGGTGGTCATCGAGCACGACCTCGATGTCATCTCCAATGCGGACTACGTCATTGACATGGGCCCCGGCGGCGGCAGGGAGGGCGGCCGGATTGTGGCCGCCGGAACGCCGGCCGAAATCGCGCAAACTCCCCAAAGCGTCACGGGAAAATTCCTGAAATAGCCCCGCAGCCCGTCACAAGACGGCCCTGCCCGTGCCGCGCTTTGCTTTAGAAAAGGCGAAGGCCCTAAAAGGGCCTTCGCCTTTTTTCTTTTTCCCGGCGCTTATTATTCCAGCAGCCCGTATTTGAGCTTCATTCGTTCCAGCTTTTCCAGCACCGGCCCGGAAAAGCACCACAAAAACACCACCGTGGCCGCCGCCTGAAGGGCGTCCATGGGCAGACCGGCAAGCAAATAGGAGACGAGAATCCCCATATTGAGGCCCTGCATCCACAGCAGCGCCGACTGCGCGCTCATCAGGGCCCCGTAAAGGAAGATTGCCGCCAGCGCGCCGAACGCGCACAAGGCCCCCCTGGTTCGCCGCAGCAGCCCCGAGTGAAACAGCGCCCCCGCCAAAAAGCCGACCAGCCCCATGGCAAACATCTGCCAGGGCGTCCAGGGCCCCTGCCCGAACAGGAAGTTGGAGAGCAGCATGGTCAAGGCCCCCACCAGGAAGCCCGTCTGCGCTCCCAGCGCAGCCCCCGACAAAATCACCAGCGCCATAACCGGCTTGCACTGGGGCAGCATGAAAAAGGCCGCGCGCCCCGCAACGCCAAGTGCACACAACACCGCCACCACCACCAGCTCGCGCGCCTGCGGACGCCGCCCCTCAAAGAGCAGCGCAAAAGGCAGCATGATTTCAAGCAGCACCAAAAGCGACAGCAGGTAGTAGCTGCGCACCTCAAGCACCAGGGTGCCCAGACACAGCGTTGCCAGGACCAGCGCCAAAGCCGCCCCCGCGACGGCCGCCCGCCGCCCCGCCCGCGCCTTCGGGCGCCTGGAGCGGTGCAGGGCCTTTTTATCCGCCTTTTGGGCCGGCCCGTCCTTTGGGGGCCTGCCTGCCCTGCCGCACCCCTCCTGCCGAGGCAGGCCCTGCCCGCTCCCGGGCGCAGCCTGCCGCAGGGCAAAATCCCCTTGTGCCGGAAAGCTCTCGCAAGAGCCTGCCGCATGTGCGCAGGCAGGCTGCGCCCCCGGCGGGGCGGCGTCGGCCGTGGGGGCGGGTGCGGGTTTTCCCTGCTGCGCACAGGCCGAAATCAGGTCCTGCGCCGTCACGGCGCCCGGCACGATCGCGCGGGACATGCGGCTCGCCGCCGTGGTATAAAAGCTGTTTGCCGCAAAGAAGTCCCTGGCGGGGGCCTGCGCCGCGATGCCGCCGTCAAACACCAGCGCGCAGGTGTCTGCGTGCTGCGCACAAAACTCCACGTCATGGCTGACCATGAGAACCGTTGCCCCTTGTGAGCACAGCTCCCTGAGCAGGGCGGCAAATTCGCGCTTAAACCCCGCGTCCATGCCCTTGGTGGGCTCGTCAAGCAGCAAAATATCAGGCTGCTGCAGCAGCACCTTGGCCAGCGCCGCGCGCTGCTGCTCCCCCCCGGAGAGGTCAAAGGGGTGGCGGTGCAGCAGACCTTCCAGCCCGCAGCGCGCCGCCACAGGGGCGATCCTTTGAGCAAAAAGGGCCTCCCGCTGCCGACCCTGCGCATCTCTTGCCGACGGCAGCGCCTCAAAAAGATCCTCTTCCAGCGTCTTTCTCACAAATATGCTCTGCACCTGCTGCGGCAAAAGCCCCACCTTTCCCGAAGCCGTCACCTTGCCCGAGAGAGGGACATACAGGCCGGCCGCCAGCCAAAGCAGCGTGCTTTTTCCTGCGCCGTTACCTCCCATCAGAGCGAGCGCCTGCCCGCGCGGCACCGTCAGGCTGAGCTCCCGGAGCAGGGGCTCTGCCTTCTTGTCGTATCCAAACCAAACCCTGTCAAAGCGCAGCGCCGGCACAGGCTCGGGCTTAGGGGGGAGAGCGGCCTTTTGGCAGGGCACAGCCCCCACCAGGCCCCTTTGGGCGCGCGCCGCAAGCCAGGCCCTTCCCTCCCGAACCGTGACGGGACAAGGGGCCTGTCCGTCCGCCGCAGCCCAGATGCGCATGGCGGTGGGCATGGCCTCGAACATGCCGTGGGCATCCCTGCACAGCGCCTGCCCCACGGCGTCGGGGCTTCCCTGCGCCGCCAGGCGGCCCTTGTCGAGCAGCAGCACCCTGTCGCACAGGGGCAGCGCCTCCTCCAGCCTCTGCTCGACCAGCAGTACCGTAACGCCCAGCTCCCGGTTGAGCCTTGACAGCGTCGTCAAAAAGGCCGACGCCGCCACGGGGTCAAGCTGACTGGTGGGCTCATCAAGCAGCAGCAGACGGGGCTGCAGCAGCATGACGGCCGCCAGGCTGAGCGTTTGCTTTTGTCCTCCCGAAAGACGGGAGACCTCCCTGTGAAACCAGGGCTCGATTCCGAAAAAGGCGGCCATCTCTGCAATGCGGCTGCGCATGGTCTGCCTGTCGACCCCGAGATTTTCCAGTCCGAAGGCAAGCTCGTGCCACACCTTGTCGGTGACAAGCTGATTGTCCGGCGACTGCTGCACAAAGCCGATGGCGGCCGCCTGCTCGCGCGCCTCCACCTCCTGCAGAGGCCGGCCCTCAAACAAAATCTCTCCCTGCAAGTCCCCGTGCGGCGCAAGCACGCTTTTGAGCTGCCGCAGCAGCGTGGACTTGCCGCAGCCCGACGGCCCGCACAGCACCGCAAACTCCCCTTTTTCAAGCGAAAAGGAGACGTCCCGCAGCACGGGGCCGTCCTGCCCCGGATAGGAAAACGAGAGGCCGCGCACCGTCACACAGTCCATGGCTCACCCTCCGTCCCGCCTCGCGCTGCGCAGGCCCTCGCCGCACGCTTTTTCCACACCGCAGACTGCAGCCCATTGAGCAGGACAGGCGTCAGGCACAGCGCCAGATAGAGCAGCACAAGGCACAGCGAACAGGGCGTGGCGCCGCCTTTTACGGTGGGGAAATAGCGAAAGGAAAGCAGCCCCGCCGTCCAGCCCCACAGCAGGCAGCCGGCGCAAAACAGCATCCAGCAGAGCAGCGCCCAGTCGCGGCGGCTCATGCGGTAAATCGAAAAGGAGGTGCGCCCCTTGAGCCCGTAGCCCCGGCTGCGCATGGAGTCGGCCGTTTCCACGGCATTTTCAAAGCTCCAGGTGAGCATCGCCGACAAAATGGCAAAGGCCGCCCGGCTTCTTTGCCACACGCCGCCCTGGGCAACGTCAAGCCCCTGCAGGCGCTGCACGTCCGCCGTCTTTTTCATCTGGCCGGTAAAGCGCGGCACAAAGCGCAGCGCCATGGACAGCACCAGCGACAGCGAGGGCAGCAGCCGCCCGAACAGCCAGACCAGCTTGTCCGACTGCACCACCTCATGGAAGCAGGAAAACCAAATCAGCACACAGGCCAGCATGGCGGCTGCGGCCAGCCCGTATAGGACGCTTTCCAGCGTCAGGGGATTGCCCCAGGGCAGCCAGGCCAAAATGGTGGCGCCCTCATGGTTGAAGAGGGGGTTGAGCAGCGCCGCCGCAAGCGCCGTCGGCAGCACAAACACAAGGCCAAACCGCCCCGCCTCCCGTCTGCGCAGGCAGGCGGCATAGGCGCAGCCGCCCGCCATCGACGCCGCCAGACAGGCCGGATGCATCAGGCACATGGAAAACACCAGCACCAGCCCAAAAAAGATAAAATTTACCGCCGGATGGCAGGAAGAAAACGCATCCTGACGCTCCACGGTCTGTCCCTCCCTTCAAGAAAATGCGGCTGCAGCTTCCCGAAAAAGCCTTTGCCGCTTTCGTCAAAAACAAGGCCGGTTTTTTGCTTTTTCTCGAGCTCTATCGGAATCGCTCCCCTTTGAAGGCCCTTCTTTTTCAGGCTGCTCCTTACGGAGCGCCATCTGCATCACGCGCGGCAGGCGCTCGAGCACAAAGTCATACCCGCCCGGGGAATGGGGAATGCCGCAGGCGCTGCAGTCCTTAACGCCTTCCCCGGTATATCGGGCATTCCCCCCGCAGCTCTCGCCCAGCACATACAGAGGGCAATAGCAGAAAAGGCAGTTGAAGTACTCGTCCTCCCCCGTGGGATGACAGGGAAAATAGGGGCAGGCATCGTTGCAGAAATACCGCTCGCCTGCCTTCTTCTGATCCATACGCTTTCCCCCTTCGGCCCTCTTGCCGCCGCCGGAATCTGGCTTTGCCCTTTGGCTCCCCGCAGCATTGCCAGCCTCTGCCCTTTTGCCGACAAAAAGGCCTTCTCCGGGGACCTTTGCTCAGGAGAAGGTCTTTTTTGAAAGGGCGGCTGCTCCTCGAAAAAATGCCTCGCACTGCCGCAGCACCTTTTCCCGCAAGGCGGCTTTTCCTTTACAGGGTATCCCCTTTCCCGCTTTCCTGTCAAGCCAAAAATGGAGAACCCGCAGGGTTCAGGGCCTGTTTTTTTCAAAAAACCAAAGGAGCGGCAAGCCCTGTCGAAAGGCAGGCCGCAATGCAGCCTACTGCACCCCTCTTGCCGGATTGCCGCCTATCCGTTCCAGCGTTCGCTGCAATCCAGCACGGCACGGCCCGCCTCAAGCGACGCCGGCACGTCAATGGTGCGCTGGTTGGAGGAGCCGCGAAAGCGCAGCTCATAGCTTTTTTTGTCCTGCTCAAAGCGTCCGTCGATCAGAATGTCAAGCTGCTGCAGCAGGGCAAGCACGCCCTCATCCTGCTTGGACAGCTCCAGCAGCTCCTCAAAGGTATACCCGCTGTAGGCCGCCGTCTCCAGGCCGTGCTGCCTGCAATACTGCGCAAAGCGCGCAAGCGGGGCCGCCTGACAAAAAGGCTCCCCGCCTGACAGCGTGATGCCCCTGATCAGAGGGTCTCCCTGCAGCCGCTCGATGAGCTGCTCCACCGTGGTGGGCTCTCCCCCTTCAAAGGGGTGGGTCTGCGGGTTGTGGCAGCCGGGGCAGTGGTGCGGGCAGCCCTGGGTAAACACCGTCATGCGGATGCCGGGGCCGTCCACAATGGAATTTTGAATCACGCCTGCCAGCATCACGGGTTTTTCTGTCATGGTCTCTCCTCCCTTTTCTTTTCTCTCGGGCGGGCCTTGGGAAGCTGCCAGCCGTAGTGCTCGGCCAGGACACGGATCAGCACGGTCAGCAAAATGCCCCAAAACATGGCCCCCGAAATTTCCTGCCGCTCCATCCAGTGATAGCACAGCGCCCCCATGATGGCGGCCAGCGCATAGATGCGCTTGTTGAGCACAAAGGGGATCTCCCCTGCCATGATATCGCGCAAAATGCCGCCGCCAATGCCGGTCACAACGCCCACAAAGACGGCCAGAAAGCCGTTTTCCCGATAGCCCGCCGCCTGCGCCGCATAGACGCCGGTGACCGCGAAAACCCCAAGGCCCACGGCGTCGCACAGCTCCACGACGGCATGAAACGCCGCCGAGTGGCGCTTGAGCGCCGGCGTGCCGAAGCGGCCGAGAAAAAACATCGTCAGCGCCGTTACAAAGGCCATCTCAGCATAGACGGGGTTTTGAAACATGGCCGGAGGCGTCACGCCCAGCAGCAAATCGCGGATGACGCCGCCCCCCGTCGCCGTCGTGACCCCCAGCACAATGATGCCAAACAAATCAAGGTCTTTTTCAATGGCGACGCCGGCCCCCGAAATGGCAAAGGCAACAACGCCCACCGCCTCGGTGCAAAAAAGAAGACTTGACAAAATATCCATGTTTTTGCACCTCCCTCAGGCGCAAAAGCGCCTGCCTTTTTCTCCCCGGAAGGCTGCCGTTCCAACCGCTCCCCGGGTGACAAAGGGGGCGGGCCATTTTGCCCGCCCCCTTTTTGCCCTTTCGGGATTCCGATATTGTTTGATCCATGGACTTCCAGCCGCCGGCTGCTCCCTTTTCCCCAAAAGCCGGCTGCCGCAGGGCTCTTTTTTCACGCTTCTTTCCTCCACAGCAGGTCTGCTGCTGCGGCCCGGTTACAGGCTGTGCTTGACCCGATCCCGTTCCTCGGCCCGCTTGGCGTCGTTGAAGCGATCCAGCGTGCCCACCAGATATCCCGTGATGCGGCGGATGCGCTCGAAGCCCAGGGGGCCCTCGTCCTCATGACGTCCGCACTTGGGGCAGGTGTCCCCGATGATGCCGCTGTAGCCGCAGACGGGGTCGCGGTCCACGGGGTGGTTGATGCTGCCGTAGCCGATGCCGGCGTCGTGCATGGCGCGCACGATGCTCTCAAAGGCCTCCAGGTTGTTGGCCGTGTCCCCGTCGAGCTCCACATAGGAGATGTGCCCGGCGTTGGTCAGGGCGTGGTAGGGGGCCTCGATGTTGATTTTGTCGATGGCCTTGATGTCAAAGTAGACCGGCACATGGAAACTGTTGGTGTAGTACTCTCTGTCGGTCACGCCGGGAATCACGCCGAAGCGCTTGCGGTCAAGCCGTACAAAGCGTCCGGCAAGGCCTTCCGCGGGGGTGGCCAGCAGCGTGAAGTTGAGGCCCGTCTCCTTGGACTTGTTGTCCAGATAGTGACGCATGAAGTTGACGATGTCAAGGCCCAGGTTCTGCGCCTCCACCGACTCCCCGTGGTGCTTTCCGGTCAGTGCCACCAGCGTTTCGGCCAGGCCGATGAAGCCGACTGACAGTGTCCCGTGCTTGAGCACCTCGGCCACGCTGTCGTCAGGGCCCAGTTTTTCGGAGTCAATCCACACTCCCTGCCCCATGAGGAAGGGGAAGTTCTTGACCGTCTTTTGTGAAATCAGCAGGAAGCGGTCGTAGAGCTGCCTGCACACCAGCTCGAGCTTGCGCTCCAGCTCCTCAAAAAAGGCGTCGATATCGCCCTTGGCACGAATGCCGATGCGCGGCAGGTTGATGGAGGTAAAGCTCAAATTGCCTCTGCCATAGGTCGTCTGACGGCTGGGGTCATAGACATTGGCCACCACGCGGGTGCGGCAGCCCATGTAGGCAATCTCGGTCGTGGGATCGCCCTCCTTGTAGAAAGCCAGGTTGTAGGGGGCGTCCTGGAAGGCAAAATTGGGGAACAGACGCTTGGCCGACACGCGGCAGGCCAGCCGGAAGAGCTCATAGTTGGGCTCGCCGGGATTGTAGTTGATGCCCTCCTTGACGCGGAAGATGTGGATGGGGAAAATGGGCGTCTCGCCAAAGCCGAGGCCCGCCTCCTGCGCCAGCAGCACGTTTTTAATGACCATCTGGCCCTCGGGCGAGGTGTCCATCCCGTAGTTGATGGAGCTGAAGGGCGTCTGGGCGCCGGCGCGCGAATGCATGGTGTTGAGGTTGTGGATGAGCGCCTCCATGGCCTGATAGGTGGCGCGGTCGGTGTCGGCCTGCGCATGGCGCTGCGCATAGGCAAGCAGCGTGGCTCTCTGCTGTGCATCCTCGATGCCGGCCTGCTCAAGCACCGCGTCGAGCGCCTGGTCGGCCGCCTCACAGCCCGCCAGGCAGGGCGCCATGCCCTTTTCATTCAAATCTGCGACAATTTCCTTGAGTTTCTCCTTGGTGATGTCGGCTTCCGGCGTCAGCAGCTCGCAGGCAGAGGCCAGCGCCTCCACATACTTGCGGCGGAAGGTCTTTGCCACGCCGATGGCAAGGCCATAGTCAAAGTTGACGATGCTCTGTCCGCCGTGCTGGTCGTTTTGGTTGGACTGCAGCGCAATGCAGGCCAGCGCCGCATAGCTCTGAATGTCGTTGGGCTCGCGCAAAAAGCCGTGGCCGGTGGAAAAGCCGCCCGAAAACAGCTTGATGATGTCGATTTGGGTACAGGTCGTGGTCAGCGTGTAAAAATCAAAATCGTGGATGTGGATATCTCCCTCACGATGCGCTCTTGCCTGCTCCGGCTTCAAAATGAATTTTTCGTTAAACTCCTTGGCACCCTCACTGCCGTACTTGAGCATGGTGCCCATGGGCGTGTCGCCGTCAATATTGCCGTTTTCCCGCTTGATGTCGGAATCGATGGAGTCGGTAAAGGTCAGCTCCTCGTAAATCTTCATCAGGCGCGTGTTCATCTCGCGCACGCGGCTGCGCTCGGCACGATACAAAATGTAGTTCTTGGCCACCATGTTGTAGCCGTTTTCCATGAGCACCCGCTCGACGACGTCCTGAATGTCCTCAACGGCAGGCGGATGGTCGGGGAAAATCTCCCGCAGCCTCTCCTCCACCTTGAGCGAAAGCTCGGGAGCAGCCTTTGCCGAGCGGCCGCTCGCCTCCATGGCCTTGGCTATGGCCGCGTCAATCTTGGAAATGTCATAGGGCACTTCCCTTCCGTCTCTTTTCACGATGGTTTGAAACATAACGAATCCCCCTCGGTTACTTTGTCAAAAATCCTCTCGCAGCACCTCGCGCACACCGAAGGCCTGCCCCCGGCAGGCCCCGCACCATTCGTATGCCACTATATCTCACGGCACAACATCTTGTGCCTTCAGTTGTTGCTTCTCTAGTATAACTACCTAGATATAGAAGTGTCAAGAGAGGGACGGACGTCATTTTGCACAAAATCCCCAAGGTCATTTTGACTTTACATCAACTGCCCGCCAAAGATGCACAGACGGCTCTCACCCGCGTCAGCAAACAGGGCGGCACAGTGCAAAACACTGTGCCGCCCTGGTCAAAGACAATGGTCGTGCAGCCTCCCGCTCACGTTTTACCCCGCCGACATGCGTACATGCCGGACACGCGAAAAAACAACATGAACTCTAAGCCGCCATAATTTTCTTTCCCAAAAGAGAATTATTCGCCAAAGAACTTCTTGGTGACATCGCCAAAGCGCTTGCAGCCGATCTCGATCTCCTCGAGCGTGGGGGTTGCGAAGCACAGACGGAAGGACTTGCCGGGCTTGCTCTCATCGGGAGCGAAGCAGACCGACGGAATGACACCGATGTGGTTCTCCAGGCAGGCGTCAAACACGGCATCGGCATCGGCATCCTCAGGCAGCGTGACCCACAGGAACATACCGCCCTCGGGATTGGTTCTGGTGCACTTGCTGGACATGTACTTGTCGAGACCGGACAGCATGGCCTCTCTCTTCTTGGCATAGAGAGCGCGGACTTCCTCGATGTGGGGATCCAGCTTACCCTCTTCCATGAAGTAACGGGCGATGAGGGAGGACGACACGGGGGAGCCGGAGTCGAGGTTGCCCTTCAGAGCGGTCATCTTGGCGATCATCTCGTTGGAGGCGCAGATGAAGCCCAGACGAATGCCGGAGCACAGGATCTTGGAGAAGGAGCCGGCGTACACGACGCGGCCTTCGGTGTCGATGCTCTTGAAGGAGGGCACGGGTTCGCCAGTGTAGCGCAGCTCACCGTACGGATCATCCTCGTAGATGAGGAAATCATACTTGCAGGCCAGCTCGTAGATCTTCTTTCTCTTCTCGAAGGGGATGGTGACGCCCATGGGGTTCTGGAAGTTCGGGATCAAATACAGATAACGAACGTTCTTGATGGTCTTGCAGGCTTCCTCGAGAGCTTCGAGGTTGATGCCGTCGTCATCGACCTTGACGCCAACCGGCACGGCACACATACCGCGCATGCAGGACAGAGCGCCCATGTAGGTGTACTGCTCAACCAGGACGACATCGCCCTCGTTGGTCACGGTCATGGGCATGAGGGTCAGGCCCTGCTGAGAACCGGAGGTGACCAGAATGTCGTTGCCCTCGGGATTGATTCCCTTGATCTTCTGCAGGCGCTCTTTCATCAGCTCGCGGAAACCGTCGTCACCGATGGTGGGGCCATACTGCAGGGCATACTTGGGGCATCTCTCATAGATGAGGTCGTTGCAGCGACGGATCTCCTCCACGGGGAAGGTCTCATAGGCGGGATTGCCGATGGCAAACGAGATAAACTCGGGGTCAATGGCGCCTCTGGCAGAGATTTCGCGAATGCGGGAGGGTTTTGCGCTCAGCGCACGGTTTGAAAATTTGTACTCCATTACATTGCACTCCTTTTCAGTGATACTGTTTCTCTTTTGTGTGAAACGCAAAGCAAGAGTTTCAACCATAGATTGCTAGCTTTATTATAGCACAACCGCAAGGGTAAGGCAAAGGTCTTTTTGGGAGGCTCAGTACAATAATCCATCCTCTCTTTTGTTCAAAGTATCCAAACCTGACGCCCCGTACGGCGACGCCATCCACAAAATTTTATACCTTGCCGCCGCGCTCGCCGGCTACTTTGATTTTCCAAGATAGGCCGCACGCACGGCATCGTTGGAAAGCAGCTCCGCGCCCGAACCAGACAGCGTGATGCGCCCCGTTTCCAGCACATGCCCCACCTCGGCGATGCGCAGCGCCATGTTGGCATTCTGCTCGATGAGCAAAATGGTGACTCCCTGCCGGTTGATCTCCCGGATGATGGAAAAGATGTCCTGTACGATGAGCGGGGCAAGGCCCAGGGAAGGCTCGTCCATCATGAGCAGCTTGGGACGGCTCATGAGCGCGCGCCCCACCGCCAGCATCTGCTGCTCCCCGCCCGACAGCGTGCCCGCCGGCTGCCAGTGGCGCTCCTTGAGGCGGGGGAACAGCGAGTAGACCCATTCAATGTCCTGCGACAAATCGTCCTTGCGGGTATAGGCCCCAATCTTCAGGTTTTCGAGCACGGTGAGGTCTGGGAAAACCCGCCGGCCCTCGGGCACCAGCGTGATGCCCCGCCTGACAATCTGGTCGGTGGGCAGCCCGGTCAGCTCCTCCCCCTCGTAGACAATGGAGCCCGACGCGGCCTTGACCAGCCCCACAACGGTGCGCAGCGTGGTCGACTTCCCGGCACCGTTGGCCCCGATCAGCGTCACAATCTGCCCCTGCTCCACCGAAAAGGAAATCCCCTTCACCGCTTCAATGCCGCCGTAAGACACCTTGAGGTTTTCAATCTTCAGCATCGGTATCCACCCCCAAATATGCCTCAATCACGCGGCTGTCGTTTTGAATCTCGGCCGGTGTGCCGGTGGCGATGGTCTGGCCGAAGTCGAGCACATAGATGCGCTCGGAAATGTCCATCACCAGGTCCATATGGTGCTCTATCATGAGCACCGAAAGCGCAAACTGCTCCTTGATTTCCCGGATAAAGCCGGTCAGCTCCACCGTCTCCTGCGGATTCATGCCGGCTGCCGGCTCATCGAGCAGCAGCAGCGTCGGGTCGGTGGCCAGGGCGCGCGCAATCTCCAGCCGGCGCTGCTGGCCGTAAGGCAGCGAGGTGCACAGCTCGTCTCTCACATGCGCAAGGCCCAGCAGCTCGATCAGGTCGTCGGCCTTTTTGCGCATGGCCCGCTCCTCTTTATATGCCAGCCCCGTCACGCTGGAAAAAAGCCCGGCTTTGACATGCAGGTGCTGCCCGATCAGGATGTTCTCATACACCGTCTGCGTCTTGAACAGGCGGATGTTCTGAAAGGTGCGCGCCATGCCCATGCGGGTGATGGCATCGGCCTTCCTGCCGGTGATGTCAACCGGCTTTGCCTCGTCGGAGCGCCCCGGGGTGAAAAAAACCTTTCCCTCCGTAGGCGTGTATACCCCCGTGATGAGGTTGAAGGCGGTGGTCTTGCCGGCGCCGTTGGGCCCGATGATGGCCACGATCTCATTGCGCCCGACTTCCAGGTTGAAGTCGTTGACGGCGGTGACGCCTCCAAAGCGCATGGTGGCATGCTCGGTGCGAAGTATCGTGTTTCCCATCAGGCAGCCTCCTTTTTGTCACGGTGGAACAGCCGCCCGATGCGGCGCGGCAGCTCACGCACAAAGGCAAACAGCCCGTGCCAGCTGAACTCCTTTGAGCCGAAAAAGCCCTGCCGGTAAAACAGGATGATTCCCATGAGCAGTACCGAAAAAATGACCATGCGAAGGCCTGGGATCTCGGGCACCGTAAGCGGTCCGATGGAAAAGCCCTCGTCGAGCCAGCGCAGCCACTCCTTTGCCGCCGTAATCACAAAGGCCGCCACCACTGTGCCTGTGATGGAACCCATGCCCCCCAGCACCACGATGAGCAAGATGTCATACGCCAGGGTAAAGCGAAAGAGGTTTGGCGTGATGGCCGACACCACGCTGGCCATGAGGCCTCCTCCCACACCCGCAATAAAGGCCGACAAAATAAAGGAATACATCTTGTGCTTAAATAGGTTGATCCCCATGGCCTCGGCGGCTATCTCGTCGTCCCGGATGGCCTTGAAGGCGCGGCCGTAACTCGAGTGAATCAGACGCAGCATGAAGAGCACCATGAGCGCCGCAATGCCAAAGCACCACAGCAGATTGGCGGTCGGCGGGATGGACTTGACACCCATGGAGCCGTTTGTCAGCGTCTGGGTGTTCAAAAAGATGATGCGGATGATCTCGGCAAAGCCCAGCGTTGCAATGGCCAGATAGTCGCCGCGCAGCCGCAGCACGGGAAAGCCGATGAAAAAGGCCACCACCGCAGACAGCATCCCCCCTGCCAGCAGAGCCAGCCAGAAGGGGCACTGCAGCGCCCCCAGCCAGGGCTCAATGGGCTCCACATAAAACACCTGCTCCTTGACGTCGGGGGCCATGATGAGCAGCGCCGTCACATAGGCCCCGATGGCCATGAAGCCAGCCTGCCCCAGGGAAAACAGGCCGGTAAACCCGTTGACCAGGTTCATGGAAAGGCCCAAAATGGTGTAAATGGCACAAAGGTTCAGGATGTGGATTTGATAACTGTCGATAAACGCAACGGCCCCAGTCTGCGTTAAAATGACCAGTGCGGCAAAGAGGGTGAGCACGATGACCGTGAGCCAAAAGTCTCTCTTGTTTCCTTTCAATCCGCCACCCCCTTACACTTTGTCGACAAAGGTCTCGCCGAAAAGACCCGTCGGCTTGAAAATCAAAATGGCAATGAGAATGATAAAGGCAAAGGCGTCCTTGTAGCCCGAGAGCGCCGAAAAGCGCCACACCAGCAGGATTTCCAAAACGCCGAGCATCAGCGCGCCCACCACGGCGCCCTTGATGTTGCCGATGCCCCCGATGACGGCGGCAATAAAGCACTTGAGGCCGGGCATCACGCCGACGTAGGGCTGGATCTGGGGATACTTCTGTCCCCAGATGACGGCGCCCACCGCCGCCAGCGCGGAACCCACCAAAAAGGTGACCGAAATGGTCTTGTTGACGTTGATGCCCATGAGACGGGCCGTTTCAAAATCCTTGGAGGCAGCCCGCATGGCCATGCCCGTTTTGGTCTTATTGATTAAATAGAGCAGGGCGACCAGCAGCACCACCATCATGATGGGGGCGTAAATGGCAAGCCTTGCTACGCGCACCTCGCCGATTTCCACCATCTCCTGCATATTGCCGACGGCGGGAAACGAACGAGGCACTCCCGAGAAAAGAACGGTGGCCAGGTTCTCCAGCAGATACGAGACGCCGATGGCCGAAATGAGCAGCGAAATGCGCGGGGCCTCGCGCAGAGGCCGGTAAGCCGCCTTCTCAATCACGACGCCCAGCAGCGCTGTGGCCGCAACCACCAACACCAGCGCCACGGGCCACGGCAGGGAAAATACCGTAATAAAATAATAGCAAAAATACATCGACATCATAAAAATGTCGCAATGGGCAAAGTTAATCAGGCGCAGGATGCCATAGACCATGGTGTAGCCGATGGCCACCAGCGCATACAGGCAGCCGATGGTCAGTCCGTTTGCCAACTGCTGCAACAGTTCCGGCAGGGTGAATGTAAACATGGCTTCTCCACTCAATCTTCCTTATATATGTGTCGCTCTCCCTTTGGAAAGCGCAAAAGCACGGGCGGACGACCAGGGCATCCCCGGCCGTCCGCCGTGCATCTCTTCGCCTGTTTGGCACGCCCGCCAAAGCGGGCCGCTCAAGTCGACTTGCCGGAGTTATTCGACAACCACGGTGTCGACATAGGTGAATTTCCCGTCGGTCACGGTCTTGATCACTGCGGAATTCTTGATTGCGTCGCCGTTTTCGTCAAACTTGCAGTCTCCGGTCACGCCGGTGATCTCCAGGGAGGCCAGTGCATCGCGAAGAGCGGGGCCGTCGGTCGTGCCGGCCTTCTCAATGGCTGCAACAGCCGCCATGTAAGCGTCGTAGCCCAGCGCCGTCACGGCACCCTTGGGCTTGCCGCCAAACATCTCCTCGTAAGCGGCGAGAAAAGCCTCAGACTCGGGAGTAGGCGTTGCCTCGGCATCAAAGAAGGTGGTGAAGCGGCAGGCTTCAACGGCGTCTCCGCCCACCTCGATCATGGCCTCGGTCTCCCAGGTGTCGGCGCCCAGGAAGAGGATGTCCTCATAGCCCTGCTCGCGCGCCTGCTTCATCATCAGGCCGGCCTCGGTGTAGCCGCTCGGCGCAAAGATGACGTCGGGCTCGGCCTTCATGACGCTGGAAATCTGCGCGGTGAAGTCCTGATCGCCCTTGTTGAACTTGGCCTCGGCCACGATGTTCTCCTCGCCGAAGGCTTCCTTAAAGTACTTGTAGAGGCCCACGGCATAGGTGTCGGACACATCGTAAATCACGGCTGCCTTGGTGGCGCCCAGATTGTTCTTGGCATAGTTGGCCAGCAGCGTGCCCTGGAAATCGTCAAGATAGCAGACGCGGAAGTAATAGTCGTTGCCCAGCGTGACGTTGGGGTTGGTGCAGGAGGTGCCGATGGCCGGAACCTGCGCGTCCTCAAAGGTCGCTCCGGCCGCAATGGACACGCTCGAGCCCCAGCTCCCCAAAACGATGTCGACCTTCTCGGAGTCAACCAGACGCACCGCCGCGTTCACGGCCTCCACGTCGTCCGACTTGTTGTCAACGGGAACCAGCACGATTTTCTTGCCCAGAACCTCGTTCTTCAAAGAGTGGGCAACCTGGATGCCCTCGTATTCCATTTCGCCGCCTGCGGCATTGGCGCCCGACAGAGGCTCAAAGACGCCGATTTTGATGACGTCCTCATCCCCGGTGGCCTCGCCGTTGTTCTCTACGGTCTCATTTCCTTCCTCTCCGTTTGACTCCTCCCCGTTCTCATCGGTGGAGCAGGCCGATGCCATGACCAAAAGCATGAGCATCGCAAGAAGAAGTGCTAAAAATCGTTTCATACCTGTGTCTTCCTCCTCTTTGAATTCCATAACAGCAGTACATGTGTTTGTGTATCAAACACATGTCCCCGTCATTATAGCATCCTCTTTTCCCGATTGCAAGCCCTTTTGTCAAAATTAGTTCAAATTTTCAGGCGCTTGAGCATCCCGCTTCGTTCAAAGCCCCATTCTGCCAAAAAATTCCCGCCGGCAGCTCCGCTTTTTGTGCTCTTTTATCCCGCACATTTCGCTTGCGCTTCTTTCTCCTTTTTGCACCCTGTCTGCCGCTTTACAACGGGTGTTAAAAGAGGTACAATATTTTAAGGCAAGCTGTATGACCCCTTTTTTCGCCATATTCCATTCAGCTACAGTGAGGAGAATTTGTCATGAGAGATGTCGCCACCTTACAGCGCATCGCCCGCGAGCTTCGCATGGACATCGTGGAGATGATCTACCGTGCCGCATCGGGGCATCCGGGCGGCTCGCTGTCCATTGTGGAGCTGCTGACCACCCTTTATTTTGACGAGATGAAGCAGAGCCCGGAGAACAGAGACGATCCCGAGCGCGACCGTTTCGTCCTTTCCAAGGGGCATTCGGCCCCGGCCCTGTATGCAGCCCTCTGCAAGGCGGGATATTTCAAACGCGAAGAGCTGTGGTGCCTGCGCCAGATAGGCGCCATGCTGCAGGGACATCCCGATAGGAAAGGGACGCCGGGTGTCGATGCCTCCACCGGCTCGCTGGGCCTTGGTATTTCGGCGGCTTGCGGAATGGCAAAAGCTGCAAAAATCTATCAAAACCACTACCGTGTTTACGCCCTTTTGGGCGACGGCGAGATGGAGGAGGGCAGCGTGTGGGAGGCGTTGATGTTCGCCGCCCACTATGGGCTTGACAACCTGTGCGTCATGGTCGACGCCAACGGGCTTCAAATTGACGGGCCGGTGCGCAAGGTCATGAACGTGGAGCCCATTGATAAAAAGCTGCAGGCCTTCGGCTTTGAGACCATATGTATCGATGGGCATGATTTCCCCTCTATTTTCAAGGCCTTTGATTTGGCGCGGCAGACCAAGGGCGCGCCCTTTGCCATCGTGGCAAGGACCGTCAAGGGCAAAGGGGTTTCCTTCATGGAAAACGACGCCTCGTGGCACGGCTCCGCGCCCAACACCCAGCAGTATGAGCAGGCCATGGCCGAGCTGAGGAAGGGGGACGCACAGTCATGAAAACAGAAAAAGGGCTGGAAAAGCAGGCTACCCGGGATGCCTACGGCCAGGCGTTGGCCGATTTGTCGTCCGAGTTCGATTTTGTGGTGCTCGACGCAGACCTCTCCAAATCGACCAAAACCGCGACCTTTCAGAAGGTTTGCCCGGCGCGTTTTGTCAACTGCGGCATCGCGGAAACCAACATGATGGGCATTGCCGCCGGAATTGCCTCCACCGGCCGGCCGGTTTTCGCCTCTACCTTTGCCATGTTTGCCGCAGGCCGTGCTTATGACGCGGTGCGCAACGGCATCGCCTATCCGCACCTCAACGTCAAAATCGCCGCCACCCACGCAGGGCTTTCGGTCGGGGAGGACGGCGCCACGCACCAGTGCATCGAAGACATTGCCCTCATGCGCGTCATCCCCGGCATGGTGGTCTGCTGCCCCGCAGACGGGCCCTCCACCACCGCCGCCGTGCGTGCCGCACTGCAGTACGACGGCCCCGTTTACCTGCGGTTGGGCCGGCTGGCCGTTCCCACGCTCTACGAGCCGGATCAGCTTGCCGATTTCACCTTCGGCAAGGGGTATGTCCTGCGCGAGGGCGCCGACGTGTGCATCGTCGCCACCGGCCTCATGACGGCCCGTGCGCTTGATGCCGCACAGTCGCTGTGGGCAGGCGGCGTGCGTGCCGCCGTGCTCGACATGCCCTCCATCAAGCCTCTTGACGAAAAGCTGCTGCTCTCCTTTGCCCAAAAGACGGGCGCCGTCGTCACCGTGGAGGAGCACTCTGTTTTGGGCGGTCTGGGCGGCGCCGTGGCGGAATTTTTGGGCGAGCATTGCCCCGTGCCCATGCGCAGGGTCGGTGTGCGCGACGTCTTCGGCAGCTCGGGCAAGGCGGCCGACGTGCTTTCCACCTACCACCTGACGGCGCAGGATATTGAGCGCACGGTTCTCGAGCTGCTGGAGCAGAAAAAAAAGTAAAACCCCAAAAATTTCAAAAGGCGGGAGCATGCATCAAAAACATGCTCCCGCCTTTTCGTGCCGGAAACTTTCGTTTCTTTGCAAAGGGGCCCACAATGCTCCCCTTTTCTTGCTCACTTCTTCACAAATCCTACAAAAACCAAGGCTATGATGACGCAAAAGGAAGGTGAAACCCCTGATGAAATTCAAGTTGAACCAAGCTCCTCTGGCCGTCGCTGCGGCCGTCATGCTGCTTCTCGCCGGATGTGCCCAAACCCCTGATGATACGCAGGAGGGCGGCGACATCACCCTGACGGAGGGTGAAACGCTCATCTCCCTGAGCGACGACGGGGTGACGGTGCAGGGCGAACCGGTTTCGCAGGACAGCTCTGCCGCCGTCTATGAGGGCGCCGAGATCATTTATTACCAGTCCGGACAGGGAGACGGCTACGGCGAAGGCGCTGAGCAGGAGGCCCACACCGAGCAGGAGGCCCAAAGCCACACCGTTTTGACCATCACGGCTCCGGGCACCTACCGCGTCACGGGGACGCTCTCCCAGGGGCAGCTTGTGATTGACCTGGGCGAGCAGTCTAGAACCGACGCCTCTGCCGTCGTCAACCTCGTGCTGGACAACGCAGACCTCACCTGCACCGTGGCTCCGGCCATTCTGGTAAAAAACGCCTATGAATGCGGCAGCGCAGACACAGCGTCCGCCATTGCCGAGGTCGACACCTCCGGCGCAGGCTTCAACCTGATTTTGGCCGACGACAGCGACAACGTCGTTTCGGGCTCCTATGTGGCCAAAATCTATCAGCCGGACACCACCGAGACCCTCTATAAATACGACGCGGCTATCGACTCGCTTGTCTCCTTCAACATCGACGGCGAGCAGCTTGGCAACGGCATTTTAACGGTCAACGCCGAAAATGAAGGCATTGAGAGCTTTCTTCACCTGACCATCAACGCCGGCGACATCACCGTCTTCTCGCAGGATGACGGTCTCAACGCCAACGCCGACTTTGTCTCGGTTCTGACCATCAACGGCGGCCATCTCCACTGTACGGTGGACGGTGGCGGCGAGGGCGACGGCATCGACTCCAACAGCTATCTCGTCATCAACGACGGGCATATCCTTGTCGCCGCCGACGAGACCAGCGCCGACAGTGGCCTCGACTCCGATCTGGGGATCTATCTCAACGGCGGCACGGTGCTTGCCACCGGCAATATGTTCGACGAGATTTCGTCCGACTCGGTGCAGCCCTATGTGGCAGTGCAGCTCTCCGAGCGCCGTGACGGCGGCTCGCTGACCCTGATGCAGGATGAGCAGGGCCAGGCTGTCGCAGCCTTTGCCCCTGCCAGCGGATACTCCGT
Source organism: uncultured Clostridia bacterium (assembly GCA_944376235.1). Lineage (GTDB taxonomy): Bacteria > Bacillota > Clostridia > Oscillospirales > Feifaniaceae > Galloscillospira. The sequence continues at coordinate 30,889 of CALWCA010000022.1, read as the reverse complement.
GCTGATTTACAGCGATGCCTCCTTGAGCGCCGACACCCAATACAGCTTTTTCTCGGTCTCCTCCGTCTCCGGCTCGCAGCATGCCAGCCTCTACACCAACATCACCGGATTTGAAAATGCCCAGCCGCTTGAGACCTCCGAAGCGGCCGGCAGAGGAGGCCCGCGCCCGTCGGGCCAGGGGATGCCGCCCGAGGGCGAGAGGCCTCCTGAAGGCGAATTCCCCGCCGATGGTGAGCCTCCCTCCGGCGGAAAGTTTCCACCTGACGGCAAACGTCCCGAATCCTCGCCAGAAGAGGGCCAATCGTTTGACGGCCCCCCGGCTCAGTCAAAAGAGGCTCCTTCCCAGAGCTCTTTTGAGCCTGCTTCCCCGGATTCATCCGCGCAGCAGCCCTCCGGGGAAACGGCGGCAGCCTGACCTCCCCCTCCTGCCTTTGTGCTCTAATCCCGGGGGGCAGGGCATTCCCCTCTCCCGTTTTTATAAAAGCCGCCGCCCGAAAGGGGCGGCGGCCTGCGGCAGGACGGGAGCCTGCGCTTTCCCCTGCCGCAAGGTGTTTTTCTCTCTTTTTCTTTTCTCTTTGCCCGCCGATGCCCTGCCGGAAATCGGCGGGCATCAGGCGTTTTTACGCCAGATGCCCGCAAAGGGGCGGCCGCAGGCAATATGCCTGCGGCCGCCCCTTTGATTTTCACGGCGCATCGCTGCACGTCTTTTTTCGGAGTTTCTCTCCCGCGTTCAGCCCTGACCCTGCATCAGTTCTTCCAGGGATACCACCTTGTCCCCGAAAGCGGGGCCTGCGGGCACCTGCTGGCGGCTTTCGCTGCGCGCAACGTCCATCTCCATCGTCAGCTTGCCCACATAGTCTCCCCGCAGCTCCATGCGCATCTCGCCCGCCGCATCGTCTGACTGGGCAGTCACCGTGATTTCGAAGGGAAAAGCCCCGCCCACACGGGTGTCAAAGCTGAGCGTGCTGTCTAAAACCTTTCCGTCCCTTTCCCGCAGCGTCATATCAAAATTCAGCTTTTCCACCTTGTCCCATGCGCCGTCCCCTGCTCCAAGCTCTCCCTGAAGCAGGCCTCCAAAGAGGGCCAGCGTGGACTTGGTATGGCTCACCTGATAGGTGATGGTATCGCCTGCCTGACTCTTTTTGAGATATTTGTCTCCATAAAAAAGCTCCAGCAAGTCGGCCAGTTCACGGGCGCGCTCCCCCGTACTGCCATATCCCGTGTTGCTGACGGCATAGATAACCTTTCCCACCGTGATGTCGGGCTCCCCCGTCTGAGGCAGTCCGGTCATCAGCAGCGCCATCAGCTCCTGCATATCGGGAAGCGACGGCAGGTCCTGCACCTTGACCCATGCGCTGTCATCCCAGCCATCATCCACCAGCTCAAACAGGTTGGTTTTAATATATCCTGTCCCCTCGTCCTCATTGACAATGACCGAGATGAATACATGCTCAAGCAGCGCAAACACCTCGTCCACCCTGTCCTTGGTCTGCTGGTCGACGGCCGACGCCTTGATAAACTCGCCCACAAAATCAGGCGTCACATAGACGTCGGCGTCAAGCGACAGGCTCTTGTCCCGAACCAGCCCCTCGAGCCTGCTTTTTGCGCTGGCCGTGTAGTTTTCTTCATCGCCATACAGCACGGCTTCCAGCGTGCCGTCCATCCCGATGCTGTAGGTCTTGCCGCTCTCGGTCTGCTGCTGCAGTGCCAGCGAGAGCAGATGGTTGTAATTTTCAAATCTCTCGTCAATCTCCCTGACAGTCGCTGCGGCATCCTCCAGCCAGACAATTTGATAGTAGTCGTCCCAGCTGACGTCATAGCCTACCGCCTGGGCAAAAAAGCGCACGGGGATCAGAATATGACCCTCCTGCACCAAGGGGGCAACGTCCATTTCCACTGTGGTCGTATCCCCGTCCTTTTCCACCACCAGCGTGCTGCTGTCCATAGTGCTGCGGATGACAGCTCCGCTCTCAAAGGTGGCGCTGGCCGTGCGCGTCATCACGTCCCAGACAACCTCGGCGCCCATGGCCTCCAGCGTATCGCGCAAGGGCAGCATGGTGCGCCCTTCCACAATGACGGGGCGAGCCGTCTCAAACGTGAGAAACTGCCCGTTGAGATTGACGTTGACCCCGTCGGGATACGGGCAGCCCATCTCCTCTTTTTCCTGCCGGTGCAGCTGCTGATACCACGCGTCCCAGTCCTCCTGCGTCCAGTTTTCCCAATCCGGCGACACCTCCGCCACATCGGCAGGCTGCGTCTGCTCCTGCGCCAGGGCAGGCACAGCGCCCCCCGTCAGCAGCGCAAAAGCCATCAGCAGGCTCAGCAGCGCTCTTGCGCCAATTGTTCGTTTCATAGCCGGTTCTCCTCTCTTGTCTTCGGCGCCCTGCCGGAAAGACCCCCGGGCGCCGGCCTTGCTGTCTCCATATTCCCCGAAGCCCGTCCGCCCCCCCCGGGCGTGCCGCTCCGTCCCAATGCCTGCGGCATTGTCTGTTTTTGTATTATACCATATGTCTTTCTTTTCGTCCACCGTGGGGCCTGCCGGTTCTTTTTCTCTCCCTGCGCGCCGCCCCGGCGGGGCCAAACCCAGTTTTCCCCAAAAGCTCCCAAAATTTCCTCAAAAATATAAATTTCCATTTTTTGGCCTCTCTGCCCCCTCCCCCTTCCCGCCAATCCCTCTTTGCCGGCCGATCCGCGCCGCACGCCACCCGGAAAATGCACAGACATCGGGGCCGGAAAACGCTTCTTTTTGGGCGTCCCTGCCGCTTTACAGAAACACCCCCCTTTGGTACAATGAGGGGGTACCTGCCCACCCCGCGTTCGTATGGAGGATCTCTCATGAAGCATTCTGCACCGTTCACCCGCACCCTGGCCTTTTTCACGGCCGCACTGCTTGTCCTGACCGGCCTTCCCCTGACGGCTCTTGCCGGCACCGGACGGCTGGGCGAGCAGCTTTACAGTCTTTCCCGCCCCATTGCCCAAAACGCCGTCTTTTCCACGCAGGCGCTGCAGGGGGATGCCGAACAGACCCCCGCCATGGTGACCTATTCGCCCGGCGGAGATATACAGCCCGTGGCGGCCTACGGCAGCCGCCTTTACGGAAAATCCAACATCGCCACCATCGCCGATTTCGTTGCCGAAGGCGGACGTACGGTGGTCGCCGCAATCAACGGAGACTTTTTCTCCTCCGCCACCGGCCTGCCGCTTGGCATGGTGGTCACTGACGGCGTGCTGCGCTCAAGCGACGCCGGCCGCAACGCCGTGGGCTTTACCGAGGATGGCCATGCCGTTATCGGAGCGCCCGGGCTGTCCATGACGCTCACGGGAGAAGACGTTTCCATTCCGGTGTCACACCTCAACAAGCTGCGCACGGCAGCCGGCGGCATCTATCTGTTGACGGGGGATTTCTCTGCCGAAACCCGCCACACCAGCGCCGGAAGAGATGTGCTGCTGCAGGTTGTAGAGGGACAGCCCACCATCGGCGGCTCCATGACGCTTCTCGTGGAGGATGTAATTGATACAGACATCTCCATGACCATTCCAGAAAACACCTATGTGCTCACGGCCTCGGCAGACAGCGCGGCCTATGAGCTGCTGCTACCGCTCTCCCCCGGGATGGAGCTCACCCTTCACATCGAGGCGGCAGATCCCGCTTGGAACGAGGTGACGCAGGCCGTGGGCGGCGGCGATTTGCTGCTGGAAGACGGCGAGCTGTGCACTGAGTTTGACAGTGCCATTACGGCCAGCAACCCCCGCACAGCCGTCGGCATCAAAGACAATGGAGATGTGGTATTCTACACGCTCGACGGGCGGCGCAGCGGTTATTCTGTCGGCGCCAGCCTGCAGTCGCTGGCCGAGGAGCTGCAGGCTCTCGGCTGCGTCGACGCCATCAACCTCGACGGCGGCGGTTCCACCGCCCTGATGGTGCGCACCCCCGGAGACCAGTGGCCTTCTCTTGTCACTAGGCCCTCTGACGGCAGCCTGCGCAGCGTGGCAAATGCCCTGCTGCTGTGCTCCACCGTCCCTGCCACGGGGCAGGCGCAGATGCTGCACCCCGTTCCCTACGGCGCTGTGGCCCTGGCCGGCTCTTCCATCCTCGTATCGGCTGCGGCCACCGACGAGGGCTATCATGCGGCCCCCGCCCCTTCCGGCATCACCCTCTCGCTGCTTGACGAGACAGTGGAGCAGGATAGCTTCCTGCGTCTTCCCGACACGGCGGGAGAATACGTCCTTGAGGCCACGTCGGGCTCTTTAAGCGGCAGCGCGCCCATCACCGTCATCGAAACTCCCGACACGCTGTCGGTGGCGCGCGAGGACGGCGACACTCTCACCGCCCTGATGCTCTCCGAAGGGGAGGTTGTCCCCCTTTCGGTCACTGCAACATGGGCCCGTCAGGAGGTTTTGCTCTCGGCCGACGCCCTGCACTTTGAGGTGCGCGGCGCTGCGGCCACCGTGGACGAGCAGGGTGTTTTGACGGCCTCAACCTCCTCGGGAACCACCGGAACCCTGCTGGTCACGGCAGGGGAGCTGACCGTTTCCATCCCCTTGGCCACCGGCAATGCACCCTACTCGGTGGAGACCTTTGAAACGCAGGGCGAGCCCTGGAGCGCCCAGGCCACCGTGACGCGCACCACGATGCGAAACGAGGTGCGTTACGGTCTGGCGGCCCTGCGTGTTGACTATGACCTGACCGCCCTGCCGGAAGACGATCCGCAGCAGGCGGTATCCGAGGGACCGACAGGCGAAACCGCCGAAACAGAGCTGCCCACCGCCTTCCTCCTGACGCCGGCCTCGCCTTACACGCTGGCCGACTTTCCCACGGCACTGCGCCTGTGGCTGAGCGGCGACGCCGCCTCGCTGACGCTGCATACCAATGCCGGGGACGCCGTTGTCGACTTTGCGGGCAGCGAAGCCTACGCGGCCCAGGTGGTCCTGCTGCCCGAGGGCGCGTCCTCCCTGAGCGGCATCACCGTCACCCCTGCACAGCCGGCCGGCCGCCTGCTCATCGACCAGATTACGGCGGGCTTTGATCAAAATGCCCCCGACACCGCCTCTCCCGTGATTTCCGGCATGCTGCTGGAGCCCCAGCTCGATGAACAGGAGACCCCCACGGGACTCATGCTCTTTTCCGCCACCGCCTCCACGGCGGCCGGTGCACCGGTGGAGCAGGTGACGCTGACGCTTGACGGCGTGAGCCTGCCCCTTTCCTACGACGCCGACACCATGGCCGTCACCGCAACGCTTGAGACGCCCGGCGATGGGGAGCATCGTCTGACGCTTACTGCCCTTGATGCAAACGGCAACCTGGCACGCAGCACCCTGGCACAAAGCGGCGAACAGCAGGATACCGTTTTTGCCGACACCGAGGGGCACTGGGCGCAGGACAGCATTGCCTACGTCTTTGCGCGCGGCCTCTTCTCGGGCGAGACCGAGGACGACGGACTGACCTACTTCCGCCCCGACCGCAGCCTGTCGCGTGCCGAAATTGCCGCAGTTCTGGTGCGTCTGCTGGGCGAGAACGTCGAAGATTACGCGCAAGTCTCCCTGCCCTTTGAGGATGCCGACTCGCTGCCCGAGTGGGCGCTCCCCTATATCAGGGCGGTCTATGCGCTGGGGCTTGTCAACGGCCGCGCCACCGAGACCGGTGCCGTCTACGCGGCAGGGGAGCCCATCACCCGCGCCGAGCTTGTGACCATCCTGGAAAAGACGCTGCCCAAGGGCTACGCTGCCGGCGAGCTCACCTTTTCCGATGCCGACACCATTCCCGACTGGGCCGCCGAGGCCGTGTCGGTACTGACCAACCTGGGGATTCTGGGGGGCTACGAGGACGGCAGCTTCCAGCCGAACGGCGCCATCAAGCGAAGTGAGGCCGCCAAAGTTCTCTCGGGCCTGTACTGATTTCTCAAAAAAGCAACAAGGGAGGCGCACAGCCAAGCTGTGCGCCTCCCTTAGGCGTTTTTTGCTTGTTTTCTTTTTTTACAGCTTTTTTGCTTTGAGCCCATCCCTTTTGATTTCCCAACCGCACAGAAAGCTGTGCAGCCTTCCCTGCAACGGCAGGCATTGCCGGCTGTCTTGCACTCCTTTTTGAAATTTCCCTCTGTGCTCCCCTCCACAAGGCCTGCCGGGCGCCGTTCCTCCCTTCAAACGCGGTATGCTCCGGGCGTTATGCCCTTGCTTTCACTGCCTGGCGTATACCGGAGCCCCTGGAGCAGAAAATAAGAGCGCTGCCCGCCGCACCCCTGCACCCGGGCCGCTTGGCCCCTGCCCGGCGGGCATTTCCCTTGCCGCCCTCTTTTCCTTGACAAAACACCCGTCTGCCCTTTAAGATAGTGTGCGTAACCAGACGGCGGACAGGCTTTTGCGCTCTCTTTTTCTACGCACTACACAAAACCAGCCCCGGCCCTAGGTGCCGGACCATCCGACCATATTTCTTTTTGAGGTAACAACATTGGAAAAACAACGCACTGCACTCACCCCCAAACTGCTGCTGCGGCTGGGAATTGCTCTTTTTTTACTCTACCTGGCCATTCACTACTGGGCTGCTTTTTCCGCTTTCGTGCTCAAAGCCCTGCAAGCGGCAAAGCCTCTCGTATGGGGCTGTATTTTGGCCTATCTTGTCAATATCCTGATGGTGTTTTATGAAAGGCACTATGGCAAAAAGGCTTCTGCCAGCCTTCTCGTCCAAAAGAGCCGCCGGCCCGTCTGCCTGCTGCTGGCCTTTGTGACACTGTTTGGAATTGCTGCCGCCATCGTTTCCCTGGTCATCCCCGAGCTCATTTCTGCCCTTGAGCTCATTGTCGACAGAATTCTCAAGGTGGTCGTCCCTCTGCTGGAAAACCTGCTTGAAAACCCCGATATTGTCCGTTTCCTGCCGGAAGAGCTGCTGGAATTTCTCAACACCATGGACTGGGAAAGCCGTCTGACCCAGCTTCTGTCGCTCATCACCGAGGGACTGGGCGCCACCGTCATCATCGCAGCCGACACGGTGTTTTCCCTGATTTCCACCCTGGTCTCCCTGCTCATTGCCGTTATCTTCTCCGTGTATGTGCTGCTGAGCAAGGAGAAGCTGCTGTGCCAGTTCGGCCGCCTGTGCCGCCGCTATCTGCGTCCCTCCTGGAACGCCAAGCTTTCGCATGTGCTGCATGTGGCAAACGACTGCTTTCACCGCTATATTGTCGGCCAGTGTCTGGAGGCCGCCATTTTGGGTGTGCTGTGCACGGTGGGCATGCTGCTGCTCGGCCTGCCTTACGCACCCATGATCGGCGCTCTGATCGGGGTCACGGCCCTCATTCCCGTTGCCGGCGCATACATTGGTGCGCTGGTTGGCGCCTTCCTGATTTTGACCATCTCCCCTGTTGAGGCGCTTGTCTTTCTCGTGTTTTTGGTGGTGCTGCAGCAGTTTGAGGGCAACATCATCTATCCCAAGGTGGTGGGCTCCTCCATCGGGCTGCCCGCCATCTGGGTGCTGGCCGCCATCACGGTGGGCGGCGGGCTGTCCGGCATCGTCGGCATGCTGCTGGGCGTGCCCATCACCTCCATCGTCTACCGGCTGATTGAGGAAGATCTTGAGCAAAAGGACGTCTGCCCCCCGCAGGGCGGCGTCCCCCCTTCTCCCGACGGGCCTTCTGCGTAAAATCTTTTTTCCCTGATCTGCTCCCGCCCAAACCGTAAGAGGGGCTGCCTCGCGCAGCTCCTCTTTTTCTCTCCCATCCGTGCAGCCCTCGTTTTTTCTGTTCACTGCGGCTCTTTTGCCCCGATTTTTTCCTTGTGCAACCACCGGTTGACAAAAAGAACCTGCGAGTTGGTGGAGTGCTCTCAAGGGATTTGCTACAATACAGCCAGGCAAGACGACCTTTTGACACCTTCTCAACACTTACGGAAAGGATTTTTTTACCATGAATCTCGCACAAAACATTCAAATGCTGCGGCGGCGCGCCTGCCTGTCGCAGGAGGAGCTCGCCTCACAGCTCGGCGTCAGCCGGCAGTCGGTCTCCAAGTGGGAGTCTGACGCAGCCACCCCCGAGCTCGACAAGCTCACCCAGATGGCGCACCTCTTTCACGTCAGTCTTGATGAGCTGGTGGGGGAGCTGCCGCCGGAAGACGCCGCCCCGCAGCAGCCCGGGCAGCCGCCGGCCGCTCCCGCAGGCCGGAGACGGCGCATGCTGCCGTGGCTCTTGTGGGCGGCATCGGCGCTGCTTTGCCTGTGGCTGGGCGCCGCCTTTTTCTCGCCATCCTCTTCGGAGCAGCCCATGGAGCCCTCCCTCTCTCAGGTGCAAACCCTCTCGCTTCCCGCGCTGCGGCAGTCTCTTGTGGCAACCTTCTTTGATCTGGCCGCCGCAGAGCGCTTTGACTACGTCCCCTTTTTCCCGGAGGGAGACCCGCCCAGGCATGCCAAGGAGTATCTTCTCTATGCCTTCGCCCTGCGACTGGACGAGTGGGGAGACGAAAAGGGCCGCATGACCGAGCAGTATGTGGAGGAGACCGTGCGCGCTCACTTTGATCGCTACAACATCGCCCACGGCCCCCTCTTCAAAACCTGGGATTACGACGCCGAGACCGGCATCTACACCGCCATCCCCCAGGGCATCAAAAGTCTGCCCATGTGTTCCCTGCGCGACTTTCACTTCTCCGTTCGCGACGGCAGCCCCCTGTTTGACGTCACGCTCGATTTCTGCTCCTTCGACGGCGTCGAACCCGGCCCCGATGAGGCGGCCCAGGTTCGCCAGTCCCTTCTGGAAGGGGATTTTTCCTATCTGAAAATCGAGTCCACCGAGCGCTTTCTCTTTACCGTGGACGAGGAGGGCGTGCTGCGCTATCTGGCTCACGAGAGTGTGGCCCCCTGACCCCTCTTTTAAAAAGGCCCTCCAAGCCGCCTGCCGGCGTCTGAGTCCGGCCCTTTCCACGGTGTGTTTCCATCCTGCTAAAAATAAAAAGGGCTGCCTTTCGTCAGGGCAGCCCTTCTTTTCTGCAGCCTCCCCTTTTTGGGACACCGCCTGTCCCCGGGGGACGGCTGCTTTTTAAAAGGGGAAAAGGGCAGGCAAACTTGCTGCTGCCCGCCCCTTTTTTTGTGCCCTAAAAAAGCCTTTCCCGGCCTCCCTCAGGCAACGCACCTCTCCCCTTGCGCCTCAGAGGGCGTCCGATGCAAGCGCCCCTTCCTGGAGCTCCTGCTGCGCACAACCTGCCGGCCCCTTCTCCCGAGCAGGATCCTCTGCTTTGCAGCTCTCGTCCCTTGGCATCTGCCGCAGCTCTTCGTCCGGCCGTTCCCAGACGGAGCCGCACAGCAGCTCAATTCCCAAAATGACAATATGCATGGTGATTTTTTGCTCATGGTGAAAGAGCAGCATCATGCCCAGCACAAGCTGAACGGCCGCCTCCGCCAGCAGCAAAAACCAGCCCTGTTTTTGCGTCATGCGGTAAATGGCCCGGTTGAGCAGGCGCGTTCCCTTCAAAATCCCCAGCAGCCCCCAGATGCAGCCAATCATGGCCATGGCGTGGCTGCGCATCAGCAGGATGGCGGGCCCCAGCACCAGAAAAACCACGGCAATGGCCGTGTCCATGGTTTCGGGGTTTTTGTGCTCCTCGTCGCGCAGCGCAAAGGGAAGCTGCAGCAGCCCCGTCACCGTCATCACGCTGCCCAGCATCACCGGAAGGCTTTTGGTCAAATGTCCGGGAAAAACAATGCAGACAACTCCGCTCAAGGGCAGCAGCACCGTCCTCAGCCCCCGAAGCTTCTGCCAAATTACCGGAAGATAGTCCATGCAACCCCTCCCTTTTGTCCAAACTTTGTCCTAAATCTCTCTTTTGATACATTATATCACATATATTCCGTTTTGTGCAACAATATTCCTGCTTTTGACTTTCTCCTTCTCTCTGCCTTCTCCGGCAAGCCAAAACGCCGTGGGCGTGTGCATCAGCACCCGCCCACGGCGTTTTCCCATCGCTTATTCAATTCAAGGCATCCGATTCAAAATCTGCCCTGATGCAGCTCCTTTTGCTGCTCCTCCTGCGCCTCAAAAACCTCTATCACCCGGCGCAGCGTTTCACTGAGCAGCAGCGTAAAACCCGCCGCCGCGGCCTTGAGCCACCATCCTGCGGCAACGGCCTCCTTTGGGTCCATGCCCAAAAAATTTCCAAAACCCCAGCAGGCAGACAATCAGCAGCACACCGGCCAAAATCCGCAGAAAGTTGCGCCATTCCCTCAATGCCTTGAGCTTGAATTCGACCATTTTAGCCTCCTTTTGAGCGGGTATATATCCATTTTGTAATATTATCTTATCTTATTACAAGTTGTTTAGAATTTTGACCCTTTTTGTCAAGCGGGAGCAGGGCTTATTCCCCATAACGATTGACAGGCTGTCTCTTGTGATGGCTTCTTGCGTGGTATCCTGCAATGATGGCGTCGGCTTTGTCGTCGCCGCAGCTTCCCTTTTGCATCACGGCGTCGACCTGGGCATAGCTCACGCCCATGTCGGCCTCGTCGGTCTGGCCTTCAAACAGACCGGCGGAGGGCGCTTTTTTAATGATGTTTTCGGGGGCTTTCAAATAGGTGAGAAATTCATAGATTTCGGTTACCGAGAGGTCGGCGATGGGGTTGAAATCGTAGGCCCCGTCGCCCCACTTGGTGAAGTAGCCCATATAGTACTCGCTCTTGTTGCCGGTTCCGGCCACAAGATACCCCCTGCTTTGTGCAATGGCATACAGCGTGGTCATGCGCAGCCTGGGGGCGATGTTGGTGGAGGCCTGCTGCGAAATTTCGGCCACCTTTTCCACGGCCTGCGTCAGGGCGGCCTTGGTGTCGGAGAGATCCACCACCACGTTTTCGATACCAAACTGCTCTGCGAGCGCCACGGCGTCGTCAAGGTCCTCCCCGAAGTTGCGCTTTGACTGACAAGGCATACACACTGCCAGCACCTTGTCGGTGGCCTTCTGGCACAAAATGCCCACCAGCGCGGAATCCTTCCCGCCCGAATTGCCAAAGACAATGCCCTTGGCCCCCGAGCTCTCCAGCAGCTTTCGGATATAGTCCACGCGCTCGCGCAGCTCCTTTTCATAGTCCCGTTTCATCGCGTCCTGCTCCTTTCTTTTGTTCGCCTGCCGCCCGGCCTGCCGCTCCAGAGGCAGACCCTTTGCCCAGTGGGCAGCTCTTTTTTGCCCCGCAGCTTTTTAAGCAGTGCCTCACACCTGCCGCAGCACCTGTCCTTTGCTTTTTCCCAAAGGACTTTTCAGTTGTCTTCCATTGCCTTGCGCTCGGCGTCGTCAAGCATCTGCTGCTTACTCTCCCACAGCTTTTGCGAAAGGTCCACATAGTAGTGATGCGGATTTTCAAAGCGCGTCACTTCATCCCACAGTGTCTGCTGCTGCTGGGCACAGTATTCCCTGATTTGCTGCACCGTCGGCAGGTCGTAGACCAGACGGCCCTTGTCGAACACCTGCACCATCAAATCCTTGGCAACATAGTTTTTGACCATCTTGCGCTTCCAGGTAAAGTTGGGGTCAAACAGCAGGTAGGGCTGCGTGTCGTCAAGCTCCTCGTCAAAGACGCACAGCAGGTCGGCGATGGCCTTGCCGTTGTCCCTGTCAAAGAGCCGGTAGGGACGCTTAAAGTGGGGCGTGGTGATTTTTGTGACGTTTTCGCTGACCTTGATTTTGGGCACCACCTGACCGTCCTTTTCCACCGCGACCAGCTTGTAGACGCCGCCCAGCACGGGGTCGTTCTTGGAGGTGATCAGCCTTTCTCCCACGCCAAAGCTGTCAATCTGCGCCCCCTGCAGAATGGTATCGCGGATGATGTATTCGTCCAGCGAATTGGAGGCCGTAATCTTGCAGTCGGGGAAGCCGGCCTCGTCGAGAATCTTTCGGGCCTGCTTGCTCAGATAGGCGATGTCTCCCGAGTCAATGCGGATGCCTGCGGGGCGGAAGCCGCGCGGCACCACCTCTTCGTTAAAAATGCGGATGGCGTTGGGCAGGCCGCTCTTGAGCACGTTGTAGGTGTCGACCAGTAAAATCGTGGCGCTGGGATATTCCCTGGCATAGGCGCGAAAGGCCTCAAGCTCACTGTCGAACATCTGCACCCAGGCGTGCGACATGGTGCCCAGCGCCGGCACACCATAGAGCCTGTCGGTGATGGTGCAGGCCGTGCCGATGCAGCCGGCGATGTAGGCGGCGCGTGCGCCCAGCACCGCGCCGGCATAGCCCTGCGCACGGCGCGAGCCAAATTCCATCACGGCCCGCCCCGCCGCAGCGCGCACGATACGGCTGGCCTTGGTCGCCACCAGCGTCTGATGGTTGATGGTCAAAAGCAACATGGTCTCAAGCAGATGGGTCTGCACCGCCGGGCCGCGCACCGTCACCAGAGGCTCGTTGGGGAAGACAGGCGTGCCCTCCGGCACGGCCCAGACGTCGCAGCAGAAACGGAAGTTGCGCAGATACTCCAAAAAGCCTTCCGAAAACTGCCCCTTGCTGCGCAGAAACTCGATGTCCTCCTCTGTAAAGCTCAGGTTGGAAAGATACTCCACCGCCTGCTCCAGCCCCGCCGCAATAGCGTAGCCGCCCCCGTCGGGCAGCTCCCTGAAGTATAAATCAAAATAGGTCGTCTGGTTGTGCATGCCGTTTGCAAAATATGCGTTGCCCATGGTCAGCTCATAGTAGTCGCACAGCATGGACAAATTGGGATTGAAAGGATTGTCACTCGCAGTACCCATGAATTTTCCCTCCATTTTTGACTTTTATAATACATTTTGTAATATTTTTATATTAATTTTCCATTTTGTTGTCGAATTTTCGCTGGGATGAAGTCGCCGGGCACAGCAACCTGCGCCGCTTTGCGCAAGGGGGAAAGCCTTTGCCCCTGCTGCGGTGTCAGTCCAGGCAAGCTGCAGGAAGGCACCTCCTGCGCCCCTGGCCTTCTCCTAGAACAGGGTCAGCCAGCCCTCGCTCATCTCGGCGCGCACACGCCCCGAAGCGTCGACAAAGGTCTGGCCCCGAAGGAAGACAGGCGTCACCAGAATATCATCCTTTGACAAGGCGCCCGCACCCTCCACCAGCAAAAACGCGTCATACTGCGTCAGGTCGGCATAATCGGCATATACGCTGCCCGGCGCCAGGGGGGTCACGGTGGGAATATCGAGGCTGCCGCACACCTGACGCAGCGCCCCCGTCGTGGCCCACTGGCTTTCGGTGACGCCGTGCAGATGCTCGTGCCACTCATAGTTCTGATCCGGAAGGTAGCAGGGCTGCACACCCACCAGCGCCACCGACGAGGCCTCCTCCGGCAGAACCTGCGCCACGGCCTCAAGCAGGGCGGCGTCCTGCGCGGCGGTCAGCCTGTAGTCGGCCAGCTCGGGCAGAGTGGCGCACAGCAGCAGTGACAAAGCGGCGCCGCAAAAAGCGCGCCGCGCCGGCGGCGAAAGCGGCAGCAGACGCAGGGCGGCGTCGGCAAAAAGGGCGAGCCCCGGCAGGGCGGCGCCCAGCGCCCGCAGCCCGATCCAGGGATTTGCAACGACAAAAAAGGGGAAAAAGGGGCCAAGACACAGCAGCACGCCGAGCAGCAGCGCCCGCCCCGGCCCCCGAAGGGCCGCCCGGCGCGCCGTCAAGGCGCCGTTCTCCCCCTGCATGTGCCGCAAGGGGGCTTTTGCCGCGCTCTCTTCCGGCGCCGCATCCTTTTGGCGCGCGCCGGCCCGAAGGGTTTTCAGAGGCTTTGCATACAGCATGCCCCAAAGCAGCGCCAAAAGCAGCAGCAGCATGGGCAGTGCCGGCCACAGATGCTCCCAAAGCATGCGGGGAAAGCGCAGCAGGGCGCGCAGTGTCAGCGCCGGCACGGCCTTGAACACGGCCCCCATCTGCTCCACGACCTGCGGCAGGTGCTGCGTAAAAAAGGCCTCGTCCCGAAAGGGCAGCACCAGGGAGGTGCGCGCCCCGTAAAGCGCGGAGGGCCCCGCCGCCGCGCACAGCGCGGCGTAGACGCCGTAAGCCGCGCAGGGTGAGAGCACCGAAACCGCCCTCGTGAGCGGCCGCTTTGTCCAAAACAGGCCGCACAGGGCGCTCAGCCCAGCCGCCAGCACAAAACACTGTTCATAAAATCCCGCCGCCAGCAGACAGCTCGCAAAGGCACCCCACAGCAGCCGGGGGTTTTGCTGTGTGTTTATGGCACTCAGCCCCGCGCAGGCGGCCAGCACCAGGCCGGGCACAATGCGCGTCGCGGCCGACAGCCAGTAGGTCGCCTCGAAATTGACCGGCAAAAGCAAAAAAAAACAGGCGAACAGGGGCCCTATGCCCACCATCCTGTCGAACAGCCGCTCAAAGAGCAGGGCAGCCGCCGTCAGCAGAGCGGCCAGCAGCGCCACGGCGACAAACAGGCAGGGCCAAAAGTGCGACCACACCACAATGTCTGCAAGTCCCGCAAGCGGCCTTGCGGCAAACAGACCCAGCGTCCTCACAACCTCGGGCAAAGAGCCCATCAGGTTGGCATAGTTGTAATACTGGATATAGTCGTCAAGCAGAGGGCGATAGGAAAATCCCAGCAAGGCAAAGCGCAGCAGCGCCAGGGCATAGAGTGCGGCGGCACGGCGCCAGTATGCTCTCTTGTCCCGCAGCACGAAAATCCCTCCCTCTTTGCTTTCCCTTCTTGGAAAAAGGCCTCCCCCCCTTGACAAAACCCGCTTTGCAGGCCTTGTTTTAAGGGTATGGGGCTATTGTATCTCATTCCCCGGTATTTTGCAACCCGGGGGCTTTCGCCTGTCGGAGCAAAAAACTGCGGCAGGAGGCGTTTGCCGTCCCCTGCACTTCCCCTTTGGAAGAGCGGGCTGCGCCCTGTCGTCCCCAGACGACGATTTTCCCTGGAAAAGGCCTGTTGACGGCACTTGCAAAGCCATGCCGCATGCCGCGCTGCTGCCGCACACCCACGGAATTTCCCGACCGGGAAGAAGAGCCAAAGAAGAAAGGCGGCGCGGCCCCTCTTTCCAAGGGGGCCGCGCCGCCTTTCTTCTTGCTCAAAGCTCCTGCTGTCCGAGAAATCGGACGGCAAAGGCCAGTCCCGACAGCACGCCAAGCTCCAGCGCGTCGGTATCCAGTTGAAACTTCGGGCTGTGGTGCGCCGCACCGCAGCCCTTCTCCTGATTTGCCGCGCCCACGAAGGCAAACATGGAGGGGACGTTTTCCGTAATCGAGCCGAAGGACTCGCTTCCCATCCATCGCGGGCCTGCCGTGACCACGCCGGGCCCGAGCACCTGCGCAATGGCCTCCGAGGCGAGCTGCGAAAGCCCGGCATCGTTGACGACAGGCGGGGCGATCATCTCCACCAGCCCCGTCACGCGGCAGTCGGCCGCAGCAAGATGTGCCTCCACCGTCTCGTGCAGCTTATCCACCATTCTCCGGCCCACGTCGGGCTCGAAGTAGCGGATGGTGCCGGCAAGCCTTGCCGTGTCGGGAATGACGTTGACCTGGGTGCCCGAGTCGAGCATGCCCAGCGAAAAAACGGCAAACTCTCCGGGCGGTGCGCACAGCATGGACAGCCCGTCGAGCGCCTGGGCAATCTTCACGGCGCACATCAGGGGGTTTTTGGCCTGGTCGGGACGCGAGGAATGGCCGCCTTTCCCCTGGAAGGTATACTCAAACCCGTAGACCCCCGACATTCTGGGCCCCTTTTCAATGGAAATGCGGCCGCAGTCCATATCGGCATAGTAGTGGATGGCGTAGGCTGCGTCAAGCCCGAGCTGCTGCGGCATCTTTGCATTGACCGGCGACGCCATCAGCCGCTCCTCGCCTTGCTCAAAGTAAAACCAGATTTTCCCGCAAAGCTGCTCCTTGAGGCCGCACAGGATGCGCGCCACCGTGAGCAGCGTGGCCGTGTGCCCGTCGTGCCCGCAGGCGTGGCACACGCCGGGCCTGCCGGAAACGAGCGGCTTTTTGCCGCTTAAATTGCATTCGTCCTCCTGGACGGGAAGGGCGTCGATGTCGGCCCGAAGCAGCAGCGTTTTGCCGGGGCGGCCCGTGTCAAGCAGCGCCAGCGTGCCGTTGTCGAGCACGGGGTTCGTATCGAGGCCCATCGCGGCCAGTTCCTGCCGGATGAAGGCCGCCGTCTGCCGCTCCTCGCCCGAGGGCTCGGGATTTTGGTGCAGCATTTCATAGACCTTGTAGGTGTAGGGCATCTGCTCCTTGGCTTTGGCAGTGAGCAGCTCGGCCGAAATGTCTGTCATGCCCTCACCTCCTACAGCAGCTTCATGCAAGCCAGCACATATCCGACTTCGGCGGCAACACCCACCTGCAAAGCGTCCTCGTCGAGGTCAAAGCGAGGGTTGTGGTGTGCCGCGCCGGTGCCCTTTTGCGCGTTGGCAATGCCCAAAAACATCATGGCTCCCGGCGCCTCCTCCAGGCAAAAGCCGAAGGACTCCGAGCCCATCCAGGGCTCCCGCGAAACCAGCGCCTCCTGCCCAAGCAGCTTTTCGATCCCCTCCCGGGCCGTGGCGCAGGCCTTTTCATCGTTGACCGTCACGGGCAGATCCACCTTTGCCGTGAGGCTCTCGACCTCACAGCCCTCGGCCGCCGCAATGCCCTTGACAAGGGCCGAAACCCTCTCGAGAACGAGCTGCCCCGTCTCCTTGGAGAGAAAGCGCACGCTGCCGGCAAACGAGGCCGTCTCGGGGATGATGTTGCGCACGGTGCCCCCCTCGATGACGCCCACCGACAGCACGGCGCGCTCTCCCGGCACCACACAGTTTGGAATGACTCCCTGAAGCGCACACACGACCTGCGCCACGGCGTTGATGGGGTTGACGGCCTCGTCGGGACGGGAGCCGTGGCCGCCCCTGCCGCGCAGCGTGGCGCCGATGCTGGCGGCGCCCATCAGGCGCGCGCCGGGCTCCACGTTGCAGCTGCCCGTGGGCATGGCGGCGTCAAGATGGATGGCAAAGCAGGTGTCGGCCTTTTCCTCGCGCAGCGCGGCGAGTACGGCGTCCTTTGTCAGGCCGCCGCGCTCCTCGCCCGATTCAAACAAAAACAGTACGCTGCCGGCAAGCTGCTGCCTGAGCGCATGCAGCACGCGCATGGCGCCCAGCGCCATGGCCGCATGGCCGTCGTGTCCGCAGGCGTGGCACAGCCCGTCCTCCTTGGAGACGCACACCTTTTTGCCGGCCAGATTGTCGGGCGACTCCTGCATGCTCAGCGCGTCGTAGTCTGCCCGCAGGCAAACCGTCGGCCCCGGACGCGCCCCCTCCAGCCGAACCAGCACCCCGTAGTCGGCATAACGGCGGTGCGGCAGGCCCAGCTCCTGAGCCTGTGCCTCGACAAAAAGCGCCGCCTGCTCCTCCTTCCCCGATGCGCTGGGGTTTTCATGGAAGCGGCGCCGGGTGCAGATCACATACTCCCTGACCGCCTCAAGCTGCTCTTGCACAAGTTTGATGTCCACTGTCATGTCAACTCTCCTTCCGATTGCAGCGTGTCAAGCGCCACCTGGATGTGCAGCGCCGTACAGGCGGGCAGAACTCCCTCATCCACGTCAAACAGGGGGTTGTGGTGCAGCCCGCCCGAGCCGACGGCCTCGTTTCGAATGCCCACAAAGGCCAGGCAGCCCGGCACCATGGACAAATACGACCCCATGGATTCGCAGGCGGCCCAGGCCGGAGCACTGACAAGGCAGTCTTTGCCAAAGAGCTTTTGGACGCTGCCGCGCGCCAGAGCCGACGCGCCTTCGTCGTTGTATACGGGGTCAAGCCGCAAATCCTGCACAAGGGACGACGTGCAGCCGTAGGCCGCCGCCACGTTTTCCACGATGCGGGCGCTGCGCTCACGAATGCCCAGCGTGTAGCGGGGCTCATAGTATCGGAAGGAAAATCCCACCCTTGCCGTTTCGGGGATGATGTTGGAGGCACTTCCCGCCTGCAGCAGGTTGACCGAAATCACGTTGACGTCTGCGGGGTCGACCGCCGTCAGCCGCATCTCGTCAAACATGGATGCGATCTGAACGGCGGGGCGGATGGGGCTGACTGCGGCGGCCGGCGCCGAGCCGTGGCCGCCTCTTCCCCGGATTTCATAGATCAGCCCGCCGCCGCCCGACATGCGGGGGCCTGCGTCAACACAGATTTTCCCGCTCTCAAGCTCGTTCCAGACGTGCAGGGCAAACAGCCTGTCGGGCTTTTTGTCCCGCAGCATGGCAGACACCTCGGGAATGGTTCCGGGCAGCTCCTCCCCCGACTCGAACAAAAACAGCACAGTGCCGTCAAATTTGTCGCGCCAGCGCGTGAGCAGGCGCATGGCCACAAGCAGCGCGGCGGTGTGGGCGTCGTGCCCGCAGGCGTGGCAGACGCCGGGGTTTTTGCTGATGACCTCCCTGCGTCTGCTCAGATTGGTCTCGCTCTCGGTCAGCCGCAGCGCGTCCATGTCGGCGCGCAGGCAGACGCAGCGCCCCTCGCGCCGGCCCTTGAGCGTGACGACAACGCCATACTCCCCCACGCTTTCCCACGGCAGCCCCAGGCGCTGCGCCTCCTGTCTGACCAGGGCGCTCGCCGTTTTCTCCTCCATGGAAGGCTCGGCATTCTCATGCAGATACCGGCGCAGCGCCACAAGCTCCTCAAACTGCTCTTGCGCAGCCTGCCTCACGCGCTGCGCCGTGATGGCTCCTTCCATTGCAAATCCGCCTCCTCTCCTGCTTCAAATTTCTTCTGAAATGCCCATGCGCGGCCGCAAGGGCCGCGCATGGGTGTTTGCACGGCGCGCCCTTGGCCCACCATGCAGTATATTTTCTTTTCTTACTTGATGGCGCTCGCCAGACGGTTCATGAGCTCCACAATGAGCTCCTTGGGGCAGGCCAGGTTGACACGCTCAAAGCCGGCGCCCTCAGGCCCGAAGATATAGCCCTCGTCCAGCGCGACCTTGGCCTTCTTGCGAGTGAGATCCTGCAGCTTGTCGGGATCGCTCTCAAGCTGTCTGAAATCAATCCAGGCCAGGTAGGTTCCCTCAAGCGGCGAGACAACAACCTTGTCGCCCCAGGTCTTCTTGCAGAAGTCGACAATGTAGTCGTAGTTGGCATACATGTACTCATACACGGCAGCCAGCCACTCTTCTCCGTGATTCCAGCCCGCCTTGGCCGCTACGGGGGCAAAGTAGTTGGGCGAGGTGATGCTGTAGCGATTTTGAATGGTATCGAACTTCGCGCGCACCTTCTCGTTGGGGATCAGGATGCAGGAGAGCTGCAGGCCCGCCAGGTTGAAGGTCTTGGAGGGCGCGTGGCAGACGGCGCAGTTTTGCTCAAATTCCTTGCCCAGCTTGGCATATACCACATGCTTGTGGCCCTTGGCGATGAGGTCGGAGTGAATCTCGTCGGCAATGACGAACACGCCGTGCCGGTTGCAGATTTCGCCCATCTTGCGCAGCTCTTCCTCGGTGTAGACGCGGCCCACGGGGTTGTGGGGGTTGCACAGCACAAAGGCGGTACACTTGGGGGAAGAGGCCTTCTTCTCGAAGTCCTCAAAGTCAATCTCGTATCTGCCGCCCTTGTTGACAAGCGAGCTCGACACCACGGTGCGCTTCTGCTTGACGATGGAGTCGGTAAAGGGATAATAAACGGGGCGCTGAATGAGAATCTCATCGTCCTCGTTGGTCATAGCCAGCAGCAGCAGATTGATTGCGGGCACAACGCCGGGGGTGTAGCGGAACCAGGAGACGTCGGGCTCCCAGCCATTGCGGCGCTTCTGCCAGTTGATGTAGGCATTGTAGAATGCGGGGTCAAGCCCGGTATAGCCGATGCAGCCATGCTCGGCAGCTTCAATCAGCGCATCCCGGATGGGCGGTGCAACGCGAAAGTCCATGTCTGCCACCCAGTAGGAGAGCAGATTTTCGTCGCCGAACATCTCCTTGAGGCCTGCGGGCTCCCACTTGGCCTGTCCTCTGCCGGTTCTGTCAATGCGCTCGTCAAAGTTATACGTCATAACCGCAACTTCCTTTCTCTCTCAAAAATATGTGTGAAGAATGGGCATGCCTGCCTGCACTCACTCCACCGCAATCATTTCGATTTCCACCAGGGCGTCCTTGGGCAGCCGCGCCACCTCGAAGGCGGCCCTGGCAGGATAGGGCTGCGCAAAGAAAGAGGCATACACCTCGTTCATGGCCGCAAAATCATTCATGTCCTTGAGAAATACTGTGGTCTTGACCACGTTCTCAAAGCCAAGGCCCGCCTGCTCCAAAATGGCCTTGCAGTTGAGCAGTGAACGCTTGGTCTGCTCCGTAACGCTGTCAGGAAAGGCGCCCGTCGCGGGGTCAATGGGGAGCTGGCCGGACACAAAAACCATCCCGCCGGCCTCGATAGCCTGTGAATACGGGCCGATGGCGGCAGGTGCCCCGGCCGTGACAATCGCATTTTTCAAGGGAATCCATCCTTTCTCTTGCAAGCATTTTTCAAAATCTTTGCTTTTCCCAAATCAGGAAAATAACGGCATTTCTTTCTAAAGTTTAGTTTATCATCTTTTCCGGCGCTTGCCAAGTCGGAAATGTTAAAAAACCCGCACTGCTTTTCGGCATCTCTTACAAATGCTTTCCGACCCCCATCTGCTGTGCGCGCCGGAAAATGACCGATGCAGTCACCACGTCCATCACGCCGCTGCCCGTCGATTTGTAGACCGTCACGTCGTCGTCCTTCAGGCGGCCGTGAGCCCCCAGCAGAATGTGGCCCAGCTCGGTGTCGATCTTCTTGCCTTCCAGCAGGCCGGCTTCCAGAGGCTTTAAAATGTCTCCCGATTCGTGCAGCACCCCGTCGGCCGTATCCAGCACCAGCAGGTCGCAGCCTGCCACCAGCTCCGGCGGCAGCTCCTGCATCTCGGGGGTGTAGGAGCCGATGGCGTTGACATGGCAGCCCCTTTGAATGCTGTCGGACGAAAACACCGGCTTTCTCGAGGTCGTCACGGTGGTCACGATGTTTGCCCCGCGTACCGCCTCGTCTGCGCTTTGTGCCGCAACGACATGCACTCCGCCCACGCCGTCCCTCTGCGCGGCAAAGGCGGCGCGACGGCTCTCGTCCAGATCAAATACCCGCACCTCGCGCAGGGTGGGCGCCGCCTCCAGCATGGCGTCAAACTGGCAGGGCGCCTGCCCGCCAAGGCCGATCAGCGCGCCCACATGCGCCCCGGGCGCTGCCAGCACCTCGGTGGCAAGCCCCGCTCCCGCAGCCGTGCGAAGCTGGGTGAGATAGGTGCCGTCCATCAGGCAGCAGGCCTCTCCCGTTGAGGCGTCCATCACCAGCATGCAGGCCGGCGTCACCGGCTTGCCCCGCACCGGATTGTCGGGATAGGTGCTCACAATTTTGATCCCCAGCGCATCCCCCGCCAGCGCCGGCATGAAAATAGCCTGCCCCCTGTGATGGGGCACGTCAATCATACTCCGCAGGGGCACCGTACTCTTGCCCGAGGAGTAGAGGGTAAAGGCGTCGCGCAGCGCCTCGAAGGCGTCGCGCATGGAACACACTTTGCACATGTCCTCTTTTGTCAGATAAAGCATTCCATGTCCTCCTTTCGCGGGCTCTCCTGCGGGGTGGGCACGCGCCGTACGCCGCCCCGCACAAAGGGGTTGACAGCCCATTTCTTGTGTGGTTTATTATAACATATTCAAAATTCTCCCTGCAAGGAAAGGCTGCGTGTGCCCATACTCCCTCTTTCCCGCCGGGGGCAAAAAGAAGTGCTTTGACTTGGACAGGCTACAGGCCTTTGAAACCATGCTGGAGGCGGTGCAACAGGGATACGAGGAGGCCGCTCAAAAAATGCAGGCCCTGAAAGCCCAGGGAAAGGAAAAAACCGTCACCTACAAGCAGCACATGGCAAACAAGCTGCTTTACATGAACATGCTGTCGCTTTACCGCCTGTATGGACTTTTGGAGCAGCCCTCCCCGCAAAAATAAACCCGGCCGGGCCGCACCCTTCTGACTGCGGCCCGGCCGGTCTGTGATTTTGGCCTTGTCTGCCGCCGGCAGGCCGAAGGGCTCCCCGGCCGCACATCCAAAGGAGGCCCTTTTCACTGAAGGCGAACGCCCTTGTCTCCTTCAAAAAACAGCGCCAGCGTCCCGGGGCCCACATGGGAGCCGGTGACCGGCTCGTAGCAGACGGTCAGGATATCCCTGGGCGGGAACTTTGCACGCAGCAGCTCGGCGAGATAGGCTGCGTCCTCGGGACAGTCTGCATGGGCGATTCCCACTGTCTGCTCTTCCGGGTTTCTGACCAGGGTGTCATATTTGTCGGCCAGCGCCTGGATGGACTGCCTTCGTCCGCGCACCTTGCCGAAGGTGACGATCTTGCCTTCCTCGTTGCCCTTAAGCAGGGGCTTGATTTGAAACACCGTCCCAATCACGGCGGTTGCATTGGAGATGCGCCCGCTCCTCTGCAGATAGGCCAGATTGTCCACGGTGAACACCTGATAAAACCGCTCGCGCAGCTCCAGCAAAAAGTCCGCCGTCTCGTCAAGGCCCATGCCCTGCTCCCGGCAGGCGGCGGCGCGCAGCGCCAAAAGCCCCTCTCCCAAAGAAGCTCCCATGGTGTCGACCAGCCGAATGGTTCGCTGCGGGTAGGCTTCGCGCAGCTGCGCTGCCGCCATTTCGGCGCAGGAATAGGCCCCGCTGATGCCGGAAGACATGCAGACATACAGCAGGTCGCTGCCCTGCTTGAGGATGGGCTCCATATAGTCCATGTGCCTTTGCGGGTTGACCTGCGAGGTGGTCACAACGGCACCCTGGCGCATGGCGTCATAAAAGGCAGGGCCGTCAAAGGATTCGCTGTCGGTACAGGTGCTCTCCTTTCCCTCCACAAAAAAGGAAAAGGGCGTGACCGAAATTCCGTATTTCTTCACAAGCTCGGTAGGAAGATTTGCCGAGGTGTCGGTCAGAATGGAAAAAACCATATTTCGTCTCCTTTTCCGTCGTGCACAGGACGGCACGACACTTTAAAAATTTATCTAACACTGTTTGCCAATTGTCCGATAAGCACCATTATAATGAAAATCCTATGGCTGCGCAACCAATCCGCGCGAATTTCATGTCATCCGACATCCTTTGCGAAAAATTTTCTTTTTTCCCTGCTCTTTTGTGCGCCTTACCGCTTCTCTTTTTGCGTGGCATATGGTATAATCTCCCTAAATTATTTGTTGAAGGAGGCTCACCCATGGACAAACTCGAACAACGCATTTGCCAGCTGATTGATGAAAAGCAGGAGGAAATCATTGCTTTTGGCCGTGATATTTGGAAACACGCCGAGCTGGGATACCGCGAATTCCGAACCGCCGGCAAGTTCACCGAGGTTGTAAAGGCTTTGGGACTTGAGACGGAGGAAGGGCTTGCCGTCACCGGCGTAAAGGCCTATCTCAAGGGGAAAAATGCTCCCGGTCCCAACCTGGCTCTCATGGGCGAGATGGATGCGCTTCCCATCCCCTCCCATGTCGACGCCAACCCCGAGACCGGTGCCTCTCACTGCTGCGGCCACAACGCACAGCTCACTGCCATCATGGGTGCCGCGCTTGCGCTGACCGACCCCGAGGTCAAGGCGGCGCTGGGCGGCAACGTGACCTTTTTTGCCGTTCCCGCCGAGGAATTTGTGGAGCTCGAGCTCAAGGACAAGATGCGCGAGGACGGCGTGATTCGCTATGGCGGCGGAAAGTGCGAGCTCATCCGCATCGGCGCGCTCGACAACATCGACCTGGTCGTGGGACACCACTCGGGTACGCAGCATCAGATTTCCGTGACCAACGGCTCCTCCAACGGCTTTGTCAACAAGATGATCACCTTTGAGGGCAAGGCGGCCCACGCCGCAGGCTCCCCCCACCTGGGGCTCGACGCCCTCAACGCGGCGGCCATCGCCATGCACGCCATCGACGTGCAGCGCGAGTCCTTCCGCGACAAGGACACCGTGCGTGTCCACGGCTACATCTCGGCGGGCGGCGTGGCCATGAACGTCATTGCCGACAATGTCACGATGGAGTATTCGGTGCGTGCCAAGAACATCCCCGCCTATGTGGACGCCAACCGCAAGGTCGACCGTGCGCTGCGTGCCGGCGCCGTGGCCACCGGCTGCGGCCTGAAGGTGTCCACCGTTCCCGGCTACATGCCCACCATCCCCTCTCACGACCCCTCTGCCGTCATCGAGGCCTGCAGGGATGTGGCCGCCGACAAATACACCTTCTTCACCCCGGCCGAGACGCCCCACGGCACCGGATCGACCGACTATGGCGACGTCTCATACCTCAAGCCCCTTATCCAGTTTGGCACGGGCGGCTTCACGGGCATGATGCACAACCCCGACGTCGCGGTGGTCGACGAGTATCTGGCCTATGTGGTCCCCGCCAAAATCTTTGCACTGTCGGCCTACAAATTCCTTAAGGACGACGCAAAGCGCGCCAAGGAGCATGTCAAGGGCTACAAGCCTCAGATGACCAAAGAGCAATATGTGGAGTTTATGGAGTCCATGCTGGTCAAAGAGGAAATCCCGCAGGCTCCCCTGCCCGTTTTGGAAGACTGATTTTCCGCCTTTCTGCCGGCGGGGCAAAATTGCCCCGCCGGCCTCTTGTGCACACACCCATATCCAGAAAAGGAGGTGCTCGGGGTGCCCCTTTTGCACCCTGCCCAAACCTATGAGCCATGTCACCGCCGTCTCGTTTTCTCCCACGGGGGGCAGCCAAAAAGGCGCGCTCTCCATTGCCCGGGAGCTTGATCCAAACTGCAGCTTTCTCGACCTCACCCTTCAGCCCCCGGCCGCAAGAGAGCCCTTTGGCCCAACGGATTTGGTGGTCTTCGGCGCCCCGGTCTACTCGGGCCGACTGCCTTCTCCTGCAGCCGCCCGATTCTCCATGCTGCGCGGTCAAAATACCCCTTGCATTGTCACCGTGACCTACGGCAACAGGGATTTTGACGACGCGCTGCTCGAGCTGGCGCAGCTTGTCACGCCGCTCGGCTTTCGTCCCATTGCGGCGGCTGCCCTGGTGGCGCAGCACACCTATGGGGAGATCGCCGTGGGGCGGCCCGACCAGGCCGACCTGGAGCAAAACGTCCTCTTTGCGCAACAGGTGCGCCAAAAGCTCGATCAGGGGGGGACAACCCCGCCCGCCATCCCCGGAAACTATCCCTACCGCGAAGGCGGCGCCGGAGCCTTTCATCCCAGAACAAGCGAGGCCTGCGTGCATTGCGGAACATGTGTGCGCGAGTGCCCCGTGGGCGCGATTGACGCCGAGGATCCCTCCCGTATCGACGCGGCACACTGCCTGTCCTGCTTTCGCTGCATCAAGGTCTGTCCCACCAAAGCAAAAAACATGGACACGCCGGCCTACCGCACTTTTGCCGCCGCTTTCAGCCTTAAGCTGCGTGAGCGCAGGGACAACCTCTATCTTCTGTAGGTTCCCTGCCCCTCTTTCTTCCTCTTTCGCCAGCAGCGTTTCCCCTTCCAAACAAATTTCTTGTGTTTGGGGAACTTCTCTCATGCCTTTTCAGACAAAAGGACTGCCGGGCGCCTTGCGGCTGCCCGTGCACAGCATTTTGCCACAATATCCGAAAAGGAGTCATGAAACATGAAACGATTTGCAGCTCTTTCCCTTTCCCTTCTTTTGCTTCTCTTTGCGGCGGCCTGCAGCTCCGACACTGAGGAAAACACGAATCCCGGCGCCGACATGACGGTGGATGAGATCATGACACAGCTCATCGAAGGCGTCAACAGCGAGATTTCTACGGCCTCCATCCCGCTCGATGAGGAAAATTTCAAGGCCTATACCTTTATTGACTACATCGAAGGCGCCGAAGGCGTGGTCTCCGAAGCCATGATCAGCTCGGTAGCCCACTCGGTGGTGCTGGTGCGCCTTCCCGAGGACGCCGACGTGCAGGCTGTAGCCGAGGATATTGAGGCCAATGCCAACCCCAACAAGTGGCTGTGTGTGACGGCAGAAAAGACTCAGGTTGTCTCCCACGGCAACCTCGTGCTGCTGGTCATGTCCTTTGAGGACGATGTCGACACCATCGTGGACAATTTTAACGCTTTTTGCGAGTGAGTTTACCTTGACCTAAATCAAAACCCTCCAGCACGGCAATTTCCCCGGGCGGCCTGTAAAAACAGGCCGCCTTTTTGGGGCGCCCCCCTGTGCGCTCTCCCTGTCCGGGCCGGCCCCAGCCTGCTCCTGTCCATTCTCTCCAAGGCGCCGTGACCTGCCCCGGCTCTCCCCAAAGCGTATTTTCCCGCTCTTTGCCTGAACACCCTTCGCGTCAACAACGGCCGCCCCTTCGGCCCGGCCGCTCTTCGAGGTGCAACATGGTTTTTTCAAGCGTTCCGTTCCTATACGTCTTTTTGCCCGTTGTGCTGCTGGGCTACTTTCTCGTTCCAAGACGATTCAAAAATGTCGTTTTGCTGGCAGCCAGCCTCTTTTTCTATTACTACGGGGAGCGCGCCTACACCTCTCTGCTGCTGATCTCCTCCCTGTCCGACTATCTGCACAGCCTCTACATTGAAAAGCACCGGGGCACGCAAAGGGCCAAGGCCGCCCTGATCTCCTCCATCGCCGTCAATTTGGCGCTGCTGGGCTTTTTTAAGTATGCCGACTTTCTCATCTCAACGGTCAACAGCCTGCTGCGCACCTCCATCCCCCTGCTCAAGGTCCCGCTCCCCATCGGCATCAGCTTTTTCACCTTCCAGACCATGAGCTATACCATCGACGTCTACCGTGGCAGGGTACATGCGCAGAAAAACCTTGTCACCATGGGGACCTTTGTCTGCCTGTTCCCACAGCTTGTGGCCGGCCCCATCGTGCGCTACAGCGACATCGCCCTCGAGCTGGAGCAGCGCAGCACGACCCTTGACGACGTCTCGGCCGGTGCAAGGCGCTTTGTCTTCGGGCTTGCCAAAAAGGTGCTGGTGGCCAACGCCATGGGCGAGCTGTGCGGCCTCTACCGCAGCGCGGGCGAGCAGACAACGCTGTTTGCCCTGCTCTATGCCGCCGCCTTCACGATTCAGATTTACTACGACTTCTCGGGCTACAGCGACATGGCCATCGGCCTTGGCCTGCTGTTTGGCTTTCACTTTCCCGAAAACTTCGACTACCCCTACCTGTCGCGCTCGATTTCGGAGTTCTGGCGCAGATGGCACATGACGCTGGGCGGCTGGTTCCGCGACTATGTCTACATCCCCCTCGGGGGCAACCGGGTGCCGCGCCTGCTATATATCCGCAACATCTTCGCGGTGTGGGCGCTGACCGGCCTGTGGCACGGGGCAGCCTGGAATTTTGTGGTGTGGGGGCTGCTTTTCGGCGTTTTGCTGACGGCGGAAAAGCTGTTTTTGGACAAGTGGCTGCAAAAATGCGGCCGCATCCTGCCGCATGTGTATGTCATGGCCGTTGTGGTGCTCAGCTTTGTGCTCTTTAACGCAAGCTCCATGCAGGGCGCCCTTGCCGACATCGCGGCCGTGCTGGGCCTGACGGGCGCCCCCTTTGCCGGGGAGCTTTCGCTGTATTACCTGAAGAGCTACGCCGTCCTGCTGGCCGTCTCGGCCGTCGGCTGCACGCCCTGGCCGAGGCGGCTTGCCCTTGCGCTGCCGGAGGGCGTCAAGGCCTTTTTGGAACCTCTGGCCATGGCGGTGCTGCTGCTGCTTGTCACGGCCTATCTGGTCGACGGCTCCTTCAACCCCTTCTTATATTTTCGCTTTTGAGAGAGGAGGCATGTGCAAATGACGCGGATTCGTCAGTGGAGCACTCTTGCCGTGTGCGCACTGTTTTTGTTCGGGCTGCCCCTGTGGCACCTGCTTGCCCCCGATGAAGAATTCTCCAAAAGCGAGCGCCGCCGGTTAGAGCATCTGCCCGAGCTGACGCTGTCGGGCGTCGTCGACGGGGAATACTTCGAAGAGATGGAGGACTATCTACTCGACCAGTTCCCCGAGCGCGACGCCTTTCGCTCGGTGAAATCCCTTTTTTCCTTTTCCGTGCTGCGTCAAAAGGACGTGGGCGGCTTTTATCATGAGGACGGGCATCTGGGCAAGCTCGAGGCGGCGCTCGACGAGGCCCAGTTTTCCTACGGCATCCGCAAGCTAAACGAGGTGCGGGAGACCCTCCCCGAGAGCTGCGCCGTGTATTACGCTGTCATCCCTGATAAAAACGTCTACCTGGCGCAGCCAAACGGCTACCCCCACATCGACTATGACGACATGCTGCGCCGCCTGCGCGACGGGCTGCAAGACATGACCGAAATCCCCCTCTTTGACCTGCTTGACGCAAGCGACTACTACCGCACCGATGCCCACTGGCGGCAGGAGGCCCTTGAGCCGGTGGTCTCCCGCATTACGCAGGCCATGGGCGTGCCCACGCCCGACTGGTCGTCCTGGCAGCCGCAGGAGCTCTACCCCTTCCAGGGCGTCTACCTGGGCCAGTCGGCGCTGCCCGTTGAGCCCGACACGCTGGTCTACCTGCAAAACGACGTCACCGACGCCGCGCAGGTCTCGTCGCTTGAGACAAGCGGAGGGAATACGGTCTACACCCCCGACCGCTTTTCCGGCATGGACGGCTACGACACCTTCCTGTCCGGTGCCCAGGCGCTGCTCACGGTGGAAAACCCCCTTGCGGGCACCGATCGCCGCCTCATCCTCTTTCGCGACAGCTTCGGCAGCTCTCTGGCCCCTCTGCTGCTTGACTCCTACCGGGAAATCACGCTTGTCGACCTGCGCTATCTCTCCTCCTCGCTGCTGGGCGACTATGTGGACTTTGACGGGGCCGACGTGCTCTTTTTATACAGTACCTCCATCCTCAACAGCGCCATGCTGCTCAAATGAGGGGCTGCTGCGCTGTACGCAGGACAGTATAGGGCCGCCCGCCGTCTGAAGACGGCGGGCGGCCCTCTTTTAGACGCTGTGCACAAGCTCCCTTCTTTAAAGAAAAAGAACATCCAACAAAAACCCCTCTTTTCCCATGGTACTGTTTTTGAAAAAGCCCTGTTTGATAAAGGGCCTTCGGGGAGATCGCCATGAGAAAGCTGGAGTATTTGGAAAACAAAAATATCTGCCACCGTCAGATCCGGCAGGCCCGTCTTGCCCTGGGCCTGTCTCAAACCGAGCTTGCGGCCAAAATGCAGGAGAAAAAGGTCTGCCTCGACCAGCAGATGATCAGCCGCGTGGAAAACAACCGGCGCATCGTCACCGACTTTGAGCTGCTGTGCTTTTGCGACGTCCTGGGGCTTGACCTCTTTGAGCTGCTGCGGCAATGCAGGGCGCAAAGCGGCCCCCAAGAGGGTGCCGCATCCCATGCCGGACTGTGAAAAAAAGATTGACACAGGCCTGCCTTCCGGGCTATCATACCGATAACGCATGGGGCGCAGGCCTTCGCTCCCGTGCCAAGCTATTTTGGAGGTGCTTTCCGCCATGACCGTGTGTGACAGACTGTATGAATGCGTCCGCGACATCTGGGAGGGATATCACAACCACCCTTTTATTACGGAGCTCGGAGCCGGCACGCTTGATCCGGCAAAATTCCGCTACTACATGATTCAGGACTACCGCTATCTGCTCGACTATGTAAAGGTGTTTGCCATTGGCATCACCAAGGCCGGCGGCGATGAGGAGATCATGCGCAGCTTTGCCACGTCCATCCATGTTATTTTGAACGAGGAAATGTCCATCCACAAGAGCTATATGGCCCGCCTTGGCATCACGGAGCAGGAGATCGAAAACACCCCCATGGCCCTCGACAACGCCTCCTACACCGCCTACATGCTCGCACAGGGGCAGATGGGCGGCGCGCCTGAGGTGCTGGCCGCCATCCTGTCGTGCGCGTGGAGCTATGAGGTGATTGCAAAGGGCATTGTGGAGCGCTGGCCCGACAGCGCTGAGCACCCCCTTTTCGGAGAATGGGTGCGCGGCTATGCCTCGGAAAGCTATGCCGCCGGCAACCGCCGCATTTTCGCTTTCGTGGAGCGCGTGTGCGCCGATTTGCCCGAGTCGCGCATGCAGCACCTGTGCGAGGTCTTTGTCAACTGCAGCCGCTACGAGGCCATGTTCTGGGACATGGCCTATGAACAAAAGGTGTAAAATACACAAAACGCTTCGGCGGACGCGGCGCAAAGGCCGCATCCGTCGGAGCGTTTTTTAAATAACTCTCTGTCCGAGATAAGTATTGGTGAGAAAAAATTATACATTTTTAAAGATAATTATGCATAAACAGATTTTTTGCTCACAGAAATAATTATGTTCCCTTACAAAAACAATTTTTGTAGGGGGACATTTTTTATGGCTGATTTCAATTCCAATTTCAACGATATACAAAAACAAATCGCTGTGGCTGACTTAACAGAAGAACAATTCCAAGCATTAGTATCTGCTCTTCAAAACAGAAGAAGTACGAAACCTCAACTGACCAAAGAAGAAAAGGTCTTCTTCCAATGTTGCAGAGAGCATAGAAGTTATGCCAACGACAAGGATTTGGATACTGTTGTCTGCCCTCATTGTGGCTCTGTTAAGTCTATCAAGCACGGTACAAGAAACGGTAGACAGAGATATCTCTGCAAAGACTGTGGAAAGACATTTGGCGATACCAACGGCACCGTTGCCTTTCGTTCCAAGTTGTCTGTTGGTAAATGGATTGAGTTTATCAAGTTGACCTTACAAGGTGAGAGTTGCCGTACCATAGCAAAAGAACTCGGTATCAACAAGCAGACTGCGCTCCACAACAGACATAGGGTATGTTCTGTCCTCCATCAGCTTGTCAGTAATCAGGACGATTTCAGGAGTTTAGCAGAGAGTGACGAGTATTACTATCCTCTGTCTTTTAAGGACGTTAAAGACCCTATGTTCTTCTTGGGTACACTCGGCAGAATGCCATATACC
Organism: uncultured Clostridia bacterium; assembly: GCA_944376235.1. Taxonomy (GTDB): domain Bacteria; phylum Bacillota; class Clostridia; order Oscillospirales; family Feifaniaceae; genus Galloscillospira. The sequence continues at coordinate 92 of CALWCA010000022.1, read as the reverse complement.
CATTTGACCTTTGAGAAGAAAATCGAATATGTTGAGAAACAAGGATTTGACATAGATTTCTTGCATAGGTACATTAAAAACGAAGAACAGAA
>CALWCA010000021.1 GCA_944376235.1 uncultured Clostridia bacterium | reverse complement strand
TATGCCCCATGGTGATCTTCTTTTCCCGGATCTTCCGCCAGAGCTTTTTGTCCACGGTCAGCCTCAGACCTCTGGGCGGGGAGGCTGGCTCTGCTCCCGGAAGATGCCAGCCAGATGGTGGAGCAGCTGGTCTGGGCGATACCCGCTTTTGTCAGGTAGCCGGACCTGCCATCCGCGCTGTAGCAGACCATGTGCACATGGGGGTGGTGGGCGATCTACTCCGCCACCTGGGAGAGTGTCAGAGACTCGTCCGAGCCGGTGAACAGCGCATAGGGCCCCGTGCGCTGGGCACGGGGGCGGCCTGCGATGTAGTGGACATCGTTCTCTTTCTTGGCGGCACGGTCATAGTTATCCTCCAGAGCCCGACTAAGGAACTCCGAGGCGTTGCCCTGAGTGGGGGCCGGGGCATGGAACACCAATGTACCTCGTCCGCTGTCACAGCTACTTGATGGTACAGCTCACTGGCTTCCGCGTTTTGGCTCCCGGCCGGTAGCAGGAAGACATCACTTGCTGGGGAGACATAGAGAACGGGCCGGTCATGAAGGAATACCTCCAGCCGCTGATTCTCTTTGATAGCGGATTGTATCTCGTCCAGACTCAGCCGACGGGCCAACTCAGTCAAATACTTGTTTTTCATAGGAACACCTCGCAGTCGATTCATAAAGTGAAAAAAGGCCGGGATCCTGCATCGAGGATCCCGGCCCAAAATACGTTGTAGCTCCTTCGTTCAGTATGCGGGTTTGAGTCCTACCTGAACGAAGAGGCAGTATTAAAATATCAAAAAATGAGGCCCGTAGATTCGTTGATCTACGGGCCTCGGAGGCCTTGAAACCACTGGGCTTTTCTGCCCAATATCTTTCTTAGCCTCCTCTTTTGGAGCTGGAAACGTGACTTGAACACGCGACCTGCTGATTACGAATCAGCTGCTCTACCGACTGAGCTATTCCAGCATGGCCTTTTGAGTTTTTTGTTTTCTGCCGCACGGGTTTGATGGGCCAAGCTCTGCAGCACCCCCTGCCGCACAGGACAGTTGACGCCGCTCCGTCCAAAGGCCCCAGGAGCTTTTCCCGGGGAAAAGGGCCGGCTCAAAAAAATTATCAGAGACCGCTCGTATTCTACCACAAAAGGCAGGGCAAGGTCAAGACCTATCTTGGCGCGGGGCAGCAAAGAGAGGGGAAAAAGCCGGGCGGACCGCTTCTGGTATGGACAGAGCCTTGTCCAAGAGGGCTCTTTCCCGGCGAGCAAACAGAGGTGTCCTTTAAAAAAACACAGGCTGCCCGCGGGGCAGCCCCCGTCTGGGCACGGGGGATGTGGCGCGGGACGGGAAGCCTGCTTTCAGTCCCAGTCAATTAAGTCGGCCAAAATGGCGTTGCTCACCAGAAAGCCGCGCGGAGTGAGGCAATAGCGCGTGCCCTCCTTTTTCATGAGCCCCGCCTCAAGATAGCGGGACAGGTGTCCCCTGGTCAGAACTTCAAAATCCCTGCCGTAAATTTTGAAGAATTCCTGCGTGTCAAGACCGCGCGTCAGCCGCAAGGAGAGCATGACATAGTCTGCCGGAGCGTCCTGCGGGGCAATTTCGCGGTATTCCGACAGCAGGGAGATCTCGGGATCCCGATGCTTGGGCGGCACGCTGTAAAAGGCGCAGTAGGCCGTCAAATCCCGAACAAAGCCAAAGCGGCGGTTTCCAAAGTAGGAGTGCGCGGCGGGCCCTAGGCCAAGATATTCCTGCAGCGTCCAGTATTTGAGGTTGTGGCGCGAGGCGCGGCCCGGCTTTGCGAAATTGGAAATTTCGTATTGATAAAACCCTGCCTGGCGGGCCATCCTGCACAGCTCAAGGTATTCGTCGGCCCAGGTGTCGTCGTCGGGCAGGGGCAGGGCGTCGCCCATGCGCCCGAAGGGAGTGTTTTGCTCCACCTTGAGGCCGTAGGCCGATAGGTGGTCCACGTCAAGCGCAATGGCCTCCTGCAGGCTGTCGTAAAACTGCCGGGGCGTCTGCCCCGGCAGGCCGTACATGAGGTCAAGGCTGACGTTGTCGAAGCCCGCACGGCGGGCCTCTCGCACCGTCTCCCGGACACGCTGCGCCGAGTGAAGCCGTCCGATGGCCTTGAGCAGGGTGTCATCAAAGCTCTGCGCGCCGATGGAAAGACGGTTGACCCCCAGACGGTGCAGGTGGGAGAGCTGCTTTTGACTGGTGGAGTCGGGGTTGACCTCCACCGTCACCTCCATGTCCCTCGACAGGCGAAAGTTCTGCTCCACCCCCCGCAGGAGACGGTCCCACTGGCGGGGAGAGAGCAGGGAGGGGGTGCCCCCGCCGACAAAAAGGGTGTCCAGCCGGTAGGCGCGGCAGGAGGGGGCATAGTCGCGCATCTGGTTGAGCAGGGCGCAAAGATAGTCGTCAATCAGGGCGCTCTGCTCAACCGAATAAAAATCGCAGTAAGGACATTTGCGGGCGCAAAAGGGGATGTGCAGATAGAGCCCCAGGGGGCGGTATCCGGAAGCGTTTGTCTGGTTCACGGTTTTGTTACCTCGTTTTTGGGGGCGCGGCAGCCGGCAAAGCAGAGGGCCCTGCGGGAGAGCTTGGCCGCGTGCGGGGGCGTGCCCTTCTCCCAAAGGCCGGCTCCCGCAGAGCGTTTTCCCGAGAGCGCGGTCATGTGCGCAGGGATGCGCCCTGACTGGGCACACGGTCAGTCGTCGAGCTTGAGCACCGACATGAAGGCCTCCTGGGGGACCTCCACGGTGCCGAAGGAGCGCATGCGCTTTTTGCCCTCTTTTTGTTTTTCCAGCAGCTTTTTCTTGCGGGTGATGTCGCCGCCGTAGCACTTGGCCAGCACGTCCTTGCGCATGGCCTTGACCGTTTCGCGGGCGATGATTTTTCCGCCGATGGCGGCCTGGATGGGCACCTCGAAGAGCTGGCGCGGGATGGTCTCCTTGAGCTTTTCGCAGATGCGCCTGCCTCTTCCGTAAGCGCGGTCGGCGTGGACGATGAAGGAGAGGGCGTCCACCACGTCGCCGTTGAGCAGGATGTCGAGCTTGACAAGGTCGCTCTTGCGGTAGCCCAGCATCTCATAGTCAAAGCTGGCGTAGCCGCGCGTGCGCGACTTGAGGGCGTCAAAAAAGTCGTAGATAATCTCGTTGAGCGGCAGCTCATAGTGCAGGTTGACGCGCTGCGGGTCGACATATTTCATGTCCTTATACACGCCGCGTCGCTCCTGACACAGCTCCATGATGGCGCCGACGTACTCACTTGGCAAAATGATGTTGGCATTGACAATGGGCTCTTCGGCTTGAGCGATTTCGCTGGGATTGGGGAAGTTGGTGGGGTTGTCGATGTTCACGACCTCGCCGTTGGTGCGGGTGATGCGGTAGATGACGCTGGGGGCCGTGGTGATGAGCTCCATATTGTATTCCCGCTCGAGGCGCTCGATGATGATTTCCATGTGCAACAGGCCCAAAAAGCCGCAGCGAAAGCCAAAGCCAAGCGCAACCGAGGTCTCGGGCTCAAAGAGAAGGGAGGCGTCGTTGAGCTGCAGCTTTTCCAGCGCCTCGCGCAAATCCTCGTATTTGGCGCCGTCGAGCGGGTAGATGCCCGAAAAGACCATGGGGACAGCCGGACGGTAGCCCGGCAGAGGCTGTGCCACGGGGTTGTCCGCATGGGTGACGGTGTCGCCCACACGGGTGTCCTTGACATTTTTGATGGAGGCCGTGAGATAGCCCACGTCCCCGGCCGACAGCACCCCCGTGGACTCCAGCCCGATGGGACGCAGGTTGCCGACCTCCACCACGTCAAAACGTGCGCCGGTCTGCATCATGAGAATGGAGTCGCCGGTCTTGAGCGTGCCGTTGAAGACGCGCAGATAGACGATGACCCCCTTATAGGCGTCGTAAAAGGAGTCGAAAATCAAGGCTTCCAGAGGGGCATCCGCATCACTTTCGGGAGGGGGAATGAGCTCCACGATGCCCTCAAGCACCGCGTCGATGCCGATGCCCTGCTTGGCCGAGATGAGGGGCGCCTCGGAGGCGTCGATGCCGATGATATCTTCAATTTCCTGCTTGACGCGCTCGGGGTCGGCGGCCGGCAGGTCGATTTTGTTGATGACGGGAAGCAGCTCAAGGTCGTGCTCAAGGGCGAGATAGGTGTTGGCCAGCGTCTGCGCCTCAATGCCCTGGGCGGCGTCCACGACCAAAACCGCCCCCTCGCAGGCGGCAAGCGAGCGGGAGACCTCATAGTTGAAGTCTACATGTCCGGGCGTGTCGATGAGATTGAGAACGTAATCCTGCCCGTCTTTGGCATGGTAATTGAGCTTGACGGCGCGCGCCTTGATGGTGATGCCTCGTTCGCGTTCCAGCTCCATATTGTCGAGCAGCTGGCTTTCCATGTCGCGCTGCGACACGGCGTTGGTGGCTTCAAGAAGCCGGTCGGCCAGCGTGGATTTTCCGTGGTCAATGTGGGCGATGATGGAAAAATTGCGGATGTTTGGAATCTTCAAGAGCCGCCCTCCTTTGGCAGGTGGAGTATAACTAATTTATTATATCACGGCAAAGCCTGCCCGGCAAGGGAGGTTTCCCTGGCAAATGCGCAAGCAGGCGCGAAAATGGCGAAAAAGACTTGACAAAAAGGAAACTCTTTTGTTATACTTGGTTTTGCTATAGGCGAGTGTGCTGGAACTGGCAGACAGGCACGTTTGAGGGGCGTGTGTCCATTGACGTACGGGTTCAAGTCCCGTCACTCGCACCAGCTCGTCGCAAGCGATGTATCGCTTGCGACGAGCTTTTTTGCGTCTATTCGGAAATTTCGGCCGCCCTCACAAGTCCGAAAGAAAATTGCCTGTCGGCATGCGGTCCGGCCGCAACGCCCGGTATTTTCAAAAGCCGATTTTCTGCCCCGGGGGGTTGATTGCCGTAAAATCACCCGTTTTTGTTGACATTCGTAGACAATCGTGGTACAATCTGTCTACAGATGTAGTTAAAAAGAGGGGGGATCTGCAGTGAGCGCACACAATGTGAGCCTGACTCCGGCGGAGTGGAGCGTGATGGAGTGCCTTTGGGAGGCTGCTCCGCTCACGGGGCGGGAGGTGACGCAAAGGATGCAGCAGCGCTGCGGCTGGAGCCGCAGCACAACGCTGACGCTTTTGAGCCGTATGGAGGCAAAGGGGGCGGTGGCGGGAGAGTCGGACGGCGGCAAGAAGGCCTTTCGTCCGCTTGTGTGCCGGGAGGATGCCGCCCTGCAGGAGACTGAGGATTTTCTCGAGAGGGTATACAAGGGCAGTCTCAGCCTGATGGTCAGCGCGCTGACGCGCAGGCAGGCGCTGACAAAGGAGGAGATTGACGGGCTTTACGCGATTTTGAGAGAATTGGAGGAAAACGACGATGCTTGAATGGGTTGTGTCGGGAAGCGTTCTGATCGCGGTTGTCATCGCGCTGCGCTTTGCCCTCAAGGGAAAAGTCAGCTTGCGGTTGCAATATGCGATGTGGGCGCTGGTGCTTGTGCGGCTGCTGATTCCGGTGGGTATCGGTGCAGCCCCCTTTGGCGTTGCCGCTCTGATGCAAAAGGCGGCCGGGCTGCAGGATGTCGGGGTGGAAAAGGCTCTTGTGCAGGAGGGGCAGACGTTCCCAGCCGGCCGCACGGGGGAGGTGCAGGAGGCCGTGCAGCTAGCACCGGCCGGAGAGAGCGCCCTTCTGGCGGCGGCGCATGGGCAGCAGGCCGCTTGGGGAAGCCTGTCTCCTGAAGGAGAGCAGGGCGCTGCAGGCGATATGTTCAAGGCGGCCTGGATGACGGGGACGGTCTTGCTCGGGTTGGTGCTGCTGGCCTCAAACGCCAGGTTTGCCATCACGCTGCGCAAATCAAGGCGCAGGCTGGACGGAATCTCCTGCCGCCTGCCGGTCTATGTCTCGCCGCAGGTGGATACGCCCTGCCTGTTCGGACTGCTTGCGCCGGCAATTTACGTCACGCCGGAGGCGGCCGACGATGAGGTGGTCTTTGGCCATGCCGTGGAGCATGAGCTGACGCATTTTCGCCATGGGGATCACATCTGGGCGCTGCTGCGCGGGGTCTGCCTTGCAGTCCACTGGTACAACCCGATGGTGTGGTGGGCTGCCGTGCTGTCGCGCAGCGACGCCGAGCTTGCCTGCGACGAGGCCACCATCAGAAGGCTGGGGGAGGGCGAGCGCGCCCGATACGGACGCACGCTGATTGGGTTGACCTGTCAAAAGCGCCGGACGGTGCTGCTGACCGCGACCACCATGACGGGCGGTAGGCGCGGCCTGGAGGAGCGGATCAGGCTGATTGCCCAAAAGCCCAAAACGGCGGGGTGTCCGCTGGCGGCGGCGCTGCTGATTCTGGCCGTTGCCGTGGGATGCACCTTTACGGCCCCCGAAAGCACGGATCCACAGACGCCGTCGGTGGAAGTGAAGGTTGCAGAGGAGCTTCCCCAGACCGTCATCGACGAGGCCAAAGACTACACGAAAATCCAGCTTGACTATTATACAGACGAGATGGGCTACGAGATAACGCAGGCAACGGTCACGGGCCTCACGCAAATCAACACCGGTACGGCCGGGCTTAACGACGGGGTGAACATGTATCTTCTGGAATACCGGTTTCTTGCCGCAAACCCCGATGAAATCATGCTTGCGGGCGGCATGAAGATGGAAGAGGACTGCATCACCGAATGGGGCAGCACCGGCCAGCCCTATCTTGTGCTGCACTGGGACAGCCGAGAGGGTGAAACGGTCTGGCAGCCCGTCTGCGTGACCAACACCGAGAGCATCACGACGCAGTATGGCACGCCCGAAATGCTGCAGCAATACGGGAACATGTATACGGCCGCCGCAATGGAGCTTTACAAGGCATTCCAGGAGGGAAGCTTTGTCCCCGGGGAGGCGGTGGAGGACCTGTTTGCCTCGGGCGACGTGACGCTTACGCTGGACCTTGCCGACGGCGGGGAGGCGGGTTCCTATTCCGTCGGCAAGGGGCTTGCCGCCCGCTTTGAGGTGCTGCTTTGCAGCTATGAGTGGACGGCGCTTGAAAAACTGCCCGAGCAGCCCGGCAGCTTCCAAATCACCGCCCTGTCCGCAGACGGGACAAAGAGCATCACCGTTTGGGAAGACGGCGGCGCGGGCGTGATGCGGTATACCGACGGGGACACACAAACCCTGTGGACCGCCTCGCCTCTGCAGGAGCAGGGGGGTTCCATCGCCTGGGACATCCGCAGGGAGTATGACAATCTGGACGCCGACTGTACGCGCATTGCCTTTGATGTGGAGGGCGGCGCGCAGCAGGCCGCCGAGACCTTTGTCTACAGCGCCTACGGCGAGCACATGACCACGCTGACGCCCGGGAACATGTATGGCATGGACGACTACGAGGTCATTCGGTGGGAGGTGCGGGAGGTCAGTGCACAGGGCGACGCCGTGGTGGGGTCGTTTGAGTGTGCCTTTACCCCGTGGGATGCCGACTCTCCCGGCATTTGGGCCGGCAACACCGGCGAGGGGACGGGGGACTATGAGGGAAAACTCACCTACCAGAGAGAGTTTGTGCTGCAAAAACAGGAAGACGGTCTGTGGCACTGTGTCGGGCTTGGCACCGGCGGATATTCCCTGCCGGAATAAAAACCTTCAAGGCGGCTTTTTCCTTTTCATGAAACATCCCAAAAGACCGGCTCCGGCCTTCCCCCAAAGAGGCTTCACGGCACGGCGCGGCAGCTTGGGGCACAGACCGGCGCAAAGCAACGGTCTGCACTTCGGGAAAAGGTGCGGAGGTTTGCCTATGAAATGGCGAGCAAGAGTGAGAATCAGACTGTATTGTGTTCTATTTTCGTGATATAATCAAAAAACATGGTCAAAAATGCGGGCGTTTGCCCTGCCCAAAGGAGAGCGTGCGCAGCGCCCCAAGAAAAGGGAGCACTGCAAAACGCCGTCATATAAGGGGCGGCGCTTGGATTGCGACAGGAAGGGGGAAAAATCATGAGTTATGCCATTGTCTACAGCAGCCGCACGGGCAACACTGAGCAGCTGGCCCGGGCTGTCCGGGAGTCCCTGCCGGGACAGGAGTGTTTGTATTTTGGACCACCGGATGAGGCGGCGCTTGAAGCGCAGACCGTCTATGCGGGCTTTTGGACCGACAAGGGGAGCTGTGATGAGGAAATGGCGCACTTTTTGAAGAGCCTGACCAATCAGAGCGTCTTTTTGTTCGGCACGGCCGGATTTGGGGGCGCGCCGGCCTATTTTGAGCAGATTCTCGGCCGCGTGCGCGAAAATCTCGCGCCGACGGTCTGTCTTCTGGGGGAGTACATGTGCCAGGGCAAAATGCCCCAAACGGTGCGCGAGCGGTATGAGAGCATGGAGGCCGGCCCTCGCAGGGATGCCATGCTGACAAATTTCGACCAGGCAAAAGCCCACCCCGACGAGCGGGATTTGGCGCAGCTGGCGGCCGCCGTGCGCGGGTGAGAACGGACGGCCTGCCCGAGAGCCCGCCGGGAAAGGCCGCTTCAAAGCGAAGAAAGCGCAGGCCCTGAAAGGGGCTTGCGCTTTCTTGATGCAGCAGGTGCGCAGCTTTGGCGCAGAGCCTAAAACCAGCGTTTTTTTTTGAAGGCGGCAAAGCAGGCGATACACACCGCGACGCTCAGTAAGATGACATAGGGATACCCTTTGGACCAGGCATATTCCGGCATGGGGAAGTTCATGCCATACCAGCCGACAATCAGCGTCAAAGGCAAAAAGATGGTGGTGATGACAGTAAAAATTTTCATGATTTGATTTTGCTCAATGTCGACCTGCGCCTGATAGGCCTCGCGCACCTGGGTGGTATACTCCTGCAGATGACGCACAGATTCAAGCAGATGGTCCACACGGCGGTCAAGCGCGGCAAAGCGCTTGTGCAGATGCGCAGGCACGATGCCGTTGGTGGATTCGGCAAGGTCGCTGGTCACGAGGGTGAGCTGCTCATAGTAGCGCTTCATGCGCAGCAGGATGCGCCGCAGCGAGATGACGCGGATGCCGCTGTCGTCGTCGGGGTTGGTTCGGGTGAGCAGGTGGTCTTCAAGGTTTGTGATGGCATCTTCCATCCGGTGCAGCACATAGACGTCATCTCCGGTCAGGGCCAGCAGAAAGTCCAGCATCTGCCGGAAAGGCTCCTGCTGGTCGTCGATCTGACTGAGCAGCTCGAGACAATGGGGGCTGTCCAGCAAAAAGATGATGTCGCTGGTGTTGCAGTAAATGTAGATGCGGGTCTCCTTCTGGCCTTCATTTGCGATGTCATAAAAAGGAAAGCTGACAAAGCAGGCGCCCGTTTCGGGAGCGGCGCAGATGGGGCGGTTAGGAGGAAGACGGGTGTAGAGATTGTCGCCCACACGCTCTTTGAGCGCCTTGAGCTGGGAGGTGCCGAGGACGGTCCGCATGGCAGCGATTCTCCTTTGCTTTGAGCTTTTGACACGAACCAGGGGCAAACATATGCAACATGAAATAGTATATGTCATTTTGATGACAATTGCAAGAAGAGCTGCCGCAGCGGTTGACAGTGCTTGTGCCCTGCGGTACAATATCCACGGCGTGCAAAGCGGCATTTTGATGCCCTTTTCACCGCCGGATCAACAGAAAGGATGATTGCAATGAAAAAGCTCTGCAAGGTCATGGCTTTGGCGGTCCTGTGCGTGATGGCTCTGGCACTGTCTGCCGGCGCGTCGGATTTTGACGGGCTGGCACAGGAGCTCAAAGAGGTCGGACTCTTCCAGGGGACTGACACCGGCTTTGAACTCGACCGCGCCCCCACCCGTGCGGAATCGGCTGTCATGCTGGTGCGCCTGCTGGGCGCCGAAGAGACGGCAAAAGCAGACCTTGAAGCGGGCAAAACCGCCCACCCCTTTACCGATGTCCCCGAGTGGGCGAAGGCGCATGTTGCGTGGCTTTACACCAACAAGCTGACCAACGGGATTTCCGAGACAGAGTTTGGATCCGACAGCCTGTGCAATGCGCAGATGTACTGCACCTTTGTGCTGCGCGCCCTGGGCTACAGCGATGGTGAGGGCGGCCAGTTTGCCTATGATGAGGCCGTCTCCTTTGCCGCAGAGAAGGGTGTGTACAACACCGCCGTGGCGCAAGGCGAATTTCTCAGAGACGATGTGGTGGCAGTGTCCTACCAGGCGCTGTTTGCAAAGGTCAACGGACAGGAGAACACCCTGCTGGCCAAGCTGATTGCCGACGGCGCCGTGAGCCAGACGGCGGCACAGCCTCTGCTGGACAAGCAGGAGACCTATGCCGAATATGTGGCAGCCTGCGCCGGCTTTGAGCAGGCGACCGGCGTTGACATGGATATGACGGGCACCATGGATGTGACGGCTTTGGGCGCTGAGAGCGTCGCTATGGAAATCAGCTCCGAAATCAAGACCCTCGTCACCGATACCGACGTCCAGATGGAGGGGATCTCCACGGTCAAGACCGGGGAGGAGCAGACCGAGACCGTCATCAAGCAGTGGATCAAGGACGGCGTGATGTACATGGAGGCCGACGGTCAGAAAATCAAGATGCCCATGGACTTCTCCGACCTGCTGGCCGCCGTGCAGCAGCAGACCTCGAACGTGACCCTGGCAAACGACGGTCTCTATCAGATTGACTCCATCACCGCAGCCGAGAGCGACGAGGGAACGACCTACACCATCGTGCTCAACGGCGCCGTGAACCGCCTGCTTACCCAGATGCTGGGCCAGATGGGCGATTTCAGCGAGGCCGGTCTTGACGGCATGAAGTTTGACGCCGTGAGCATGAGCGTGCTCATCGACAAGGAGGGCACTCTCAAGACCATCGGCATGCAGTTTGCCATGACCATGGACATGACCGTGGAAGGGGAGACGACGTCGATCGCCTATGAGTACGACATGGACTGCACCATCAACGCCCTGGGAGACGATGTGGTCATCACCTTCCCCGACTTCACCGGGTTTGAGGAGCTGACGCAGCCGCAGCCTGAGATCGGCGATGGCGAGACCGTCAGCGACGAAACGCTTGAAGGGCTGGTGGAGATCGGGCCCGAGACGGCCGAGGGCGAGACCGCCCAGGCTGAGACGGTTGACAACGAAGCTGCCGCTGCTTAAAAGCCTCAACTCTCCTGCAGGCGCCTTTGAGACGGGTCGATGGCGGCGGCCGGGGGCTGCCGCAGGGAATCTGCAAAAGCAAAGGGCCTGCGCGAAACGAAAAAAAGGGAGAAGCCGAACCAAGTGTTCGGCTTCTCCCTTTTAAGATGAAAGAAAAAGAGTGCTCTTTGAAAACAGTCTGCGGAGAGCGCAGGGTCTTTAGAGGCTCCGCTCCTGATTTTGGGGGTGCTGTGCGCAGGGCTGGCCTGCGCCGCAGGCTCCCCCGCATTGCTTTGCGTAGGGGCAGCCGATGCAGTGTTCTCCCCGTTTCCTGGCCCTTACAAGATGGGAAGCGACGGCGCCCACGATGGCAAGCACAACGGCGATGATGGCAACGTCTTGCAGCATGGCCTACCTGCTGAGCGCATACTCGGCGCTGAGCTGTTGGTTGGATTTTTTGATAAGGGCAATCACAACGCCCGCAAAGGCAAGGACAATGGCCAGCCCGCCGATTGCGGCGCCCAAGTTGAGCGTCTCGGGAGCGGTCAGCAGCGTGCCGACCGTGTAGACCAGGTAGGCCACGGTGTAGCCGACGCCAAACTGCAGGCCGATGCCTCCCCAAAGCCACTTGCTGCTCTTCATTTCGGCATTCATGGCGCCGATGGCGGCAAAGCAGGGGGGCGTATAGAGATTGAACATGAGGTAGGCAAGGGCGGCGACCTTTGTGATGGCCATGATGCCGGCGATTTCGGCGCCCGTGCCCTCCAGCATGGCAAGCTCTTCGGTGTCAATCAGGTTTTCAAGCCCGGCAAAGCAGACGGCCAGGGTTCCCACGACGTTTTCCTTTGCGATAAAGCCGGTGACGGCGGCTGCGGCCAGCTGCCAGGAGACAACGCCCACGATGGGGACCAGAAGCCAGGCAAAGGGTGCGGCGATGGAGGCGAGGATGGAGGAATCGGGGGTGGCCGCCACGCCAAAGCTCCAGTCGAAGGTCTGCATAATCTGAACCGCCGTATTGCACAAAAGGATGATGGTGGCGGCCTTCACAATGTAAGCCCAGCCACGGCTGCACATGGCCTTGAAGGCACCCCAGAGCGAGGGGACCTTGTATTCGGGCAGCTCGATGATAAAAAAGGACTTTCTGTTTTTGTAGCCGGCGACCTTGTTGACCAGCAGGGCGCCAAAGAAAATCAGCACGATGCCGGTCAGATACATGGTGGCGCTGACCCAGCCGGCGTTGTCAAAGAAGGCGCCGGCAAAGAGCGCGATGACGGGAATTTTTGCGCCGCAGGGCATGAAGGGGGCAAGCATGGCGGTTGCCCTGCGCTCGCGCTCGTTGCGGATGGTGCGGCTGGCCATGATGCCAGGGACGGCGCAGCCGATGGTGATGACAAAGGGGATGACCGACTTGCCCGAAAGGCCCACCTTTTTGAAGATGGGGTCGAGCACAACGGCGACGCGGGACATGTATCCGCAGTCCTCAAGCAGGGCAATCAGGAAGTACATGACCATGACGAGCGGCAAAAAGCCCACAACGGCAATCACGCCGCCAATCACGCCGTCCACAAGCAGCGCGTAGAGGAAGGGGCTTGCGCCTTCGAGAAGGCTGCCGACCCAGCCCTGGAAGCCCTCCAGCAGGGGAACCAGCCCGGGGATGAAGGTGCCGTCTGAAAGCTCCACGCCTTCTGCAATCCAGGTGCCCAGATAGGTCTGCGAAATCTGGAACACAAGGAACATGACAACGGCAAAAATCGGGATGCCCAGCCATCTGTTGGTCAGGATGTCGTCAATTTTGTCGTTGAAGTTTTTGGTTTGAGTCAGCACCTTGCGGGTCTGCACCTCTTCGACGATGCGGTTGACAAAGTCAAAGCGTCTGCGGTCGGCCGCCTCGACGGCCGCCTTGTCGGTGAGGTCGACGTCCCCCTGATGATAGGGAGCCGACTGTGTGCCGCCTGCGGCGGCCGCGGCCTTTTCCACAACGGCCCTGAGGCCGTCGGCCGTCGTGGAGGTGGTCTCAACAACGGCGCAGCCCAGCTTGTCGGACAGCAGCTTTGTGTTGATGACAGTCTCCTTTTTCCGGTTGAGGTCGCTCTTGTTGAGGGCCACCACAACCGGAATGCCAAGCTCCAGCAGCTGCGTGGTGAAAAACAGGCTGCGGCTCAAGTTGGTGGCGTCTACAATGTTGATGATGACATCGGGATTTTCCCTTCTCACATAGGAGCTTGTGATGCTCTCCTCGCTGGTAAACGGAGACATGGAGTACGCGCCGGGCAGGTCGACGGCGATCAGATGCCCCTCCCCGGCCTGGTAGGCCTTTTTGATTGGGTACTCCTTTTTTTCCACCGTAACGCCCGCCCAGTTTCCGACCTTTTCGTTGCGGCCTGTCAGCGCGTTATACATGGTGGTCTTGCCTGAGTTTGGGTTGCCGGTTAAAGCAATTCTCATTGTGGTATTTCCTCCCCCTGTGTTCTTTGCCGCCTCTCCAGCGCGGCGGTGTTCTCTTGGTTAGACAAAGCTAACCAATGTGCAAAGATATCAATAAAAGCTAAAAGCTGTGGGAATCGCCTCCCTTGTATTATGCATCAGATGGACAGGACGGCCCGCCAACCGTGATGGCCTCCGCCAGATGGTTGTCGATGGTATACCGGCCGTCCTTGATGGAAACGACGCAGCCGCCCTTGAGGTGAGACACGACCGTGATGGCCTCCCCACTGTAGCAGCCCAGCGAGAACAAAAAGGCGTTGAGCTCCTGGTCGTCGGTGGCGACGTCGCGAATGATATATTGGGTTCCCTGCACGGCGTTTTTCAAAGTCATATGTTATCACCAGATCTCCCGTGAAATTAGTAGGCACTAACCAAGGGCCCGAAAAAATAGTTAGAACAAACTAACCGAATATCAGTATACTCAATGAGCAGCCGTTTGTCAAGCCCCTGAACGGCGAAAAGAAGGCTTTTTTTATGGGGGGTGTGAGGCGCGCCACGAGGCGGGGGAGGAGCAAAGGGAGGCTGCCTGCCGCCGCGCGGCACGCCTTGCTTTTTGTTTGGAAGGTGCGGCCTTGAGCGGCGTTGCGTACAGGACACCGGTATGCTATAATAGCCTCACAAAAAAAGACGAGATGGCCCCGGCGAAGGAGGGCCGGCCGGGCACTCGGTCAGGAGGAAGGACATGAAGAGCAAAACACGCGCCCCCTTTTTGCGGTATCGCTATCCCGCGCGCTTTGTTCGGCTGTTTATCGGATTGGTGCTGTTTGGGCTGAGCTCGGCGCTCAATGTGCGCAGCATGCTGGGGCTCTCGCCGTGGAACGCCTTTCACCAGGGGCTGTCGCTGGTGTCGGGGCTGTCCATCGGCCGCATCACGCAGCTGTGCGGCATTGTCATTATCGGCATCGACCTTCTCATGCGGGAGCCCATCGGGTTTGGCACCATTTTCAACATGATTTTGGTGGGAGGCTCACTGGACTTCTTTTTGGCAAGCGGCCTCATCCCCGAGACCGATTCTCTGTTCTGGCGCGCGGTTTTGCTGCTGCTTGGCATTTTTGTTACGGCGCTGGGTTCTTACCTTTATATGAGCGCCGCCATGGGAGCCGGCCCGCGCGACAGTATGATGGTGGGGCTGGCCAAGCGCCTGCCCAAAGTGCCGGTGGGAATCGTGCGCAATATGATCGAGCTCACGGCGCTGGCCATCGGCTGGTGGCTGGGAGGCGTGGTCGGTGTGGGCACCGTTGCCTTTGCCCTGCTGACGGGGCCGGTCATGCAGTGGGTGTTCCAGCTTTTTTCCTTTGATGTGCGCAGCCTGCACGCTGAAACGCTGCTTGAAACGGTGGGCATCTGGACGGGTAGGCGCGCTGTGGAGAGAGGGCAGAAGGAGCAGCCCTGCGGGGAGAGCCAGCCGGACTGCGGGCAGCTTGACCAAAGACAGGATATGCTCTCTGAGGTGGATTGACACGCGAGACTGACGCGGCGGGCGCAGGCGGATGAGCTGGCCGCACGGAAGGTATGGGGAGGGAAGCAATGGACGCGCTGGAACTTGGCAGGCAAATGCTGGAATACTGCAGGAAATACAAAATCCCGCAGGACTATGTGATGGATATTTTGAACGACCAGAAGGTCATGCCCATGATTCGGGGCAAGGCCACGGAATATGCGGTGGAGCTGCTGCTCAGGGACATTCTTCCTGCGCGCGAGTGGGTGGTGGCAAAGCTCAACCTCAACGCCCAAAGCGGGACTCATGACGAGGACGTGACCGTGACCCACCAGAGAACCGGCATCATCATCAAAGTGGAGTGCAAAAACGCCGTGAGAGGCAGCTTCAAATACTCCACACGCGCCAGGATCAAGGAGCCCTTTTGCACCGTCAAGTGCCACAGGAGCCGAAGCGATCTCAGCAAAGCAAGCACCACCAACGACAGGTATCTGGTGGGGGATTTTGATTTTGTCATTACCAATCTCTCCAACGCCGTGATTGCCGGGGCAACCTATTCGGAGAATTTTGAGCTGATCCCCGATACACGCACGGTCGGGAGGCTGTGTGAGCACTACGGCTGCGACGCGACCTATGAGGCTCTCTTTGAGGCGACCTATGAGGACTGGCGCTTTGCCAAAGCGGAGGACATTGCCGTTGACGGGGTAATCCCGAGAACGCCGGCCGTCAGGCTGGAAAATGATCCCGTCTGGCGCCCTATCTCCGAAATCGAGCAGGCCCTGCTGGACTTCACGAGAACGCATCGGGCGAGGATGCGAAGAAGGTAGCGGGCAGAAACTGACACACAAGAAAAGCGGCAGCCAAGCTGCCGCTTTTTTGATGTTTTTTCACAAGGGGAGAAAATCCTTGATACAGAGGCGCTTTTTGCCGCCTGTCAGTAGTTTAAGATGAAGAGCTCGCGCCCCTTGCCGCGCTTTCCGCGATGGCCGTCCTGCAGCTTTTTGTGCTCCTTCTGGTCGTCGGTCCTGCTGATGCAGTAATTCCACTCCTTGTCGTACATGGCCGGCATGAAGGAGTACATCTCGCGGATTTCCTCGCAGTTGTCATAGGTGATAAAGAATTTGAGGCGATGGTATTCCTGCCGGATGACGTCGCGCAGCCGGAAATGGTCCTGTCTTGAGAAAAAGCAGGTGTAAAACTTGTCCTGGTCGGCGCTAAAGTAGGGGGCGTCGACAAAGAGCAGCGCGCCGTCGGGCATGGAGCGGATGCAGTCGACGGCATCGATGCAGCGCAGCGCCACGCCCTGCAGCTTCTGGCTGGCCCTGGCGATGTTGCGGGGCCAGTTTTCCGGACGCATGCTGTATTTGTCCCCATAGCCGAAGTAGCAGTTTTGAAACTGCATGATCCCACTGTAGGAAATCCGGTTGAGGTAGTACCACCGGGCCGCCTGCTCCAGCTCGTTGTCAGGCTGATACAGATTCTTGTAGTAAAAGTGACTTTCCTTGCTGGGCGGGGAAAAGGTCGCAAGCAGGGCCGTCAGCTCTTCGGGCCGGTCGCGAATGATGCGGTAGACCAGCATGAGATTTTGGTCGAGGTCGTTGAGCACGTTGACGCGGCTTTTTTCCTTATAAAAAAAGATCGAGCCGCCCCCCGCAAAGGGCTCGCAATAGACGTCGCTGTCAATCAGGTGCTCGGCAATGAGCTTTCTGGCATAGAATTTTCCGCCTGCATACCGAAAGGGGCTGTTGATTGCACTCATTTCCGATCCCCCGCTTCACAAGACTCGACATGCTCGACCACATCTTCAATATGGCAGTGGAAATGACTGCAAAGACGCTCAATGATGTCCATGGACACGGGCTGTCCACGGCCCATCTTATCCATGGTGGATTTGGAAATGCCGGTTTCCCTCATAAGCTCTTTTTTGCTCAGCTCCTTGTCGATGAGCAGCTTCCAGAGCGGCTTGTATGAAAAGGCCACAGACAACACCTCTTTTGTGTGCAACAGTAACATAAAAGTGTTGTCATGTCAACCCTTTTGTATTTTCACGAAGAGGTCGGGGGAGCGCATGCCCCGCCCTGCGGCAAGAGGTTTAAAAGAAAAACCGGGCGGACAGGGGAGCCTGTCCGCCCGGAATGTCAAGGAAAAAAGAAGCTATTGGTTGCCCGCCTTGGAGCGAAGGGAGGAGCCAACGCCAAAGCGCCTCATCCCCCACAGAATGGCGACCAGCGCCGCCATGGCGACAGGGGTGACAAGAGGGCTGCGTACAAAGCCCATGATGAGGTAGAAGACAAAGGAGACGCCTGCCACAAAGAGCGCGTAGGGCAACTGGGTGGAGACGTGGGTGAGGTGGTCGCACTGTGCGCCGGCTGAGGACATGATGGTGGTGTCCGAGATGGGCGAGCAGTGGTCGCCGCACACGGCGCCCGCCATGCAGGCAGAGATAGAGATGATCATGATGGTGCTCATGTTGGCGTCAAAGAGGTCGACGACAATGGGGATCAGCACGCCGAAGGTGCCCCAGGAGGTGCCGGTGGAGAAGCTCAGGCCCACCGCAATGAGAAAAATGATGGCGGGCAGGACGGAGAGGAAGGATTCGGCCGAGCCCTTGACCAGGAGATTGACATAGGCCCCTGCGCCAAGGCTGTCGGTCATGGCCTTGAGCGTCCAGGCAAAGGTGAGGATGAGAATGGCGGGCACCATGGCCTGGAAGCCGGCGGGCAGGGCGTCCATGCACTCGCGCAGCGTAAGCACTCTGCGCATGAGATAGAGCAGCAGGGTGACGGCCAGCGCGCCGAAGGAGCCGAAGACAAGACCGACCGAGGCGTCGGAATTGGAAAAGGCGGTGACAAAGTCGGCCCCTGCAAAGAAGTCGCCGGTGTAGAGCATGCCGAGGGTGCAGCAGACAATGAGGGCCGCAATGGGGATGAGCAAGTCGACGATGGAGCCCTTGGTGTCGATGGTGGAGGCCTCCTCAAAGGGCACGATGTCGTCGGCTGCCGCCATGGGGCCGAAGTCAAACTTCAGCAAAGCCAGGGCAATCAGCATGGTCAGCGTCAGGATGGCGTAGAGGTTGTAGGGAATGGCCTGGATGAAGAGCGCAAGGCCGTTTGCCGCATTGTCATCCACAAAGCCGGTCACGGCGGCGGCCCAGGAGGAGATGGGGGCAATGATGCAGACGGGGGCGGCCGTGGAGTCGATGATGTAGGCCAGCTTGCTGCGCGGGATGCCGTGGCGGTCTGTCACGGGCCGCATGACGCTGCCCACCGTCAGGCAGTTGAAATAGTCGTCGATAAAGATGAGAATGCCCAGCACGACGGTGGCAAGCTGAGCGCCCGATTTGGTCTTGATACGGCGGGCCGCCCAGTTTCCGAAGGCGGCGCTGCCGCCCGCCCGGTTCATCAGGCTGACCAGGGTGCCCAAAATGACAAGAAAAATCAAAATGCCCAGGTTATAGCTGTCCGAGAGGGCGCCGATCATGCCGTCTTGCAAAAAGACGTGTTCGAGGGTGGGAATGAATTTCATCCCCGTAAAGAGGCAGCCGCCGAACAGGATGCCGACAAACAGGGAGGAATAGACCTCTTTGGTGATGAGAGCGAGCATGATGGCCATGACGGGGGGAAAGAGCGCCCAGGCCGACTCGAAGAAGGGGTTGGTTCCAGGCTGCGCATTGCGCATGGTAAAAAATGCCGCGATAAACGCCGCGATGCATAGGACAATGGCCAACGGCCGAAATACACGGAAAACGGTTCTTCTACCCATTTGAGAAATCTCCTTTTTTGACGATCGTACCAAAACGAGGAACAAAAAAGGCCGAAGCAATCGCTTCGGCCCAAGCCGCAGGGCTTGTCCTGCCGATATGGCAGGCCCAGGCTGCGGGATATGACACATGACTGCACCGATAAAGCCACTCCTCTTCAGGGAGGAGGGCTTTCGGCAAAGCATCGTGTCCCATGGTACAAAGCTAGCGCTCCACGGCAAACACTTGCCGTGACAGCCCGTGAGATCTTTTCCCACGTGGCCAGCATGCCGGCACTCAACCATCCGACACACTTCGGCGACGGCCCCTTTCCGGCAGTGTCGCAGTCTGTTGAGAGACTCGGCTGCCGTACTCCTGGAAATCGCACCTCTATCTTGGTAGGAATTCAATTGTTGTGGGAACGGCCGTTCCTTGTCAGATATTATCCGACAGGAGAAGGAGAAAGTCAATTGTGAAAAAACAATAAAATTAGAATAAAAAAACGTCAAAAATTCCGCTATGTTTTAGAGGAAATTACAAAAACGTCGTAAAAACAAAGAGAAAATCAAAATTTTCGATGAAAAGAAAAAATATCCAGAGCCTTAAATTTGTGATTAAAATGTGATTTTACATAATGTACAGCCGGGGTAATAGGCGGCGAGAATCTCGGCGTAGGTGCTGCCCGACTGCGCCATGACCTGGGCGCCGGCCTGGCTCATGCCGACGCCGTGGCCGTAGCCCTTGACGGTGAAGCACAGGGTGTCGCCCTCGTAGTCGAGCCAAAAGCGGGCCGAGCGCAGGCCCAGCAGGCCGCGCAGCTCCTGGCCGGTGGTCTGCACGCCGCCCACGGTGCAGCTGAGCACGGTGTCGCCGGCGCTGCGGCGCAGCACGACAAGGGGGGCGGCCTCGGTGTCGGGGGAGAGCGGGGAAACGGCCTGCCAGAACTGCTCCGGGCTCATGGTGACGGTGGTGACGTAGTCCTCCTGCTGGGCGTCTCCGGGGGAAGGGACGTTGGTGAGATAGGGCATGGTACTGCTGCCCCAGATTTCGGAAGCCGACTCGGTGAGCTCTCCGGTCATGGCGCAAAAGACGGTCTGGGCCACGGCGTCGTCATAGGTCAGCACCTGTCCGCTTGTAGCGGACACGGCCTGGAAGGCGGCGGCGTCGGCCTGGGAATCGGGGGCTCTCCAGGCCAGACAGTGCCCCGGGTCGGTACAGATGTCGGCGCCGTTTTCGTGGGAGCCTTTGCCCAGCTTGCTGAGCAGGTAGGAGCGCGCCGCAACCGCCTGGGCCTGCAGGGCGGCAGGCTCATAGGAAAGGGGCATTTCGGCCGCCACCACGCCCACCAGATAGTCTTCAAGAGCAACGCTTTGGCAGACGTCCTCCTGCGTGATCCAGACGTCCACCAGCAGATCGGCAGTTTCCACGGTCTCGGGTTGTGCCGTCGTGGACATTACATCTTTCACAGCGGCGCGCTCTTGCAGATAGCGCGCCCCATAGGGGGCGCAAAAGGCCAGAAGGCCGGTGAGAAGGCAGAGAAAAAACAGTTTCCGGTGCATGGACAAACCCCTTTCGCAGTGACGCCGGACGGCGCCGTGGCTTTGTCCATAGTTTATGTGGAGGCTGGGGAAAAAATGAGAGGCCGCCTGGCGGCGCAGACAAGAAAAAGCAGGGCGGCGCGCCTGCGTGCGCGCCGCCCTGCGGAATTGCCCGGCGATGGCAGCCGAGCATGAGAGCGATTTGTGGGGCCTTGGAAAAGCCGGGGCACTTTCCGTTAGGAAGCGGTGGAGGACAGCTCTTCATCCAGGTCGTCGAGGCTGTCAATCCGACGCACCTCTATTTCAAGGGCCCGGCGGGAGTCGGCGTTGAGCACCGTCACCAGCAAATGGTCATACAGGAAGCGGTCGCCCTGGCGGGGGATGTGTCCGAGCTGCTCCATGACCCAGCCGCTGACCGAAGCGCAGTCGCAGTCGGCGTCAAGGTGAAACTGGCGGCGCATCTGTTCAAAGTCCGCCGAGCAGACAACGTGGAAGACCCCCTCTTCCACCTCGTGGAAGTTTTCCACCACTTCGTCATGTTCGTCCCAGATCTCGCCTACCAGCTCCTCGAGGATGTCCTCCATGGTCACAATGCCAAGTGTCCCGCCGTATTCGTCGCTGACGATGGCGATATGGGACTTGTTTTTTTGCAAAAGGCCCAGCAACGTGCGGATTTTAATGGCACGTGGGACAAAGATAGGCGGCGTCATGATATCGGTGATGTCTTTTTCGGTCACGCCGGTGCCGACGTAAAAATCCTTTTGATGGAT
The DNA here is from genome assembly GCA_944376235.1 of uncultured Clostridia bacterium. Lineage (GTDB taxonomy): Bacteria > Bacillota > Clostridia > Oscillospirales > Feifaniaceae > Galloscillospira. The sequence continues at coordinate 15,643 of CALWCA010000021.1, read as the reverse complement.
CACGCCCACGATGCTGTCGATGGTGCCGTCATAGACCAGCAGGCGCGAATAGCGCGTTTTGGAAAAAACGTCGGCGATGTGCTCCTTGGTGGCAGTGACCGGAACGCCCTCCAGGTCCACCCGGGGCGTCAGAATACTGCCCGCATCACGGTCGGTAAACTCGATGGCGCTGCGCAAAAGATTGCCTTCGTCTTCGTCCACGCTGCCGTCCTGCCGTACTTCCTCAACCAGCATGAGCAGCTCATCTTGCGTCATTTTACGGCTTTCGCTCACATGGAAAATCTTAGACAACAGCTTTTTCCACTGGGTAAACAGAAAGTTGATGGGAGTGAGCAGCCAGATGCAGGCCTTGAGGATGCGCGCCGAAAACATGGCAAAGCGCTCGGGATTTTCTTTTGCCAGGCTCTTGGGGGAGATTTCGCCGAAGATGAGCACCACTATGGTGATGACGACCGTGGAAATGGTCGCTCCGGCGTCCCCATACAGATGGACAAAGAGCACGGTGCCAATGGAGGCCGTGGCAATGTTGACGATGTTGTTTCCAATCAAAATAGTGGACAGCATGCGATCATACTGTTCCGAGAGGATGAGGGCCAAAGAGGCTTTGCGGTTGCCCTTTTCGGCCAGGGTGCGCAGCCTGGTGCGGTTGAGGGAGGAGAAGGCCGTTTCGGTGGCCGAGAAATAGGCGGACATCAGGATGAGAACCGCCATGATAAGAACAGAGGTCATAACTTCGCCTGTCATAAAAAATTCGTTGCTCCTTCAAAAGATTGTTCATGTAGATTGGGCGAAGACCTCAGTGACGAAGCCTGCAAAGGCGCAAAAAGGCGTACCTCCCCCATACGGTATGGCGCAGGTACGCTCGGTCAAAGCCAAAATATCGTCGGGTGGTACTGTGGTAGTCGTCACCATCCATGCAGGATATCTCCTCCCTTCTCCAGTTCATAAGGAATGATTTTTTATGGTTTGCCAGATGAAATGTATTATACACGAAGGCAGGGTGCATTTTCAAGCATCGGAGGCATTCCAAAAAGATGAATTTGTAAGAAGAATATGAGGACTTGGTGCCATGGACCACTGCAGAAATCACACGGGGTGGGACAAGGGGGGTCAAACGGAGGGATTGCCTGTGTTGATGCGCGCTTGGATATAGTTGCGGCAGTGCCGAATTTTCGATTGCCGCCACTGCGCCAAATCACAGTTTGATTTTATGCAAAGGGGGTGGGGACAGGGAAAAAGAGCGGCATCCCAAACATGCCGCCTTGCTGAGGAAGCTTGTTTGATGCCGGAGACATAAAACACAAGCACAAAAAATCCGAACCCATCGCCAATGACAGACAGGTTCGGATCTTTTTTGGTGGACGCTAACGGAATCGAACCGCTGACCCTTTGCACGTCAAGCAAATGCTCTACCAGCTGAGCTAAGCGTCCAAACAATTGGAGTGCAGTGTTTATTATACAGGGCATACCGCAAAAAATCAAGCCCTAAAATTCATTAAAAACGACAAAAATACCGGTTTGTTTTTGTCATGGTCATAAAAGGTTCATGATTTTTTTGCCCGTTGCATTTGACATGAGTTGTGAAATCAGGTAAAATAGAACTGCAATGCAGAGGGAAGAAGGAGTGAGCCTTTTTCCCAACGGGCATTGTTTTATCTGGAAAGAGGACGGCAAAAGCGGCTTGTTTTTGCCGTCTGTCGTATACGCTTTTTATACGGACGTTTGTGGAAACAGGGCAAGACGGGCGATATTGGCTTCCTTTTTGGAAAAGAAGATGGAAGGGGGATCATGCCGTTTTTGTCTTGCCAGCGTGAGCCTGCGCACTGTTTCATCTTTACAGAAAGGACGCTGACTGCTTTGTTTTATTTTGATTCTAACGAGAGAACAGGTGATGAGGAGTATCATTGCGAATGTAGTGATGAGCAGGTTGTTGGAGAAAACCAGGAAGCGGAGAATATAAGTGCCGACGGGGAACAGCCTGCCGATGTAGAAGACGGTGCATGGGAGGAGCAGGAATCCAAAGACGCTCGGGAAGAGCAACCGGCCGCTCCGGAGCAAGAGGCTTCGGCAGACGACGAAAACGAAGGGAACCGGGAACCTGAGGCAGACTGCGGTGTGCCGGAGGGAGAGCAGGCGAATATTGCGGCCTGTGAGGAGCAGGAATGCGGCAAGGAGCAGCAGCCCGAATTTTCGCTTGAGCAGATGCTCTTGCAGGAAGACGAGCAATATCAGGCGCCCACGCTCAAGGAGCGGATGGTTGCCTTTGTGCAGCGCCTGCGGGGCAAGCTGACGTCGGGATGGCACGAGCCGGATCAAGTGGAAGGCGACGCTTCGCAGGAGCAGGAGCAGGCTGTTGAAAGCGATCAGCCGGCGCAGGACCTGTCAAGCGGACAGGAGGAGCCCGGGCAGGTTTCAGAGCATGTGGCTGCCAGTGTGGCGGAGACCCCGATGGGACGTGTGCATGCCATGCTGGAGCATGCGGCAATGGCCGTACTGGTCAGAGTATTTTGGACGGGCGTGGGTGTGCGCAGACTGATCAACTGTGCCCGCGATAAGATGCAGATCGCTGTGGAGCACAGCAGGAACTTTTTAGACTATCGCAGGTGGCGCAAGGCGGGCGGCCTTGCCCAGCAGGAGGGAGCGGCGGTGGTGCCGTCTCCGGCTAAGGAGGTCGTGGAGCGCTTTGAGCATATGGAGCGCGCCGCCGTGATAGGGATGCTGTCCTTCCTGACAGGGATTTCTAAGCAGGAGATCAGGCTCGCGGGAACGAGAGGCACTAGGAACCGCTACCGGCGCGCCTTTGCCCGCCGGTGCACCACGGTGTTTATTCCCGTGGCTTCGGTGCTGCTGCTGTGCGCGGTGCTTTATTCGGTAAAGGATTATACGCTGGGTGTCAAGGTCTATATTGAAGGGCAGGAAGTTGCCACCCTGAAAAACGAAGAAGAATATGAAGCGGTCGCCACCCGTGTGGAACGATATGTTTCGGGAATCACGGGGGGGAGCTATGAGCTTAGTGTGCAGCCCACCTATCAGATGGCGCTGGTCAACAAAAAGAATTTCGGTGCTTCAGTGGCGCTGGAAGAGGCGTTGCTTGCCAGTGCCGACGATGTGATTTACGACAGCTACGGGCTTTATGTGGACGGGGAGCTGGTGGCGGTGCATGCCAACCAGCAGGAGCTGGAGGAGCTTTTGGCGGCCTTGCTTTCCACCTACCAGCGAGGGGACGACGATGAGACCACCTCGGTGGAGTTCGTCCAGGATGTGCGCATTGAGCCGGGGCTGTATGCCCGCAGCCTGGAGACGTCGATTTCCGACATCCAGCTTTTGCTGACCTCCACGGTTCAGGAGGAGGTTGTCTATACGGTGCAGAGCGGGGATTTGCTGGGGACCATTGCGCCCCGCTTTGACATGACGGTGACGCAGCTCAAGGCCCTCAATCCCGATGTGGACGAGCGCCGTCTTCAGATTGGCACGTCTTTGACGGTGTCCAAGGCCACGCCCTTCCTCACGGTCAAGGCTGTGCGCACCGTGACCTATGACGAGTCCATTCCCTATGAGACCGAGGTTGTGACAGACAGCTCCAAGTACACCTACGAGAGCTCGGTGAGAACCAAGGGTGTGGCTGGTGTGGCCGAGGTTACGGCACAAATTTGCGAGATCGACGGAATGGAGATCAGCCGCCTGGAAGTCGATCGCCAGGTGGTGAGCGAGCCAACCACGCAAGTGGAAGTGCGCGGAACAAAGACCCCGCCGGCAACGGCGCCTTCCGGAACGCTTCGTTCCCCGGTGACAGGAGGTACCGTGACCTCGAGATTCGGCCGGCGCAGCAGCGGCACGCACACCGGCATTGACATTGCGTTGCCCTCCGGCACCTCCATTGTCGCAGCCGACGGAGGAAAAGTGACCTTTGCCGGATGGAGCGGCGGATATGGCTACATCGTCAAGATCTCCCATGGCAGCAGTACGCAGACCTGGTACGCTCACTGCAGCGCGCTTCTGGTCAGCGCAGGCCAGGAAGTGGCCAAGGGGCAGCCCATTGCGCGCGTCGGCTCCACGGGGAACAGTACGGGACCTCATCTGCATTTTGAAGTGAGGATCAATGGCTCTGCGGTGAACCCGGCCCCTTATATCGGGCGGTAAGCAGGGATGGCATACGGATGTTTTTTGCGGGGGCCGCATGGCAAGCGCCATGCGGCCCCGTTTTTGTCTGCGTCGGGGATTTTTTCGGCAGCAGGGTCTGAGAAAACTCTTGACAGAGGGGGCACGTGAAAAAGCGGCAAAAGCGGCCAAGCAAGCCGCGGGGCATTGATGATTGCGGCAAGAAGGCGGATGTTTTGCAAAAGCAGGGGAAAAAAGAAAGACATCCCGGGGGAAATGCCGGAAGTTAAATAAGGGGAGGGAGCCTTTGGCAGAGGCCTTTCAGGGTGGCTTTTTCAGAGGGAATGTTGTATAATAAACAAAATACATTCAGGCATCCGCCGGGGTTGAAGGACGGAAGAAGGAGTTGGAAAGATGGGTCGGATTCTCATCGTGGAAGACGAACGTGCCATTGCCGATATTGTGGCGTTCAATTTGAATCGGGAGGGCTATGAAAGCGAGATCGCTCTCGACGGGACGCGGGGTCTTTCGCTCGCGCTTGAAGAGGAGTTTGATTTGATCTTGCTCGACGTGATGCTGCCGGGGCTTGACGGCTGGGAGGTTCTCAAGGCGCTTCGCGAGCAAAAGACAACCCCTGTCATCATGCTGACCGCCAGGGAAGAGGAGCTCGACAAAATTCACGGGCTTGAGCTGGGGGCAGACGACTATATCACCAAGCCCTTTAGTATGAACGAGCTCAAGGCGCGTATCAAGGCCAATTTAAGGCGGGTGGAATATGCCAAGACGGCCCCTTCCCCGACCACGGAGGGGCTCACGGTTGACCGTTCCCTGATGCGGGTATGTAAGGATGGCAGGGTGCTGGAGCTGACGGCGCGGGAGTATGCGCTGCTGGTTTTTTTGTATGACCATCGGGGCAGTGTTTTTTCCAGAGAGCAGCTGCTTGAGCAGGTGTGGGAATTTGACGGATTTTTGGGGGATTTGCGGGTGGTGGATGTCATGGTGCGCCGCCTGCGCGAAAAAGTGGAAGATGATCCGGGGAACCCTGTTCTCATTCGCACCAAGCGTGGCGCGGGGTACTACATGGAAGGCTGATGGACAATCAAGACAGGCCGGGAGGTGACTTTTTGTGAAAAAAAGTCTTCAAGTAAAAATGGTGCTCATCATGACGCTGCTGGCAGTTTCCTTGATGCTGGTGGTGGGGACCATGCTGGTCAACAATGTCACCTCCTTTTACAACAATGATTTTTTAAGACAGGTGGAAACCTTTTTTGACGAGGAGACCCTCACGTCGCTCAATCAGGCAGGGGACAGTGGCGCACAGGCCCTGTATGAGCGCATTGAGGTCTATTCGTCGCAGCTTGGGATTGACACCTATCGCAACGTCTACCTTTTTGACAGACAGGGGAACTATCTCACGGGCTCCAACGAGGAGCTGGGGAGGACACTGCAGGTGACGCCCAATCTTCTCAAGGCGCTGGGAGGAGAGCTTGGCAATGAGCAGAGCATTGCCGAGCGGTATATGGACTATGCCGTGGCGCTCGACGACTATGTGATTTATATCAAGGACAGCAAGGATGAGGTCCGGGATTTGACCTGGGAGATGGTGCTGCTGATCATTGAGACCATGTTTGTCACCATGATCATTGCCATTTTGCTGTCCTTTTTGCTGGCGCGCACCATTACGAACCCCATTGAGCGACTGACTGAGGGTGCGCTGCGGGTAGCGGGAGGCGATTTTGAACCCATCACCGTCGCATCTCCCGGAGACGAGATCAGTACCCTGACAGAGACCTTTAACCAAATGGCGCAGACGCTGCAAAGCACGCTTTCGGAGTCGGAAAGCGAGAAGAACAAATTTGAGACCATTTTCCTGTATTTGACCGACGGTGTGGCCGTCTTTGACGGGCAGGGGAAATTGCTCAACGTCAACCGTGCCGCCCTGGAGATGCTGGGAGGCGATTTGGTGGAAGGGGAGAGCACGTTTTCCCACGTCATCACCCCGCTTACGGATTTGACGGTAGAGCAATTCGGGCAGGCGGACACGCCGCTTTCCAGGGAGGTCGTTGTGGGAGACAGGGTGCTGCTGCTCACCTTTGCGCCGTTGGCGCTGCCGGAGCAGGGGGGCGAGCCCTCCATGGGAGTTGTGGTCGTGATTCACGACGTCACGGAGCAGCGCCGGCTTGACAGCTCCCGCCGCGAATTTATTGCAAATGTCTCGCACGAGCTGCGGACCCCTCTCACAAACATCAAGAGCTATACCGAGACCGTGCTGGAAAATGCCGATTTGCCCGAGGAAAACCGAACGGCCTTTTTGCAGGTGGTGCTGGGGGAGAGCGATCGGATGATCCGCATTGTCAAGGATTTGCTCATGCTTTCGCGGCTTGACAACGACAAGCTGGATCTGCGCCCGAGGCGCTTCCAGGTGGAGGACATGGTGCGCCATGTGTATGAGGCCATGAAAATCGACGCACAGAACAGAGGGCATACGCTGCGGCTGGAGCTGCATGAGCCCGGCAGCATGACGGGAGACGTGGAGCGACTGGAGCAGGTTCTGGTCAACGTTGTCAGTAATTCCATCAAGTACACGCCCGACGGCGGAGAGATCCTCATGGAGGCTCACCGGGAGGAAGGGAGCATCGTCATCCGGGTGCAGGACAACGGCATCGGCATTCCCGATGAGGATCTGGGCCGCATTTTCGACAGGTTTTATCGGGTGGACAAGGCCCGCTCCCGGGAGATGGGCGGAACCGGCCTGGGACTTGCCATCGCAAAGGAGATCATGCAGGTTCACGGGGGGGAGATCACGCTCTCAAGCACATTGGGCAAAGGAACCACCGTGACGCTGAGGCTGCCTGCAGAGGGCTTTGCGTTTGAAAAATAACTGGCCCTGAAAAGGGAGCCGCCGCTCCGGCGCAGTGGTCGGATTGCGGAAGGCGCTGGAATACAGAGCAAAGGAGGGAGACGGCCGGTGGCAAAGCGGATGCTGGAATGGGGAAAAGATATTGTCTTGTTTGTGCTGGTGCTTTGCATGCTGGCACAATCCGCCTATATTCTGGTACTCAATCAGAGATATCCGGGCAACACGGGGACAATCTCCACACTTCGGATGCTTTGGCAGGATCTCGGCGCGGCAGGAGCGCTGGATCCGGGCCTGCAAGAGAGCGTGTCGGGCAGAGAGCTGTGGCCGTCAAGCGTGGTGCTGCTGGATGCGCAGCAGGGGGACGGGTATTTGCCCTTCCGAACGGAAAATGAGGCGGCGCAGATTGGCGAGGTGCTCTCGCTTGCGCTGACACTGCTGCAGGAGGGCCAGCCCTTCTTTTCGGAAAAGCAGTTTGAGGAAATGCTGCTGCAAGACGGGCTGCTCATTGATTTGGGAAGGATGCTGCCGGTAGACATCGCGGTTTCTCTACTTGGAGAGAGCGGCGGGCCCAAGCGTCAGGTGCGCTATTTGCTTATCACCGAGACAAAAGACGGCATTCAGCTGAACATGGATGGAGAGCAGCTGCTGTGTTATGCAATCAATGGGGAGCAAATCAGGGAAGGCTACCGCACCTGTGTGAGCCACATCGGGTCCTCCCCCTCGCTGCAGAAAATTGGAGTGGCGGGGCGCGATGGGTTGCAGCTCGGGCTCAAAACCGGCACCATTTATGCGGCGCGGGAAACCGAAATGCCGGTGGCGGTGGGAAGCAATGCCCTGTTTGGATCGGACGGCACCGTTTCCCCCACGCTGCTGCAAACGGCGCTGCAGGCCTTTTCCTATAATGTCAGCACACCCCGGCGGGACGAGGAGGCCGACGGGACGCTGGTCTATGTGGAAAATTACAGCAATATCCGGCTTTCCCCCGACGGGACATTGAGTTATCGTGCGTCCGAGGTCAGGCATGGGCTGCCACTTTCGGATTTTTTGTCGATGGGAGACCAGGAGAGCTATGGCGTGAAGGATGTGATTTTTGGAGCGTATGCCCTGCTTGACAGAATCCAGCCCGAGCTGGGGGATTTGCCCGGCGCGGGGCTGCGCTATTCGGGAGCCGTTTTCTCCCCGGAGGAGGGGTGCATGACGCTGTATTTTGACTATGTGCTGAGCGGTATGACTATTTACTGCAGCGGCTATGAGCATGCGGCCACGCTGCGCTATCAGGACGGTTGTTTTTCTTCGGTGACACTGCTGCTGAGAAGCTATGAGCAGCAGGGCAGCTGCCGTTTGGCCGATTTTGAGCGGCAGTGGTACCTGGCGTCCATACAGAGCGGCGTATCGCCCAACATGGCGGAGCTGTGCTATGAGGATCATCTTGACGGCGCTCCCATGGTCGCGGGGTATCGCTTTGGCCTGGTACAGGAGCAGCCGGAGCCGGATGTGCAGGCCGGACAGCCGACAGAGCAGTGAGACGGATGGGGAGGTGTGAGAAATGCAGTGGGGAAGAGCAAAAACAGTGCTGATCGCAGTGTTGCTGGCTGTCAATGCTTTTTTGTTTTTTGTCACGCAGCAAACCGTGCATTCGCGCAGCCAGCTCGACGGGGAATATATCGACAACGCCATTTCGCTGCTGAGCACAAGAGGCGTTTTTATCAAAAAGGAGGATTTTCCAAGTCAAAAGCTGATGATCAATACCGTGAGCCTTTCCACCAAGGAGATGCTCTATCCGCTTGCACGCACGCTGCTGGAGGATCAGACGCTTGAGCCGTCGGTTGAGGGCGAGGGTGTGTGGTTTCGCGGGGAAAAGGGCAGCGTCCTGCTTTCGGGAGCTGCAGACTTTTCCTTTGAGGCGAAAGAGCCGGCGGAGGATCTGGAGCAGGTCAAAGCACTGCTGCAGCGCGCCGGTTTTTCGCAAGAGGAATTTATCGAGCAGGACGGGAAGCTGGTGCAGACACTGTTTGACGTGCCCATGTATGGCTGTACCGTAAGCCTGGAAAACGAGCTTTTGACGGGACGGCTGCTGGTGACTGCCAAGGCCGTACAGAAAAACGACGAGCTGATTGACGTTGCCAACGCCCTGCTGGCGTTTTCGGCCTGGCTTGAAGAGCCCTCTCTGGCAGCACACACGGTGGAACAGGTGACGCCCGTTTACCTTGTGGAAACGGCAGGGCTTTTCAATACCGCCACCTGCACGCCGGGCTACCGTATTCAGACGGGGGACGGGGCCTGCCTGGTCAATGCCGTGACGGGAGAGGTGCTCCCGGAGGAATCGTGAAAAACAGCCTTGCCAACGCTCTGAAATTTCAAGATGAAATTTCAGACAAATCAAAATGGGACTTTTAATTGACAGACTCGTGTGTTATAATAATAAAACCATGAGAAGATACGGTGCGTCGCCGGCCGGATATGACCCCATGTTTACGGCAGGAAGGCGGCTTTGCGCCGCTGGTTTTGGGAAAATCGGGCTGTGGAAAAGGGGCTTCAGAGGGGAAACCCGCCGGCCTGTTTGTGACAAAATTTCGAAACGGGGACGGTGCGTGCCGCAGGGCTGCCAGGTTGTAAGAGGCATTGCCGATGCGAAAAAGGCCTTGGGGCAGGGCCCTGTTTTGACTTCCACATGCGCTTGCGGCAGCGGGCGAGTATGAGAAAGATTGGTGGATAGCATCATGGAGCAATATGTGATTAACGGCGGATGTGAGCTGTATGGCAGTGTTCCCATCAGTGGGGCAAAAAACGCTGCACTTGGCATTTTGCCCGCCGTATTTTTATGCAGGGACACTTGCCGCATTGAAAATTTACCGCAGATCAGCGATGTGAACAACATGCTTGATATTTTGGCGAGCATGGGAGCGCACATCCGGTATCTCAACAAGAATGCCGTTGAGATTGACACATCGCATGCCAAGAACCTGCCCACCCCCTATGAAATGGTGCGGCGCCTGCGCGCCTCCTATTATCTGATCGGGGCGCTGCTGGGCCGCTTTGGAAAGGCGGAGGTGGCGCTGCCGGGCGGCTGCGACTTTGGCTTTCGCCCGATTGACCAGCACATCAAGGGCTTTGAAGCACTGGGGGCCACCGTGCAGATTACGGAAGGCGGCATTGTGCAGGCAGAGGCCAAAGAAGGCCTTTGCGGTGCGTCGGTCTATCTTGACGTGGTGTCGGTGGGCGCCACCATGAACATCATGCTGGCCGCTGTGCTGGCCAAGGGGCAGACGGTGATTGAAAATGCGGCGCGTGAGCCGCACATTGTGGATCTGGCCAACTTCCTCAACACGATGGGGGCCGACATTACGGGTGCCGGCACCGACGTTATTAAAATCCGCGGCGTGGAGCGGCTGCGCGGCTGCACCTATTCCATCATCCCGGATCAAATTGAGGCTGGGACCTACCTTGCGCTGGCGACGGCGACCGGAGGAGAGGTCACTGTGACTGGTGTCATCCCCAAGCATCTCGAGTCGATTACGGCCAAGCTCAGCGAAATGGGGGCCGAGGTCATTGAGGAAGACGACTCGGTGACCGTGCGCCGCTCCAAAAACGAGCGCCTGCACCGGATCAATGTGAAAACTCAGCCCTATCCGGGCTTTCCCACCGATATGCAGCCGCAGTTTGGCGTGCTGCTCAGCCTGGCCGACGGGACCAGCATCTTGACCGAGGGCATTTATGACAACCGCTTCAAATATGTCAACGAGCTGCGCCGTATGGGCGCCGTTGCCACGGTGGACGGACGCATTGCCGTCTTCGAAGGAGTGGAACACCTATCGCCTGCCCCGGTTCGGGCGCCCGACCTGCGTGCCGGCGCCGCGCTCATCATGGCGGGGCTGGTGGCCGAGGGCATCACCGTGATTGACGAGGTGCGCTATGTGGAGCGCGGATATGAGGACATCGTCAAAAAGCTGCGCGCCATCGGGGCGGATATCCGCCTGGTGTCGCATCCCGACGGGGAAATGCTTGAGCGCGCCAACTAGGCCGGGGCGCGCGGCAGCGGGAAACGGCACAAAGCGGGAAACGGCACAAAATGGATGAAACAAGGGCGGGAAAGAGAATCTTTCCCGCCCTTTGTCTGATGGAGATAAGGCAGCCCCTGTGCCCGGCCTGGCCGGCAGAGGGGCTACGATGGGGAGCCGGTTTTCCGGTTTCCTCTTTTGTCGAAGGTGCGCCGGAGGGCGGCTTCGGTGAAGGCGATGGGCAGCAGCATGAAAAAAAGCTGCACGCCGGTTAAAATCCCTGTGGTGAGGGAGATGGTTTCCGTGTCCTGGCCGGCAACCGCAAGAAGCGCGGCAAGTGAGGCGGGCAGCAGCCCGGCTCCGAGACGATACCAGAGCTTTCCGAAATATCGGTGGGCAAATTCCCAGGTTTCGCGGTTTTTGGTGGACATGGGGGTGCGATAGCCAAACAGCATGTTGATGGCCCTGGGACCGCCTGTTTTTTGAAAATAGCGGCCAAAGCCCAGCATGGTGAGCGGGATGAGCAGGCCGCAGGCCAGCGTGAAAAGCCAAAAGCCCATGGAGAAGCCTCCTTTCAAGCCCCGCGACGGGACAAAAGAAAAAGCCGGAGCAAAAAAACACTGCTCCGGCATGGAGCGGGTGATGGGAGTCGAACCCACCTCTAAAGCTTGGGAAGCTTTCATTCTACCGATGAACTACACCCGCATAGCCTATTTAGAATAGCACAATTGAGCTCAAAAAGCAAGGGGAAAGAAAAAAACCGTCTCCCCGGGAAAGGGTTTTGCCGCAAGGGCGCCGCCTTAGGCGCCCTTGCGGCGGCGTTGCTTAAAAGCGCAGCGACACTTCCCCACTGGTCAGCACGCGTCTTGTGCCTCCCTGTTCGACCACAAGCCCTCCCGTCTGCTCATCAATGTCCACGGCGCGGGCCTCTTCCCGCCCGGTCGGGAAAATCAGGGTCACCTCTTTGCCCAGCACGCAGGAGCGGCGGCGCAGCTGTTCCACGGTTTCGCGCCTGTCCACCGGCGAGAGCATCCACTTGCCAAGAGCCGTTACAAAGTGGCCCAAAAATTCGTCGATGGTGACGTCATACCCCTCCAGCCGCAAAGAGGTTGCCACATCTCTGAGATGCTCCGGGAAGGCCTCCTGCGCCACATTGACACCGGTGCCCGAAAGAATCACGGGTTCCTGCTCAAAAAAGCCCTCCACCAGGATGCCGCACACTTTTTTTGTGCCGATGCGCACGTCGTTGGGCCACTTGATGAGGGTTTTTGCGCCGCAGCAGCTCTCGATTGCGTCGCACACGGCAAGTCCGGCACAGGAGGTCAGCAGCATCCAGTCCTCCGGCGTCCCTTTGGGGCGGACAATCAGGGTTGTGTAAATCCCGCCGGGAGCAGAGTGAAAAACACGGCCCTCTCTGCCGCGCCCCGCCGTTTGTGCGGTCGCCGTCACCAGCGTGCCCGAGGGCGCCCCGCCGCGCGCCAGGGAGAGCGCCACCGTGTTGGTGGAGTCCACCGTTCCGTATTGAAAAATGCTGCTCACCTGACCCATGACTGTCTTTCCTGCCTTCCGCTTCAGGATGATTCTTGTCTATCATACCTGAGGAGGGAGGCTGCTGTCAAGCAGGAGCATGAGCGGTTTTGCTCCGTCAGAGATTCAGGATCAGCCGGCTGACAGCCAGTGCTGTGACACCCGGGAGCCCCAACACAGCCGCCGTCAGCACAGTGACGAGATTGATTCCCACCGTCAGCCCGAAGGAGGCGCCCAGCAGGTTGATGAGCACCAGGCTGAGCACGCTGCCCGTCAGCCGCAGCAGCCATCGGAAGAGTGCCGAGAGCGGTTTGAGCAGCAGCAAAAAGAAGATGAGCCCGACAATGCCGATAACCGGCCCGAGCAGCACCCAGTCATTCATGGAAAAACGCCTCCTTCTCCCTTGCGCGGCGCTGGAATTCCAGCTCTCTGGCCTCCCGCAGGCAGGCCGACTGCTGCCTCAAAAGCGACGCCTGTTCGTAGATGAGCGCCTCGATGAGGGCAGGGTCTTCGGCCAGGGCAAACCGCCCCTGAAGCCGGCGCAGCTCCTCGCGCAGATACCGCATTCTCTGTGCCGGCAGATAGTCAAAGCCCTTTTCGTGCTTCACGGCGCTCCCTCCTTTCCGGCTGCCTGCCTTTCCCCATATGCCTATTCACGAGGGCGGAAGCTTAGACCTGTCCCGACAGGTTTTTCTTGTCTTTGCCCGCTTTATTTAGTATAATGAGTGAGATTTTGAGAGTATGACCACAATGACTTGAGGAGAAAACATGAGCAAAAAAACACCGGCAACCTATGGGAATGACAGCATCTCGTCGCTTAAAGGAGCAGACCGTGTGCGTCTGCGCCCCGGGGTCATTTTCGGCTCGGACGGGCTGGAGGGCTGCGAGCATTCCTTTTTTGAGATTTTATCCAACTCCATCGACGAGGCTCGCGAGGGCTACGGGAACGAGATTCTCGTGACCCGCTATGCCGACGGCTCTCTGGAGGTGGAGGATTTTGGGCGCGGCGTGCCCATGGGCTACAATGAAAAGGAGGGCCGCTTCAACTGGGAGCTGGTCTACTGTGAGCTTTACGCCGGCGGAAAATACAACAACGACGAGGGCGAGAGCTACGAATATTCCTTAGGGCTCAACGGGCTGGGCGCCTGTGCCACGCAGTATGCCTCGGAGTGGTTTGAGGTCACGGTGCTGCGCGACAAAACGCGCTATGAGCTTCGCTTTGAGCGGGGCGAGCCGGCAGGTGAGCTGCAGCAGACGCCGTATAGCGGCAAGCGCACCGGCACTGTGACCCGGTGGAAGCCCGACAGAGAGGTGTTTACCGACATCGCCATCCCCCCGGAATTTTTCCACGACCTGCTCAAGCGGCAGGCTGTGGTCAATGCGGGGCTGACCTTTGTTTTTCGCGACGAGACTGCGCCCGGCAGCTTTGAGGAGAGCAGGTACTGCTACGAAAACGGCATTGTGGACTACCTTGCCGAGCTGGTGGGGGAGGACGCCCTCACTACGCCCTATGTGGCGAGAGCCGAGCGTCAGGGGCGCGACAGGGAGGACAAGCCTCTTTACAAAGTGAAGTTCGAGGTGGCCTTTGCCTTCAGCACCCGGGTTCAGCGCATTGAGTATTACCACAACTCCTCCTTCCTGGAGCACGGCGGTTCTCCCGACAAGGCGGTGCGTTCGGCCTTTGTCTCGGCCATTGACGCGCACCTCAAGGCGGCGGGAAAATACAACAAAAACGAGTCCAAAGTCACCTTTGCCGACGTGGCCGACTGTCTGGTGCTCATCAGCAACTCCCACTCCACACGCACCTCCTATGAAAACCAGACCAAAAAGGCCATCAACAACAAGTTTATCGCCGACAGCATGACGGCCTTTCTCAAAGAGCAGCTGGAAATTTACTTTTTGGAAAACCCTGCGGACCTTGGGAAAATCCTCGACCAGGTGTTGGTCAACAAACGCTCGAGGGAGCAGGCCGAAAAGGCCAGAATCAATTTGAAGAAAACGCTGTCGGGCGGCACCGACATGGCCAGCCGCGTGCAGAAGTTTGTCGACTGCCGCACGAAGGAAGTCGCGCGGCGCGAGCTGTATATCGTGGAGGGCGATTCGGCCCTGGGCGCCTGCAAGCAGGGCCGGGACGCCGAGTTTCAGGCCATCATCCCGGTGCGCGGGAAAATTCTCAACTGCCTCAAAAGCGACTTTGACAAAATCTTCAAAAACGACATCATTGTCGACCTGCTGCGCGTGATGGGCTGCGGGGTGGAGGCAAAGACCAAGAGCAACAAGGAGCTTGCCACCTTTGACCTGGACGCACTGCGCTACAGCAAAATCATCATCTGCACCGATGCCGATGTGGACGGCTTTCAAATCCGCACACTCATTCTCACCATGCTCTACCGCCTCACGCCCACGCTGCTGAGAGAGGGCAGGGTTTATATCGCGGAGAGCCCCCTGTATGAAATCGTGTGCAAGGGGGAGAGCCACTTTGCCTATACCGACAAAGAGCGCGACGAGATTCTCCAGACGCTTTCCGGGAAGGTGACGGTTCAGCGTTCCAAGGGGCTTGGAGAAAACGAGCCCGACATGATGTGGAAAACCACCATGAATCCCGCCACACGACGGCTCATCCGCGTGACGCCGGACGATGCGGCGCGCACGGCCGAGATGTTTGAGCTGCTGCTGGGCGACAACCTGCAGGGCCGCAAGGAGTTTATCGCCCAAAACGGCAGCCGCTACCTGGAAACGGCAGACATCTCCTAGCGCCCGCCGCGCGGCATGGCGCGCCGCCGGCGCACAGGGGTCGGCTATCACCGGGCCCTTGAGCCGTAAAAGAGGTGCGCAACGGGGCCTTTTGCAAAGGTGTAGCGCCGCATTTTGTGTCCCCAAACCGAAAAAGGAGAAACCACATGGCAAAAAAACAATCGCCCAAAAAGGAATACGCGCAGAGCATCTATATTGACCAGCCCATCACGCAGACGCTGGAGCAAAATTACATGCCCTATGCCATGAGCGTGATTATCTCAAGAGCCATTCCCGAAATTGACGGGTTCAAGCCGTCCCATCGGAAGCTGCTCTACACCATGTATAAAATGGGCCTGCTCACGGGAGCGCGCACCAAATCGGCCAACGTGGTGGGCCAGACCATGAAGCTCAACCCCCACGGCGA
>CALWCA010000020.1 GCA_944376235.1 uncultured Clostridia bacterium | reverse complement strand
ACGCAGCCTCGTTGAGAGGATTGAGCTGAGGTCTCTTGGCGCCCAGCTTCTTGAAAGCCGTGGCCAGAACCTTCTCGGGGGGCAGCAGCTCGGTGTAGCCGATGTAGGCGCCCGCCATGACAAGGTTTGCAACCTTCGAATTGCCAAGCTCGTCGGCAATCTCGTTGGCCGGAACCTTGATGATCTGGATGTCGGTTCTCGTCGGCTCGGTCGTCACGATCGAGCTGTTGATGAACAGGTTGCCGCCCGGCTTGACCATACCCTGGAACTTAGTCAGGGACGGATCGTTGAGCACCATGATGTCGTCCATCGTGTTGAGCACCGGCGCGCCGATCGGCTCATCGGAAATAACCACGTAGCAGTTGGCGGTACCGCCGCGCTGCTCCGAGCCGTAGCTCGGGAAGAAGGTAACTTCCAGATCGGTGGTCTCACAGGCGGTGTAGCACATCAGCTGGCCAATGACCATGACGCCCTGGCCGCCAAAGCCGCCAACAAGCAAACTTCTTTCCATAATTTCCTCCATACCCGCTTCGTCACCGCACGCCGTGCCGCTTTCCGGCCTCCGGCAGAATACATGGAGACGCACTCTGCCCGCCGTGCGGTGCTTACGGGGCCGCTTTCCCGGCAAGCGGTCAGCCTAATTTTTTTCAGGCGCTCTGCGCCAATGGTCTGATACTTATCTGTCGCGGTACACGCCCAGAGGGAACTCGACCATGGTCTTCTCTCTCATGAACTTGATGGAATCCAGGGGAGAGAGGCCCCAGTTGGTCGGGCAAGCGGACATGATCTCAACCAGCGAGAAGCCCTTGCCGTCGATCTGATTCTGGAAGGCCTTTTTGATGGCCGCCTTGGTCTTAATGACGTTGGGGGAAGAATCGCAGGACACGCGGGCCAGGTAGGTGGGGGCGCCCAGCTGATTCAGGATCTCGCACATATGCAGAGGATAGCCGACATCCTCAGCCTTACGGCCGAAGGGAGCGGTGGTGGCCTTCATGCCAACCAGCGTGGTCGGAGCCATCTGGCCGCCGGTCATGCCGTAGGTCGAGTTGTTGACGAAGATAACGGTAAAGTTCTCGCCGCGGTTGGCAGCATACATGATCTCGGAGAGACCGATAGCAGCCAGGTCGCCGTCGCCCTGATAGGTGTAGACAACCGTATCCTTGGGAGCCATTCTCTTCAGGCCGGTGGCAACAGCCGGAGCACGGCCGTGAGGCGCGTTCATGACGTCGCACTTCCAGTGTCTGGCGGTGATGCAGCAGCAGCCAACGCCGACAACGCAAACAGTTCTATCCAAAATACCAAGCTCTTCCTGAACCTCGCAGACGAGCTTGACAACAACGCCATGGAGACAGCCGGGGCAAAAACCGCCGACGACTTCGTGCTTTGTACTGGGTACGCTATACACTTTTTCCATTATAGTTGACCTCCTATCTTACAGTGCTTTGAAAGCCGCGATGATCTCTTCACGACCGACGATGTTGCCGCCCGAACGACCGAACTGGTGGATCGGGATTCTGTCCTGAATGGCGAACTTGACGTCTTCGACCATCTGGCCGGGGATCGCCATCTCGACATCGAGGATGAACTTGATCTTCTTGGGATCAAGAGCCTTGTAGGCATCGTAGGGGAAGGGGAAGACGATGATGGGACGAATCAGGCCAACCTTGACGCCCTCGGCGCGCAGCGCGTCGACAGCAGACTTGGCAACACGGCCAGCCGTGCCATAGCCGGTGATGACGTACTCGGCATCTTCCATCTTATAAAGCTCGACCATGGTGTCTTCCTTGGCCCATCTCTCATACAGCTCGCCGGAAACGCGGTTGGACTCTTCCAGGCCTCTGGGACCGGGCTTCTCGCCGGCAGCAATGGCTTCCATGGCCAGCATGGAGGTACGGCCGCCCCACAGGTCGATGTTGACCGGGCCGATTTCACGATGCTTGAAGCCGTTGACCAGCCAGTTCTTTCTGGCCTGCTTCTCTTTTTCAAGCTGCTCGTCGCTCTTCATCTCGGGCAGGGTGACGGGCTCCATCATGGCGCCGATACAACCGTCGGCCAGAATCATGACGGGGTTGCGGTCTCTCTCTGCCAGCTCAAATGCCTTGTAAGTAAGATCCACGGCCTCCTGCAGGGTGCCGGGGGAGACAACGATCAGCTTGTAGCCGCCGTTGCCCATGGCCTTGGTGGCCTGCCAGTAGTCAGACTGGGCAGGCTGAATGGAACCGCCGCCGGGGCCGCCGCGCATGAAGTTGGCAACAACCAGGGGCAGCGAGCCGTTGGCCGCCTGAGAAACACCCTCGGCCTTCAGGGAGACGCCGGGGCTGGAGGAGGAAGTCATGGCCTTGACACCGGCGGAAGCGGCGCCCATAACCATGTTGATGGAGGCAACTTCAGATTCACCCTGGACAAACTGGCCGCCAACTTCGGGCAGTCTGCGGGCAAAATACTCGGGAACCTCGTTTTGAGGGGTGATGGGGTAGCCGGCGAAGAAACGGCAGCCCGCTCTGACGGCCGCTTCGGCAACAGCTTCGCAGCCCTTCATGAATTTTCTTTCCATAGGTCTTTTCCTCCTTACTTGTAGATCTCAATGGCGGCGTCAGGACATGCAATGGCGCACATTTTGCAGGCGATGCAAGCATCCTGGTTCACGACGGTGACATAGTGGTACCCACTGGGATTGCTCTCCTTGCCCAGCGCCAGAACGCCCTTGGGGCAGTTGAGGATACAAAGCTCGCAAGCCTTGCAGACTTTGCTGTTGATCTCGACCTTTGGCATAGCACTTCTCTCCTTACTCGAATGATATATTAAGCACTTTGCCGATGCTTAGCGCATCGACAGACCGCGAGGGCCCTCCGGGATGATCTTTCCGGGGTTGCGGAACAACCACGGATAGATGATGAAGATATCAATGGGGATGAGCGGCTCTTCGATGCGATCCTTGACCTCATCGTAGAGCTCGCTGAGCACGCAGACATAGTCGATGCCCACGTCGCCGCCTTCGAGAATTTTCTTGAGCTTTTCGTTGCCCTCCACAACCTCGTCGGGCGTCGTGGTCAGACCCAGATTGGGATTGCTGATGATGTTGACCTTGCGCAGACGCGACACACGGGTAATGCTGTAGAGCGTGTCGTTGATGCTCATGGCATCCTTCGACCACGGGCGGTAGGTGTTGATGACAAAAAACACACAGGTGCTGTCGTCGTTCAAAATATGGGAGAACTGGCCAATCATACGCGCTCCCGTGGCGTTTCCGCCGATGTCCATAAGCACATAGGCGTCTGGATCGGTCAGCGTCTCAATGACGCCGGGCACAACGGTGGGGGCGTCAAGCAGCTGCTTTTGACTGTGGACAATAATGCCCTTCTCCTCGAGCAGCTCCGACACGTCACGCGTACGGAACAGGCCCTTGGTCTGATCCATGTCAAACAGGTGAACCGGCTTTTCGCTGACCTCCGCCATGAGCTGCGCAAAATTCATGGCCAGCTCGGACTTGCCGGAACCAGCCTCTCCAATAAAGACAAAGTTTTTCTTTTTAGCGAGCAACTCGCGCATGATATTCTTTTCCATAGCTTCCCCTCACTCCATGCTTCCAAATAGTCGGCAAGGGGCCTGTACACACCCTTTGCCGCGTGTTGTCCGCCCAAAGTCGAACGCCGTTTGCCCTTGCTCACAGTCAAAAGCGACACGACGCCAATTTTCAGGTTAATTATACTATAGTATTTTGTCCGCGTCAACGCCGCTCCGGCGGGAACTTGTAGCAAAAATGAACAAAAATAAGTTGGTTTTTTTGTTCAAAAGAGGAGGGTTTAGGGCCGTTACAAGCCCGAATTTCCTCCGTTTTTCTAACTGCTTTGTTCTTGCTGCAGGGCTGTGCCCGCCGGTGCTGCAGCCGGCGGGCACAGTCCGTTCACAGCTTCCAGGCGGCACCCCACTGGCCCTGCGTCTTTTACTTTCTCGCCTTTTTGCTCTTGCGCACCTGATGATAGGCGTAAACGCTCAACGCCACGATGGTACAGGCGTAAGGCACCGCCTCCACCAGCTCATAGGGAATCGAGAGCGTCTGCATGGAATTGGAGAGCGCCATGGTGAAGCCGAACAGCAGCGATGCCACCGTGGTGCCAACGGGTGTTGAGCGTCCCATGGCGCTGGCGGCCAGTGCAATGAAGCCGCGCCCCGATGTCATGTCGCGCGCAAACCACGACACATAGCCCATCGACATGTAGGCGCCGCCGATGCCGGCCAGAACCCCTGAGAGAATGTACGCCAGATAGCGCATGCGCACTACGTTGATGCCCACCGAGTCGGCGGCGTCGGGGTTGAGGCCGACGGCACGGATGCGCAGCCCAAGCGGTGTCTTGTAAAGGAAGAAAATCAGCGCCAGCACCAGGGCGAAGGCGAGATAGGTGACCACGTTTTGCCCCGAGAAAATGGTGCCCAGCACCGGGATATCCTTGAGAAGCGGGATTTCGAGATCGGGCAGCACGAAGCTCTTGTGGGAAGAGGAAATGCCCGAGCTTCCCGTCCAGACATAAAGCAGAAAAACGGTGCCGTTGGAGCCGATGGTGTTGAGCGCCACGCCGGCCAGCGTTGCGTCGGTCTTGAGCGTGAGCACAAGATAACCCAGCAGCGCGCCCAGCGCCCCGCCAATCAGCACGCCGGCGGCAAGTCCCGCCCAGCTGCCCCAGACGGCACTGCCCGTCAGCGACGAGACAAAGACCCCAGTCAGTGCGGAAAACAGCATAATGCCCTCAAGGCCCATGTTGAGGCAGCCGGCCTGGCTTGCCACGGCAGCGCCCAGCGCCGCCAGCAGGATGGGGGTGGTCACGCGCAGGATGGAGGCCGCAAAGGCCGCGTTGCCGATGACCGAAAACAGTTCTTCCATGCGCTTACGCCACCTCCTTCGCGCCCGCCGCCTCGGCGGTGGCCTCTTTGACGACCATTTTGTGCCTGGTCTTTGCCAAAAAGCTCTCGGCCACCAGCAGCACGATGATGATGGCCTGAATCACCTTGACAATTTCCATCTGCACGCCGGTGCGGCGCAGCATGATGTCGGCCCCGATGCGCAGCCAGGCCAGAAAGCCCGCCGCAAGGGGGACGTATTTGGGATTGTTCTTGGCAAAAATGGCCACAATGACGCCGTCCCAGCCGTAGCCGGTCAGCATGGTCCACTGAAACCGCGTATACATGGACAGCATCTCCACCGCGCCGCCGATGCCCGCCACCACGCCGCTGATGGCCTGCGAGCCGATCACGGCAAAGGCCACCGGCAGGCCGGCATAGCGGGTAAAGTTCATGTTCTCCCCCGCCGAGCGGATGGCAAAGCCCCACCGCGTCTTGTAGAGGAAAAAGTAGAGCAGCACGCAGGCCGCCACGGCCAGCAGCGCGCCGCCTGTGGTCAGGCGGTACTTGGCGACCAGCTTTGTCATGGGCGCCGTCTCCTCAAAGACGTAGGAGACAATGGCGCCGGCGTTCTTGTCGCGAAAATAGTTTTTGATGACATACATGGACATGGAAAAGCACACATAGTTGAGCATGAGCGAAATGACCAGCTCCGAGGCGTTCCATTTATATTTCAGCAGGCCGGGCAGTGCGCCCAGCAGGCCGCCGAGCAGGGCTGCCAGCAGCACGCAGACGGCTGCATGCAGTCCCTTGGGCAGCTTGAGTGCGATGGCCGTCACGGCCGCCACCATGCCGCCGAAAAAGAAAATACCCTCTGCCGCCAGATTGAACTGCTTTGCGGAAAACACCACGCTGATGGCCACGCCCGTAAAAATCAGGGGAACCATAAGTTCGAGCACATTGAAAAGGTAACGCACCCGCTCGATGGGCCCAAAGAACATGCAGCGCAGCGATTCCAAAGGCGTTTCGCTGACCGCGAAGATGACCACTGCCGTGATGGCGGCGCCGATGAGGATGGCGACCACCATGCGGATGACCTCAAAGCGCGAGGCCGTGTCGTGCAAAAGCCCTCGTTTTTTGCCCTCTTTACCCGTGGACAACGCCGCTCACCTCCTCTTTGGTCTGCCGCTTGACGCCCAGCATATAAAAGCCCAGCTCTTCCTCGCTCAGATCCCCTGTGTCGGGATAATAGGCCACGATTTCCCCGTCTCGCATGACCACGATGCTGTCTGACAGCTCCAGCGCCTCGTTGAGGTCGGCCGTCACCAGCAGAACGGCCGTCCCCTCGTCGCGCATGGCCACGATGCGCCGCCGGATAAATTCGGCCGCGCCCACGTCAATGCCGCGCGTGGGCTGGTCTGCCACCAGCAGCGTCGGATTTGAGGACATCTCGCGCGCCACGACCACCTTTTGAATGTTGCCGCCCGACAGCATGCCCACCGTCTGCTGCGCGGACTCGCATTTGACGGTATACTCCCGGGCCAGCGCCTCCATGTCGCGCTCGATGGCCCGGCTCTTAAAAAGCACCTTTCCGGTGTAGCGCTCGTCTTGTGTCTTGCCTGCCAGGATGTTAAAGGAAATGCTCTGATTTTTTGCCACGCCGTAGACCATGCGGTCGGAGGGGATGTGGGCCATTCCCCGCCGCCTGCTCTCGCGGATGGACGCACCCAGCAAAGGAAACCCCTCCAGCGTCACCGTGCCCGTGGCGCCTTCCCGCAGGCCCGTGATGATTTCCACCAGCTCGCGCTGCCCGTTGCCCTCCACGCCGGCCACGCCCAGGATCTCCCCCTTTCGCACGTCCAGCGAAACCCCGCGCAGCGCCTTTTTGCCAAGGTCTCCCGTATACTCCAAATCCCGCACCGACAGCTCCACCTCGCCGGGGGCTGCCTTCGCCTTGTCGATTTTGAGCACCACGTCGCGCCCCACCATCATGCGCGAGATGTCTGCCTCCGACAAATCCGCCACCTCGTAGGTGCCCACCGTGTGCCCCGCGCGCATGATGGTGATGCGGTCGCACAGCTCCTTGACCTCGCCGAGCTTGTGGGAGATGAACAAAATGGTGTGGCCCGCGTCGCGCAGGTGCTTGAGCTCCGCGAAAAGCTCCCTGGTCTCCTGCGGGGTGAGCACCGCCGTGGGCTCGTCGAGAATCAGGATTTCGGCCCCGCGCAGCAGCGCCTTGACAATTTCCACGCGCTGCTTGAGACCCACCGAGATGTCGCCCACCAAAAGGCCGGGCTCGACCTCCAGGTTGTATTTGCGGCCCACCTCCCGCGTCATGTCGGCCGCCTTGTCCCAGTCGATGACCAGGCCCTTTTTGGGCTCATAGCCCAGCACCACGTTTTCGGCCACCGTCAGCTCGTCAACCAGCATGAAATGCTGGTGCACCATGCCGATGCCAAGCCCGATGGCAACGCTGGGGCTTGTGATTTTGCAGGCCTGCCCCTTGACGTAAATCTCCCCCTCGTCGGGCTGCTCCAGTCCGAACAGCATCTTCATGAGGGTGGATTTTCCCGCGCCGTTTTCCCCGCAAATGGCGTGGATTTCTCCCTTTTTGACCGAAAGCTCCACCTTGTCGTTGGCCAGGATGCCGTTGCCGTAGACCTTTGTCACACGCTCAACCCTGAGAATTTCACTCAATGCTTCCCACCCCTTTCAAAAAGCGACACAGCCGGTCTGCCCCGCCGTCCCGTCAAAAGGCCTCCGCCGGCGGCGCGCCAGGCTTTTTGGGGGAAAGCCCGCCTCTTTCCCCTTTTCGAGACGGCCGCCGCGCCCCGGCGCACGCCTTCGCCAAAGCCTTAGAAAGCGTCTTTCCCTATTGCTGACATCATATCATATTTTCGGCCGGCAATGCAATTGCCGCAAGCGGCTTTGCCTCTTGGCCCCCTGTCGAAATTGTGCCTTGGCCTTTAGTATTTTTGCTCAAAAAAACACGTCTTTTTCCCAAATGCGTCACAAGATGGTTTGCGTTTGACTTCCAAAGTCCTGCTATGATATACTGAAACCAGGGTAGGAGAGCCTCCCGAAAACCGGCCAAAATCTGGCCGGATATTTGCCACCTGAGCCGCTTGGCTTTGGAATATACTACAGGGAATGGAGATGTTCGTATGGATATCACGATCACCACCAAGAAGTTTCATCTTTCAGATGAACTGCGGGCGCGAATCGACAAGAAGCTGTCCAAACTCGACCGCTATTTTCGCGACGACGCCCAGGCTACCGTACGTCTTTCCACGCAGAAAAACGACGAGATTGCCGAGGTGACCGTTGTCTCAGGCGGGCTTCAGGTCCGTGCCGAAACCCGCTCGAACGAGATGTTCCATTCGCTGGAGGAGGCCGTCGACAATCTGGAGCGCCAGCTTCAAAAGCACAAAAAACGTCTGACGCAGAGGCTTCAGTCGGGCGCCTTTGACGGCATGGCCGTCGCCGTTGAGGAAGAAGAGCCCTTCTCCCTCATCAAGGAAAAACACTTCCAGCTCAAACCCATGGACGTGGAGGAGGCCATCCTCCAGATGAACCTTTTGGGACATTCCTTTTTTGTCTACCGCGACGCCCAGCAGGGCGCGGTGTGCGTCGTCTATCACCGCAAGGACGGCGGCTACGGACAAATCGTCGCCGAGTAACCGGCCGGCGCAGCAACGTTTTGCGGCAAAACAGCAACGGCGCCCCCCGCGGCAAGAGCGGGGGGCGTCTGTGTGAGGAGAGCTTATGCAGACTATGCTTCTTCAGGCGCCCTGCCTTTTCGGGCTCGAGCGCTATGTCAAAGAGGAAATCTACGACCTGGGCTACGACATCCACGAGGTCATCGACGGCCGCGTGACCTTTGTGGGAGACGCCGAAGCGGTGGCGCGCACCAATTTGAACCTTCGCTGCGCCGAGCGCGTCATGATTCTTTTGGCCCGCTTCCCCGCGCGCAGCTTCGAGCAGCTCTACCAGGGCGTGCGCGGCATCGACTGGCCGGCCCTTGCCGCACGGCAGGACGCCGTCGTGGTCACGGGCTCCTGCGTCAAGTCACTGCTGCACAGCGTGCCCGCCTGCCAGAAAATCGTCAAAAAGGCCGTGGTCGACTGTCTGTGCGCCGCTTATGGACTTGTGCGGCTGCCCGAGACCGGCGTTCGCCTTCCCGTGCAGTTTTTCCTGCTGCGCGACGAGGCCATGATTTTGCTCGACACCAGCGGAGCCCCCTTGCACAAGCGCGGCTACCGCGCCCAGGGCAACCTGGCCCCCATCCGCGAAACGCTGGCGGCGGCGCTGGTGCGCGCGGCGCGCTACAGGGGCCGCGAGCCCTTCGCCGACCCCTTCTGCGGAAGCGGCACCATCGCCATCGAAGCTGCCATGCAGGCCTGCCGCATGGCGCCAGGCCTGCACCGCTCCTTTTGCTTCGAGAACTTTGGATTTCTCCCCCCTTCCCTGCTGCGCGACGCGCGTGAAGAGGCGCGCGAGGCCGTCGTGCCGGCGCAGGCGACCATCCTCGCCAGCGACATCGACGAGGCCATGACGGCCCTGACTGCCCAAAATGCCGCGCTGGCCGGCGTGCAGCACTGCCTGCACATCAAAACCGCCCCCGTGAGCGCCTTTTCCCCCGGCCTTGCGGGCGGCACCCTTGTCTGCAACCCGCCTTACGGCGAACGCATGGCCGAGCGGCAGGAGTGCGAAGCTCTCTACCGCGAGATGGGCCGCGTCTTCTCCCGCCTTGAAAATTGGAGCTGCAACATCATCACCTCCCACGAGGAGTTCGAACGCTTCTACGGAAAAGCCGCCGACAAAAAGCGCAAGCTCTACAACGGCATGATCAAGTGCGACTACTATCAGTATTTTCGCCCCCGTCCCGCCAGAGGCTCCGCAGCGCCGTCAGACACCCGGTGACGGCCCGCCCCACCAGGCCTCCCGCCCCGGCGCCGGACGCCCCTTTTCAAAGAGGGATACAAAGGGAGAGCGCCGCAAAAGCGGCGCTCTCCCTTTGTCGTGCGCGCCCTTTGGCGCGCACCGCCCGGCGCCGGGGCCTCATGCGTTATCCCCCCGCCGCGCCGTCTGCAGCTTTCCTGAAACGCCCTCTTTGCCCTCTGCTCCATGGCCCTTTCCCCGCTATGCACCCTGTATCCAACCCCTTTTGCAAAAACAACCGACTTTTTTTCAACTTCCTTGCAAAATCCCCTTGACAGAGCGAAATGTTCGCGTTACAATGAATTAGCACTTGAGGTTATCGAGTGCTAAAATGTTGTCAAACAAAAAATTTTGATAAACCAGGAGGAATCACAGATGACAGTCAAACCCCTTGCAGACAAAGTGCTCATCAAGATGATTGAAGCGGAAGAGACCACCAAGAGCGGCATCATTTTGGCCAGCTCGGCCAAGGAGAAGCCCCAGGTTGCCGAGGTCATTGCTGCAGGCCCCGGGGAGACGGTGGACGGGGTGCTGGTGCCCATGAACGTGTCGGTGGGACAGCACATCATCGTGAGCAAATATGCCGGCACCGAAATCAAGGTCGACGGCGTTGACATGCTGATTGTCCGCCAAAGCGACATTCTGGCCGTTGTGGAATAAGCAAAGGCCAAGCGTAAACGTTAGAGAATTAAAGGAGAGAATTCATTATGGCAAAACAGATTGCTTTTGGAGAAGAGGCCCGCAAGGCGCTGCAGCGCGGCGTTGACAAGCTGGCCGATACCGTCAAGATTACCATGGGCCCCAAGGGCCGCAATGTTGTTTTAGAGCGCAAATACGGCACGCCCCTGATTGCCAACGACGGCGTGACCATCGCCAAGGAAATTGAGCTGGAGGACGCGCTTGAGAACATGGGCGCCCAGCTTGTCAAGGAAGTCGCCACCAAGACCAACGACGTGGCGGGCGACGGCACCACCACCGCCACCCTGCTGGCGCAGGCCATCATCCGCGAGGGCATGAAGAACGTGGCCGCCGGCGCCAATCCGATGGATTTGAAAAAGGGCATTTCGCAGGCCGTGGAAGCGGCAGTTGGCGCCATTCGCAAGGCCGCCACTCCCGTGAGCGGCAGCGGTGACATCGCGCGTGTCGCCACCATTTCTGCTGCCGACGAAGTCATCGGCAAGCTGATTGCCGACGCCATGGAAAAGGTCACGGCAGACGGCGTCATCACCGTGGAGGAGAGCCGCACGGCGGAGACCTTCTGCGAGATGGTCGAGGGCATGCAGTTTGACCGCGGCTACATTTCGCCGTATATGGTCACGGACGCCGACAAGATGGAGGCCGTGCTCGACGACGCGCTCATCCTGATTACCGACAAGAAGATTTCCTCCATCCAGGAGATTCTGCCCCTGCTCGAGCAGGTGGTTCAGGCCGGCCGCAAGCTGTGCATCATCGCCGAGGACGTCGAGGGCGAGGCTCTGACCACCCTGCTGCTCAACCGTCTGCGCGGCACCTTCACCTGCGTGTGCGTCAAAGCGCCCGGCTTTGGCGACCGCCGCAAGGATTTGCTGCGTGATATCGCCATCCTCACGGGCGGCGAGGTCATTTCCGAGGAGCTGGGCTTCTCGCTCAAGGACACCACGATGGATCAGCTCGGCCGCGCCGCGCAGGTCAAGGTCCAAAAGGAGAACACCATCATTGTGGGCGGCGCCGGCGACAAGGCCGAAATCGCCTCCCGCGTTGCCCAGATCCGCAACACGCTGGAGGTCACGACCAGCGAGTTTGACAAGGAGAAGCTGCAGGAGCGTCTTGCCAAGCTGGCCGGCGGCGTTGCCATCCTGAGAGTGGGCGCTGCCACCGAGACCGAGATGAAGGAGAAGAAGCTGCGCATCGAGGACGCCCTGGCCGCCACCAAGGCTGCCGTGGAAGAGGGCATCGTGGCCGGCGGCGGCACTGCCTTTGTCGAGGCCATTCCCGCCGTGGAGGCCCTGATGAAGGACGCCACGGGCGACGTCAAGACCGGTATCTCCATCGTGCGCAAGGCGCTTGAGGAGCCGGTGCGTCAAATCGCCACCAACGCGGGCCTTGAGGGTTCCGTGATTTTGCAGAACATCCGGGCGGCCGGCAAGCCTCGCTACGGCTTTGACGCCTACAACGAGACCTATGTCGACATGTTCGAGGTCGGCATCGTCGACCCGGCCAAGGTCACCCGTTCGGCGCTGGAAAACGCCGCGTCTGTCTCCTCGATGGTGCTGACCACCGAGAGCGTCGTGGCCGACAAGCCCGATCCCAAGGGCGACGCAGCAGCCGCTGCCGCTGCCGCAGCGGCGGCCGGCATGGGCGGCGGCATGTATTGATTTCCCAAAGGGCCGTTTTCCCTTTGCACTTCTCAAAGCACTTCAGGAGGGCGCTTCTTTCAAAGAAGCGCCCTCCTGCTTTTTTCTGCGCCTGCCGCAGGCCGTCAGGACACCCTCCCTCATGCCCCTCAGCGCCTCTTGGGATCTCCTGCACTAGGGCACGGTTCCCCCGGCCGCCCTCATTCATGAAACGGCCCCTCTTTGAGCCACGCAGCCCTTCTCCCGGCGCTGCAAACCAAAGGCCCCGGGGAGGGGAGGGGGCGGCTCTGCCGCCCCCTCCCCTCCCCGGGGCCTTTGCGGCCTGCCCTGCGGCAGGCCGCCTTCCCAAAAAGCCTTTCTGTCACTCTCCGGACTGCTCCAGCAGGGCAAGCGGGTCGACAAAGGCGTCATCCTGCTTTACGGCAAAGTGCAGGTGAGGCCCTGTGCTGTTGCCGGTCGAGCCCACGGTGCCGACGCACTGGCCGGCTTCCACCGTCTGCCCCTGCTGCACCTCCACGTCCTGCATGTGGCAGTAACGGGTCGACATGCCGTTGCCGTGGGAAATGGATACGGCGTAGCCGTCTTCGCCGTCATACCCCGCGCTCTCCACCACGCCCTGCGCGGCGGCCAGCACCGGCGTGCCCTCTTCGAGCACGAAGTCCACGCCGTCATGGCTGATTTCCTGCTGGGTTATGGGATGCACGTGGGTTCCAAACTCCGCCGCAATGCTCACCTGCTGACCCTGTGCCTCAAAGGGCTGCTGCAGCGCAGGCGTCTGCTCCTGCTCCTGAGCCTGTCCCTGCTCCTGCCCGCCGGGCAGCTCCGACACCTCCTGCAAAAGCAGCGCGTCCTGCCCGGAATTTTGCTGCTGCGAGCGCCCGGCGTAGGCGCCCATAGCCACAAACGAAATCACTGCCACCGCCAGCACCGCCGCCGTCAGCAGCGTTGTCTTTTTCCCCGTATTTTTTGGCGTCATAATTGTTTTTAACCTCTCTTTCAACCGTTCTTTCTGCTCGGAAAAGGAGGCCGACAGAGGCGTTTCCCGCTCCGGGACGCCCTGAGAGAGCCGCAGCAGCAGCGCCCCGTAGGCCGCACGGCGCAGCGCCGGCCAGGATTTTGTGAGCCTCTCGTCACACGAAAGCTCGCAGAAAATCCCCATCTGACGCAGCGCATACCATGCCGCCGGATTGGGCCAGTGCAGCGCGGTCACGACAACGGCCGCCCACTTGAGGGCAAGGTCGCGGCGCTCGAAATGCACCATCTCGTGTGCCAGCATGTCCCTGATCTGCTGCGGGGAAAAATCCCCTGCGGGCAGCACGATCCGGGGACGCCGCAGCCCCAGCAGCATGGGAGCCCCCACGCCGCCGCACTCCACAAGCTCCGGCAAGCGGCCCCCCTGCCCCGCAAGCGGCAGCATCTGCTCCCGTATCTCAGGCGATACAGGACACGACCTGCTATCCACCGCTTTGCAAAAGCACCGGTAGCTCCAAAGCCGCCACAGCAGCAGTCCCGCCGCACCGGCGCCCCACACCACGGCAAGCCAGAGGATTCCTCTCGCCCCCGCGCCGCCCGGGGTCCCGGTCAGCGCCGTGCTCTGCCACACCGTCTGCCCCTGCGCCTGCACCGCACTTGCCTGCGCCAGCGCCTCAAGCCGCGACACAGCCTCGTGGCTGACACCGCCCAGGGGGCCTGCGGGCACAATCATGCGCAGCAGCACCGCCGCCCACAGCCCGTAAAAGAGCCCTGCAGGCAGCCGTTTGGCCAGCAGGCGCTGCAGCAGCGCCACCACCGCCGCCAGCCCCGCGCCCGACAGCGAGAGCGACAGCATCACCCAAAACACCTCACGCATGGCCGCCCTCCTCCGGGTACAATATGGCCCGCAGCTCCTCGATGTCGCTTGGGCTGAGCTGCGCCTCGCTGACCAGCGAGGCCACCAGGTCACGCGCGCTGCCCCGGTAGACCTTCTGCAGCAGCGAGCGCACAGACCAGCTCTGATACTGCTTTCGGCTCAGCAGAGGGCTGTAGTAGAAAACCTCCCTCTTTTGCGCCTGCACCACGCCCTTGTCGCACAGGCGGCGCAGCAGCGTCTTTACGGTCGAGCCGTCCCAGTCGTGTGAAGCGGCCAGCGCCTCGCGAATGCGCGCCACCGGCATCGGCTCTCCCGCCTGCCACAGGATTTCCAAAACCTCCAGCTCCGAGGCCGAAATTTTTTCAGCCAGCTCATTCATTGTCGTCCGTCCTTCCTTCCGCCAGGGTACAATTGTAACCTGTCTATAAGGTTACACATGTAACCTCCCCTTGTCAAGCCCTTTTGAAAAAATAAATTTCTCTTTTTCCAAAAGGCGCAGTGTGATATGCTGAAAAGAGGCTTTTCTCAAAGGGGGTTTTTTTATGAAGCTTATCTCTTTTTTGCGCCGTCATCCGGCGGTGCCCTGCCTCCTGCTGGCCGCAGCCATTTTCTGTTTCTGGCAGAACAACGCCCTTTGCGTCACGCGGCTCTCGTTTGAAAGCGTGCGTCTGCCTGCCGCCTTTGACGGCACCGTCATCGTACACCTTTCGGATTTGCACAGCAAATCCTTTGGAAAAAATCAGGACAGGCTGGTGCGCCGGGTGCGCGAGCTTTGCCCCGACTATATCGTGTTCACGGGCGACGCCGTCGACAGCAGGCGCTATGACATCGAGCCCGTCACCAGCCTTGTCTCGCAGCTTTGCGGCATTGCGCCCACTTTTTTTGTCACCGGCAACCACGAGCTGCGCTCGGGCCGGAGCGGCGAAGTCTGCCGCGCAGTGCAGCAGGCCGGCGCCGTCCTGCTGGACAACGCCGGCCTCTTTGTCGAGCGCGGTGGGGAGCGCATCTTTTTGTGCGGACTGGCCGACCAAGGTTCCCTGCAGGAGCCCGACGCACAGGCAGCCCTGCGGCAGACGCTTGACGGCCTGTCGCGGCAAAGCGAGGGGGCCTTTTCGCTGCTGCTCTCCCACCGTCCCGAGCTCTTTGCGCTTTATGTGCAGGCTTGCGTGGACCTGAGCTTTTGCGGCCACGCCCACGGCGGCCAGTGGCGCCTGCCCCTGGTGGGCGGGCTCTATGCCCCCGGCCAGGGGCTTTTCCCGCAGTACACCGCCGGCCTGTATCTCGAAGGGGGGCAGGCAATGGCGGTCAGCAGAGGGCTTGGAAACAGCCTCTTCCCCCTGCGGCTCTTCAACCGGCCCGAGGTGGTGGCCCTCACGCTGCGCGCGCCGGCGCAGGCAGGGCCCGGCTAAGGCGCGCCGCCCGCTTTTTTCAAAGCGGGCCCCTTCTTAAAAAGGGGCCGCTTTCGCGCGTCCGCGCGAAAGCGGCGGCGCGCCGCGCCCTGCTTTTTTAGGGAGGCTCCCCTTTTTGAAAAAGGGCCGCCCCCCTCTCTCTTGTCTCCCGGTTTTCAGCCTGCGGGAAGGTGCGGCAGCCCTCCCTTGTCAGGCCTACCCGCCGGCTCCCTGCTGCCCCTTCTGAGCAGGCGGCCTCTCCCTGAGGCTCTCCTTCGCGTAATCGAGAACCTTTTGAAGCTCCGATTCCTGATAGATAAATTCTCCCTCATCGGCCAGGGCGCGGATTTCCTGCGGGGAGGCCCATTGAACCTGCGACACCTCCTGCTCCTGCAGCGTCATGGCCTGCGCCGGCAGGTCGCAGCGCACGATGTAGTCTTCAAAAATCAGGCCCTCCCCCACGCTTTTCAGCAGCAGCGACAGCTGCTCCGGCTCAAAGGCAAGCCCCAGCTCTTCCCTCGTCTCGCGCAGGCAGGCCTGCAGGCCGGTCTCTCCCGCCAGGGCGCCGCCCCCCGTCACCGACCATTTTCCAGGGGCTCTGCTCTTGCACTGCGCTCTCTGCTGGATCAGCAGCTCCCCTTTTGTGTTGAGCAGCCACAGCGAGCCGCAGAGGCGAAACTCCCCCTCCCGGAGAGGCTGACCCTCCTCTTGAACACGTCCTGTCTTTTCGCCCCTCGCGTTGTAAACGTCCCACGTTTCCACAGTGGTGATCCCTCCCTTGTGACGCGCCCCTGCACGAGGCTTTTTTCTTTTTTTCTCCGCAGCCTCGTCACTCCCTGCCGCAGCGTGGCGGCCTCCTTCACGCCGCCATGCTCCCTTTTCTCATCCGCATGATCCATGACTGGGCTGTTGATTTCCCCTCAAGTCCCGTGCCAGCTTTACCAAAGCAGGCAGGCAAAACGGCCCCTCCCGAAGGGTGTCAAATCCTTTTGCTCCAAAAAATCCCGCCTGCCGGGGGCAAGCGGGATTTTGTTGGGAAAATCATTTTGATTGTTGTCTCAAGCTCTTTACTCGTTGTCGACCCGGTACATGTGCTCCACGAGGTCGAGCATGGCGCAGGTGTAGCCCCACTCGTTGTCATACCAGGCCATGAGCTTGACAAAGGTGGGCGAGAGCATGATGCCGGCCTTGGCGTCAAAGACGCAGGAGCAGCGGTGCGTGAGAATGTCGCTGCTCACAATGGGGTCTTCGGTATATTCAATATAGCCCTTCATATAGCCGGCAGCCGCATCTTTGACAGCCTGGCAAATCTCGTCATAGGTGGTGGGGGTGGCCAGGTTGACGGTCAAGTCCACAATCGAGGCGTCCACCGTGGGCACGCGCAGCGACATGCCGGTCAGCTTGCCCTTGAGCTCAGGGATCACAAGGCCCACCGCCTTGGCGGCGCCGGTGGTGGAGGGGATGATGTTGCCCGAGGCGGCGCGGCCGCTTCGCCAGTCCTTCTTGCTGTTGGAGTCCACCACCTTCTGCGTGGCCGTCATGGCGTGCACGGTGGTCATCAGGCCCTCGACGATGCCAAACTTGTCGTTGATGACCTTGGCAAGCGGCGCCAGGCAGTTGCTGGTGCAGGAGGCGTTGGAAATGATTTTCATATCCTTGGTATAGGTGTTGTGGTTGACGCCCATGACAAAGGTAGGCGTGTCGCTGTCTTTTGCAGGAGCCGAAATGATGACCTTCTTGGCGCCGCCGACAAAGTGTGCGCTGGCCGCCTCGGCCGTCGTAAATTTTCCGGTGCACTCGAGGATATACTCCGCGCCCGTGTCTCTCCACGGCACTTCGGTGGGCTCGCGGGTGGAATAGACCATGATCTTTTTCCCGTTGATATACAGGCAATCATCGCCGCGCGTAATGTCGGCATCCCATCTGCCGTGCACCGTATCGTACTTGCACAGATAAACAAGATAGTCCAGGTCCGACGCGCCGCCGTTGACGGCCACGATATCGAGATCCGGGTAATCCATGGAAGCGCGCAGCGCCAGGCGTCCGATCCGTCCAAAGCCGTTGATTCCGATTTTCACTTTACTCATTGACGCAAGCTCCTTTGTAACTTCATTTGAGACAGCCTCCGGGGAACCTCGGCCCCCGCTTTTTCTTCATTATATCATTTTCCCCAGAAAAGACAACCGCTCCGGTGTTTTTTTATTGAAATTTCATGATAGCTTGCGGTATACTATTGGTAAAATACCATTCATTGTCGGTAAAATTTTAGAAGAAAGGTGAGAGGAGACAGCCATGTCATTGGTTCAGAGTCTTCGTGCCCTTCTCAAGTCCAATCTGGTTCCCACCCTGATCACCGACGCCTCCCTTTGCCCCACCGGATTCAATGCGGCGGCAAAGGAGTTTTTGCCCGATCTCACAAAAGGCACCCCGTTGCCCGAGCAATTTCCCGCCATGATGTGGCTGAGCGTATCTCCCAGGCTTTCTCTCATGCGCCCGGCCACCATTTTGCTCGACGGCAGCGCCCACGGCCGTTTTGCGATGTACCTGGTGCCCGTCTTTTACGAATCGGGCCTGCAGGGCACTGTATGCAGCATTTCAGACGCCACCTCCATCTCCCTTGACCCGGCCATCGCAACCGCCATGCACGATCTCACAACGCCGCTTGCAACACTGCGCAACTGTGTATCCCTGCTGTCTCACCACGCCTCGGAGCGGGAAAAGCCCCTGCTTGACGTCATGGAGCAAAACGTCGCGGCGCTGCGCCGTAACGTCTCGGCCTTGGCCGCCACGCTGGATGCCGATATCACGGTATCTACCTCCACCGCCGTCAATTTGTGCGACGTGGTTACGGCAGTCACGGGGCGGCTTTCCCCCGGCCTCACGAACCAAAACTCGCCTGAGCTCGTCTGCTCTCTCAGGGACAGCCCCATCGTTTTGGCCAACGAGCTCTCACTCGAGCGGGCGCTGCTCAACCTGATTTCCAACGCCCTCCAGCACTGCAAAAGCACTGTGACGGTGTCTGCCTTTTGCGAAAAAGGGTTTGGCGTCCTGCGCGTTGCCGACGACGGGCCCGGCATTGCCCCGAAGGACCTGCCCCATATTCTGACGCCCTGGTTTACCACCGGGTCGCCCGGAAGCGGCCTTGGGCTGTGCATGGTAGATCAGTTTGCCCGTCTCTCGGGCGGGCGGCTGGACGTGGAAAACCGGGACGGCGCCGTTTTCACGCTGCGTCTTCCCCTGCCCGACAAGCTCAACCTTTCTGCCATCCGGCCTGACGAAACCCATCTCTCCCCCGCCCTCATCCACTATGAGCTGGCGCTTGCCCTGGCCCGGCGGGAGGGGCGTCAGGCCCCCGAGCTCCCCACTCTTTGAAACGCGCCGTCCCTCCGAAAGCCATAGGACGGTCTATTCCCTTATAAGGAGAACTGCCATTGTCCAGGTTATATCGCTTCCCCTCCCCCGAGGAATTCTCTGCCCTGCTCGAAGAGCTTGCCTGCGAACTGCCAGAGGTCTTTTTTGAGGGCCTCAACGCAGGTATTCTCATCAGCGACGAAGCGCCGCTTCACCCCGAAAGCCGCACAGAGCAGCCGCTCTATACGCTCGGGCAATACTGCTGCGACCAGCTCGGCCGCTACATCGTGCTGTATTACGGCTCGTTTTACCGCCTGTTCCGGGGCATGCCCCGTACGGCAATCGAGCGTCAGATGCGCAAAACGCTGCGCCATGAATTCCGGCACCACCTGGAATCGCTTTCGGGCCTGCGCGATTTGGAAGAGCAAGATGAGCTCGAGCTGCACCGCTACCGCCAGGGAGAGTCCTGCCGGCCGGTCGCCAAGTGCAAAAGGGTGCGCCGTCCGCGCTGAGGGACGGGCATCGCAGGGCCTATCCCCGCCTCCAGCCGCACTTCAAATCCCCACCCGGAGCCAAAAATGCCCGCAGGCCTTTTTGACCTGCGGGCATTTTGACTTACGACGCCTAGCGGCCTCCGTCTCCCTCACACAAAAGGCAATTCCCCTTTTACTTGACTTGTGCAAAAGGGGAATGATATGATGGGCTGTATCATCCATCTTCATGTTCATGCAAACCTTGACTGCTATAGGAGGGATCCCCCTTGGAAATTCGCTATGAGCCCTTGCTGCAAGACCTCGTGGAATCGGGTCTTGAGGCTTTTCGCACCAACAAAGTGATTCGGCGCAACACCATGATGTCAAACGGCCTGTGCGCCTTTTTGTTCGGTGCGCTGCTCTACTACTCCTTTGACGACTTCACCTTTTCTATCGGATGCCTGCTGTGCGGCGCTGCGGCCTGCGCTCTCTATTTGCTTTTTCTGCCCAAAACCCTCTCCTTTTTCCTGCGCCGCCGCTCCAAAAAATTTGTGGGCACCCCGGCCGGTAAAACCTCGCTGACGCCGCGCACCGTCTGCCTCAATTCCAAGGGCGTGCGCATTTATTCCGACGGCTTTGACAAGCTTTACCCCTATGCCAACATCGTCGAAATCCGCCTGAAAAAAGACTACCTCATCTTGCCCCTCAAGGACAACACCAGCCTGATCGTACCTCTGCGCGCCTTTGAGTCGCCGCAGCAGCAGGAGCAGTTTTTAGACGAGCTGCGCTCCCGCCGGTCGGCAGGAGGCTCGCTGTGAGCCTGCGTCCTGCGCCCCTCAGGGGGCGCTACCGGGGCCGCACCAGCCTCTCGGGCCTGTCGCCCCTGGTACTGGTCCCCCTGTGCACCGGCCTTTTTTGGGTGTCTCTCATGCTTTTGCTGCGGCTGCTGCCGGGCAGCTTTGTCAGCCGTTTTGTGATCCCGGTTTCGAGGCTGCTGTCTCTCCCGGTCAAATTTGTCAGCAACCTGCTGCCCTTCTGCCTGCTGGAGCTGCTGCTGGGCATCCCCCTCGCGGCGCTGGGGCTGCTGCTGTGGGATTTGCTGCGCCGAAAAAGCTCTTCTGGCCGCAGCCGGGATGCCGACGCCGATTCATGGGGCGGCTTCTGGGCGCTGCTGTCCACTGCCCTGAGCGTCTTTTTCGTGATGATGAGCGTATTCCAGCTCACGCTGGGCGTCGGCTACCACACGCTGACGCTGGAAGAGCAGCTCGGCTATCCCGAAACCGACGTCACCGCCCGGAGCATCGCCGACACCGCGCAGCTTCTGGCAGAGCGTGCCGCCTCCCTGCGCAGTCAGGCCGACTATGAGGGGCGCACCGTCAAAGGCTACGGCAAGCAGCTTCGCGAGGCCTACCGCACCTTGGGCGAGAGCTTTCCTGTCTACCGGGGCTATGCGTCGCGTCCCAAGGGGGCGCTGCTGTCCACCGTCATGAGCCATCTGGGCATCGGCGGGCTGTATTCCCCCTTCACCTGCGAGGCCGTCATCAACACGGACTGCACGCCCCCCTCCCTGCCCTTTACGGTGGCCCACGAGATGTCGCACTCGCTGCTGGTTGCGCGCGAGGAGGAGGCCAATTTCTCGGCCTTTTTGGCCTGCTCGTCCTGCGACGACGCCGCCCTGCAGTACTCGGCTTACTTCATGGGCCTGCTCTACACCTGCTCGGCATACTACCAGGCCGACTTTGAGGGCTACCGCACCTTTTATTTCTCGCTCGACGAGGGGGTGCGCGACGACCTGATCGCCTATTCCGAGCACGTCTCAGGCTACGACGGCTGGGTCAACGACCTGCAAAGCCACATCAACGACATCCTGCTCAAGTCCAACGGGCAGCAGCATGGTGTGGAAAGCTACGGCCTGATGGTCAACCTGCTGGTGGCCTGGCAGGCAGCCCAATGACAAGGCTTCACCCAGCGCCTCCAAGCGCCCTCACAAACCGCACCTGTGCAGCAGGGGGAAAGAGCCAAAAGGCTCTTTCCCCCTGCTTTTTTCGTTGCTTGCAGCCATCCCTGCCGCACAGGCAGGCCCTTCCCCCTCTCTTTTTCTCTGCCTCATCTATTCCTGCGGCTTTTGGACGGCCGTCTGTTTTTCCTGCGCCTGCATTTCCTGCTGCGGGTGTTCTTTTGCGGCCTGCTCCACAGCCTGCCCAATTTGCTCCAGCGCCCACTGTGCCGTCTCAAGCCCGTTTTTCCCCTTTTCGGGGCGCACGGTCAGATAGGGCTTGCTGCCGGCCGAAAAGAGGATTTTTCCCCTGTGGGCGGCGGCCAGGGCCATCACGGCCTCCATGGGCAGGCGGCGGGCGTCCACAATGAGGTTGCCGCTGCGCTCGGTTATCTCCTCAATGCCCATCTGCCCGGCAAGATTTCGCACCAGGGAGGTCCTGCACAGGTTGACAAGCGGCGCAGGCGGGTCTCCGAAGCGGTCGCACAGCTCGTCAAAGAGCTCGGAGAGCTCCTGCTCGCTCTCGACGGCGGCGATTTTTTTATACATGTCGATGCGCAGCTCGCTGCTGCCGATATACTTTGTCGGGATGTTGGCGTCGATGACAAAGTCGACCGTGCAGCTCACCTTGCTGCTGGTCACGCCCTGCTCCTCGAGCACGGCCTCCTCCAGCAGCTTGAGGTAGAGGTCGTAGCCCACGGCCTCCATGTGGCCGTGCTGCTCGGCGCCAAGCACGTTGCCGGCGCCTCGGATTTCCAGGTCGCGCATGGCGATTTTGAAGCCCGAGCCAAACTGCGTAAACTCCCTGATGGTGGCAAGCCGCTTGGAGGCGTCCTCGCTGAGCGCCTTGCCGCGCCGGTAGGTGAAAAAGGCATAGGCCCTGCGGTCGGAGCGGCCCACCCTGCCGCGAATCTGATAGAGCTGCGACAGGCCCAGACGGTCGGCGTCCTCCACGATGAGCGTGTTGGCGCTGGGCACGTCCACCCCGGTCTCGATGATGGTGGTGCACACCAGCACGTCGATCTCCCCGGCCACCATGCTCTCCCAGATTTCGCCGAGCTGCTCCTCCCCCATTTTGCCGTGCGCCGTGCGGATGCGCGCGTCGGGCAGGGCGGCCTGCAGCGCCGACGCCGTGCGCTCGATGGTGTCGACCCGGTTGTGCAGGTAAAACACCTGCCCGCCCCGGCGCAGCTCCTTGCGCAGGGCGTCGAGCACCACGCCCTCGTCGTGCTCGAGCACATAGGTCTGCACCGGCTGACGGTTGAGCGGCGGCTGCTCGATGATGGACATGTCCCGGATGCCCGACAGCGCCATGCCCAGCGTTCTGGGAATGGGGGTGGCGGTCAGCGTGAGCACGTCGACCTTGTGGGTCAGCTCCTTGAGCTTTTCCTTGTGGCCCACGCCAAAGCGCTGCTCCTCGTCGACGATGAGCAGCCCCAAATCCTTGAATTTCACGTCCTTTTGCAGCAGGCGGTGGGTGCCGATGACCATGTCGAGCTCGCCCGTGCGCAGGCGGCGCAGCACATCCTGCTGCTGCTTTGGCGTGCGAAAGCGCGAGAGGTTGTCGATGCGCATGGGAAAGGCCGAAAAGCGGGCCAGTGCGTTGGTGTAATGCTGCCACGAGAGAATGGTGGTGGGCACCAGGAAGGCCACCTGCTTGCCGTTTTCAATGGCCTTGAAGGCGGCGCGCAGCGCCACCTCCGTCTTGCCGAATCCCACGTCGCCGCACAGCAGGCGGTCCATGGGCACCTTTTTGCGCATGTCGCGCTTGACTTCGTCGATGCAGCGAAGCTGGTCGTCGGTCTCCTGATAGGGGAAGCTGGCCTCAAAGGAGGCCTGCCAGTCGGTGTCGGGGCCAAAGGCAAAGCCCTCGATTTTTTGCCTTGCGGCATAGAGCGCCGTGAGCTGCTTTGCCATGTCCTTCGCCGCGTGGCGCACGCGCTGCTTGGTCTTCTGCCACTCCGCGCCCCCCATTTTGGACAGGCGCACGCGCGTTTTGTCGTCACCCGAGATATACTTGCTGACAAGGTCGAGCTGGTTTGCCGGAACGTAGAGCACATCGCTGCCCTGGTAGACAATCTTGATATAGTCCTTGGTCACGCCCTCAAGGTGCATCTGGACGATGCCCTGATAGCAGCCGATGCCGTAGTTTTGATGCACCACATAGTCGCCCGCGCGAAGGTCGGAATAGGTCTTGATTTTCTCGCCGGCGGCGTGTTTTGGCGCGCGGCGGCGCCTGGCCCGCTCGGGCGAGACGCGCGCGTCGCTCAAAACAGCCAGCTTGCCCTGCGGGTAGATGACCCCCGAGGGCAGCGCCCCCACCGCGAAGCGCACATGCTGCAGCGCCACGCCGTTTTGCTCCAAAACGGCGCGCAGCGAAATGCTCTGGTGGTCGGTCGCCGAGAAAAAGCAGATGTCATACCCCTGCCCTAGCAGGTCGCCAACCTCGTCGAGCAGCACCGAAATGTTGTCGCCAAGGCCGGTGACGTGGCGCTCCGAAGCCTCGATGAGGCCCTTGGGGGCAAGTTCATAGCGTCCGTGGGGCAGCGTCTCCAAAAAGACGACCTCCCTGTGCCCGAGCGCACTCCAGAAGGCGCCGGGGGAGAGGGCAAACTCCGCAAGCTCCCCCGAGAGCTGCCGCTCCTCCATTGCCCGCTTGATTTCCTCGTCCAAAAAGGCCTGCGACTGCAGCAGGCGCTTGGCGCAGGCGCGCTCCTCGCTGACCAGCACCGGCGCATCCGGGAGATAGTCGAGCAGCGTGGCCGGCCTGTCCCACAGCAGGGGCATGAGCCGATCTTCCGGGTCGGCCCCCTCGTCGAGCCGCTCGAGCATCTGCCCGCACAGCTCCACCGTCACCCTTGCCGCCTCTCCCCGCCGCCCGGCCGCCGCACGGGCCCTGTGCTCCAGCCTGTCGCGCAGGCCGGCCGTCCCGCCCTGCGGCAAAAGCTGTGTGGCCGGGGGCAAGAAGGCGCTCTCGCAGCGCTGCGTGCGGCGCTGGGTCAGCACGTCAAAGAGGTTGAGCGTGTCGATTTCGTTTCCGAAAAACTCCACGCGAAGGGGCTGCTGCACGCCCGGCGCAAAGACGTCGACAATGCCGCCGCGCGACGAGAACTGCCCCGGCCCCTCCACCAGCTCGCTGCGCGTGTAGCCGGCCTCCACCAGCCGTTCGAGCAGCGTTTTGGGCGAAATCTCCATGCCGCAGCGCAGCTCGATGCAGGCCTGCGCAAGCAGGGAGGGCGGCAGCGTAAACTGCACGGCCGCGTCGGGCGTGGCCAGCACCACCTGCGCCCGCTCTATCCCGAGCAGCGCCGCAATTCTCTGGTGCATGAACTCGCGCGAGGCCCCCTCCACCCCGTGCAGCACCAAATCCACTGCAGGGTAGCAGACCGTGCGCACCGACAGCCCCTGCAGCTCCCTTTCCAGGCTGCGGCATTCGGCGTCGTCGGCGCACAGCACAAGGCAGCGCTCCTCCCGGGAAAGCAGGCAGCACAAAAGGGCCTTTCCCGCCGGGGAAAGGCCGGTCAGCGCAACGGGCGTCTCCCCTTGCGCACGCAGTTGCCCAAGCTGTGCCGTCTGGGGCAGCGCCCTGAGTTTTTCCATGAGCTCTTTCATAGACAAATCCCGTTTAATTTGCTTTGGGCCTGCTGCACGCCCTGCGTGACAATGAGCTCCACGCCCTGCGCCACATAGCCCAGTATTTCAAAGATATGCTTTTGCTCTTCCTTTGTGAACTCCCCGAGCACATGTTCGGCCAGGTCGGTTTCGGGATCTTCCGCCCGGCCGATTCCGATGCGGATGCGCGGAAATTCGTCGCTGCCCAGGTGCGCGATGATGGATTTGATGCCGTTGTGCCCGCCGGCAGAGCCCTTGCCGCGCACCCGCAGGCGTCCCACCGGGATGTCCTTGTCGTCATAGATGACGATGATCCTCTCGGGCGGAATCTTGTAAAAGCGGGCGGCGTCGCCCACCGACTCCCCCGACAGGTTCATATAGGTCTGCGGCATGAGCAGCATCACGCGATGGCCTCCCACCACGGCATTGCCCGTCAGCGCATGGTGGCGGATTCTCTTCACAGGGGCGTGCAGCTGCTGAGACAGGTATTCCACTGCCAAAAACCCCGCGTTGTGCCGGGTGTGCAGGTATTGCTTTCCGGGATTTCCAAGCCCTGCCACAAGATATTCGGGGGCGCCGCCGGAAAACAGGGAAAAGGCCATGGCTGTTGTCTCCTCTCGGGAAGGTTTTTGTATCCTCTCTTTAAGAAGAGCCCGCAAAAGGCTCTGAAAAAGAGGGGCGGCGCCACAGCACGGCCCCGCATAAAAGGGAGATACGCCCCTCAGGCTCGAACCGACAGGCCTTGAAGAAGCGAAAAACGACGGCGCCGGGCCGGTCCGGCACACAGGGGCGAAAAGGGATGCCCCCTGCGGCGCAAAGGCACGGGCGCGCCGGGCCGTCTGGCCCGGCGCGTCCGGGAACAAAAGGGGCGTCGCTGCGCGCAAGGCCCTTTTTCAAAAGTGTATCAATATCCATCCCTCCCGCTCTTTTGCGGGCATCCGGCGCGTCGGGGCACAGGCGGCGCACAGGCCCTCTTGCGCAGGATCCGCCGCAAGAGGCCGTCGCTGCGGCCGGATGGTCAGCGCACGCAAACGCGCATGCAAAGCGCGGTTTCCCTCAATTGAAGAGGGTGGAAACCGGCAGCTCCTCGTAAATGCGCTCCATGGCCTCGGCAAAAATGTGGGCCACGGTGAGCACCCTGATCTTGTCGATGCGCTTTTCCTCGGGGATGTCGATGGTGTCCATGATGACAAATTCCTTGAGGGGGCTCTTGCTGATGTTCTCCACCGCCTTGCCCGACAGCACGCCGTGCGTCGTGGCGGCCGAGACCGAGGCGGCGCCGCCCTTTTCCATCAGGGCCTCGGCGGCATGGCACAGCGTGCCGGCCGTGTCGGCCAAATCGTCGAGCAGCAGGCAGTGCTTGCCCTCCACCTCGCCGATGATGTTCATGACCTCGCTGACGTTGGCGCGCGGACGGCGCTTGTCCACGATGGCGATGGGCACATCGCCCAGCTTCTGCGAAAATTTGCGTGCCCGCGCCACCGAGCCGGCGTCGGGAGAGACCACAACAAAGTTCTCCTTGCCCAGCATCTTGAGCTGCCTCTTGTAATAGGCGGCAAGCGCGGGGGCTGCCTGCAGGTGATCCACCGGAATGTTGAAAAAGCCCTGGATCTGATCCGCGTGGAGGTCCATGGTCAGCACGCGATCGGCGCCCGCCGTGGTCAGAAGGTCTGCCACCAGCTTTGCCGAAATGGGATCGCGTGCCTTGGCCTTGCGGTCCTGACGCGCATAGCCGAAGTAGGGCATGACCGCCGTGATGCGTCCCGCCGAGGCGCGCTTGAAGGCGTCGATCATGACCAGAAGCTCCATGAGGTGGTCGTTGACCGGGCCCGAGGTCGACTGCACGATAAAGGTGTCGCAGCCGCGCACCGACTCGTTGGCCGTCACGCAGACCTCCCCGTCGGAAAAGCGTCCGACCTCCACGTCGCCGAGCTTGGTGCCCAGCGCCGAGGCGATGGCCTCAGCCAGGGGCCGGTTGGAATTGCCCGAAAAGATTTTGAATGGGTGCCGATTGTGAGACTGCACCATGGCGTTTACTCCTCCTTGTTTGTCAAAACCCAGTTGTCTTTTATCACCTGCCGCGCACGCGCAATGGCGAGCGCAGACTTGGGAACGTTGTCGGTGATAGTGGAGCCTGCGGCGATATACGCCCCGTCTTCCAGGCAGACCGGCGCCACCAGATTGACGTTGCACCCGATAAAGACGTTGTCGCCCACCGTGGTGCGGTATTTCCTCTTGCCGTCGTAGTTGGTGGTCACAACGCCGCAGCCGAAGTTGCAGCGCGCCCCCACATCGGCATCCCCCACATAGGTGAGATGGGCGATGCTGGTCGCCGCCCCCACCGTGGAGTTCTTGACCTCCACAAAGTTTCCGATTTTCACCTTTTCGGCAATCACACAGTCGGGACGGATGTGCGCATAGGGCCCGATTCTCGTGTGCGCCCCGACGACGCTTTTTTCAATCTGGCTGCTGACCACCGTCACCCCGTCGCCCAGCAGACTGTCCTCCACCACGGCGGCAGGCCCCAGCAGGCAGTCCTCCCCAACGCGGGTGTCCCCCGTCAGACGGCTGCCCGCGTGGATGACGGTGCCCCGTCCGATCACAACGTCGGGCCCGATCACAAGCCCGTCGTCGCTTGTAATCATCACGCCGTTGTCCAGATGGCGCTCGAGCACCTTGGCCTGGGCCACCTTTTGCAGCGTCAAAAGCTGCTTTTGGGTGTTGGCACCCAGGATCTCGTCGCTGTCAATCGCCTCGAAGACGCCGGCCCGGCACCCTCCCCGCAGCAAAATTTCAATGGCGTCGGTGAGATAATATTCCCCCTTGGCATTGCGGTTGTCAAGCAGGGGCAAGGCTTCCAGCAGCGCGTCGACCTCAAACCAGTAGGCAGAGGAGTTGATCTCCTGCACCAGGCGCTGCTCCTCGTTTGCATCCTTTTCCTCCACAATGCGAAGCAGGCCGCCCTGCCCGTCGCGGATGACGCGTCCGTAGCCATAGGGGTCGCTCAGGCGCGCCGAAATCACGGTGACGGCGTTGTGCTCCCTCTCGTGCAGGGCAAAGGCCTCCTCCAGCGTCTTTTGCGAAAGCAGGGGGCAGTCGCCCGCCAGCACCACGCAGTGCCCTCCCGCATGACGGCGCAGAAAATCATCCGCCTGCATCACGGCATGCCCCGTCCCCTTGCGCTCCATCTGCAGGGCGTACTCCGCCTCGCCGCCGACGCACTGCTCCACCTGCTGCCAGTCCTTTCCCACAATCAGACAGCAGTCCTCCACGCCGGCGCCCCGGGCTGCCGAGAGCACCCACTGCACCATGGGCTTCCCCAGCACGGGAAGCAGCACCTTCGCCGTGGCAACCTTCATGCGGGTCCCCTCGCCTGCCGCCAGCACAATTGCGCAATTTCTCATATCGTAAAACCCCATTGTCTATGTATTGTTGCAAGGCGCCGCGCCGGCATGCCCCATTCCGGACGCCAAAGCCGCAGGCCCTCCCTGTATTCCATACCGGTTTGCTGCCATTTTATGCAGACGGCGCGCTGCGCGCAACCCGCCTTAGGCCGCACATTTTCCTCATTTGGGCACGCCCCTTCGGTCGCGAAACCAAAGGGTGCGCAACGTTTTCATTCCATGTGCTTTTTATTATCCCCTATTTCCTGTCGTTTTTCAATCATTTTTTGAGGAAAACCTGCCTAAAAATCGGCCCTGTTTGTTGACACGGACGGACAAACTGGATACAATTGAATGAGCGCCGGCCCTGTGGCCCGGCCCTTTCGGCAGGCCTTTGTGCGAAGCGAAAATTTAGTAAAAAAAGGAATTTTCAAAAGGCCCCTTCTGATGAAATATGCCGGCGCCCGGCGCCCGGCCGATAAAAGGATGTGTCAAACGTGGACAATCAAAGCAAGACCATGGAAAAAATCGTGGCGCTGTGCAAGGGCCGCGGCTTCGTCTATCCGGGCTCCGAGATTTACGGCGGCCTGGCCAACGCCTGGGACTACGGCCCTCTGGGCGTGGAATTCAAAAACAACATCAAGCGCGCCTGGTGGAAGAAGTTTGTGCAGGAGAGCGGCACCAACGTGGGGCTGGACTCTGCCATTCTGATGAATCCGCAGGTGTGGGTGGCCTCGGGCCATGTGGGCGGCTTTTCCGACCCGCTCATGGACTGCAAGGCCTGCAAAACGCGTCACCGCGCCGACAAGCTGATCGAGGACACCGGCGTCAACCCCGCCGGCTGGAGCGACGAGCAGATGCTCTCCTACATCCGCGAGCACAACATCGTGTGCCCGGTGTGCGGCAAGTGCGACTTTACCGACATCCGCAAGTTCAACCTGATGTTCAAGACCTTCCAGGGCGTGACCGAGGACAGCAAGAGCGAGCTCTTCCTGCGGCCCGAGACGGCGCAGGGCATCTTTGTCAACTTCAAGAACATCCAGCGCACCACCCGCCGCAAGATCCCCTTCGGCGTGGCGCAGATTGGAAAATCCTTCCGCAACGAGATCACGCCCGGAAACTTCATCTTCCGCATCCGTGAATTTGAGCAGATGGAGCTGGAGTTTTTCTGCAAACCGGGCACCG
Organism: uncultured Clostridia bacterium; assembly: GCA_944376235.1. Lineage (GTDB taxonomy): Bacteria > Bacillota > Clostridia > Oscillospirales > Feifaniaceae > Galloscillospira. The sequence goes on along the minus strand of CALWCA010000020.1, from coordinate 29,402 downwards.
ACCTCGAGTGGTTTGCCTACTGGAAGGACTACTGCAAGAAGTTTTTGCTCGACCTTGGCATCTCCGAGGACAACCTGCGGCTGCGCGACCACGAAAAAGAGGAGCTGTCGCACTACTCCAACGCCACCACCGACTTTGAATACCTCTTCCCCTTCGGCTGGGGCGAGCTGTGGGGCATTGCCGACCGTACCGACTTTGACCTGTCGGCGCACCAGCGCGTGTCGGGCGAATCCATGGAGTATTTTGACCCTGAGGACAACAGCAAATACATCCCCTACGTCATCGAGCCCAGCCTTGGCGCCGACCGCGTGACGCTGGCCTTCCTGGTGGAGGCCTACGACGAAGAGGTGGTCGACGCCGAGAAAAACGACACCCGTGTGGTCATGCGCTTCCACCCGGCGCTGGCGCCCTTCAAGGCCGCCGTGCTGCCGCTCTCCAAAAAGCTGGCGGAGCCCGCGCAGGAGCTGCTGCGCAGCCTGTCCAAGGATTTTATGGTCGACTACGACGAGGCCGGCTCCATCGGCAAGCGCTATCGCCGTCAGGACGAAATCGGCACGCCCTTTTGCATCACGGTCGATTTCCAGACGGTGGGCGACGAAAACACCCCCGCCGACCACTGCGTCACCGTGCGCATGCGCGACAGCATGGAGCAGGTGCGCATGCCCATCGACGAGGTTGCCGCCTGGCTGGCCCAAAAGGTGGCCTTCTGAGTCCCTTCCGCACCCAAAAACAGACAAAAAGCATCCCCCCTGCGGTGGCAGGGGGGATGCTTTTTCTCAGTCACAAAATCCCGTTTTCCCTGAGAAGGGAGGCCATCAGGCCGATGGCAAGGCTGACAAAGAAATAATACACCCAGTCGCCGATGTTTTGCTTGTGCAGGGTGCGCTGCTGCGTTCCCCAAAGCCTTCCGAGACGGCTGAGCCCGTCCATGGAAAAGACCTCCCCGTCGTCATAAAACCCCCGGAGCAGCCCCAAATCGTCGCAAAGTCCGGTGTAAAATTGCAGCGTCTGCGGCGTATAGGCGGCCAGCGCGGGAAACTGAGAGCCAATCTCGTCCCAGCGCAGCGCCGTCACCTTCCCGCTCGGGCGGCTTCCCAAAAAGGTCATGAGGCGGTCGGCCAGCTCCTGCTGCTCACGCTCGCCAAGCACCTGAATCCCGTCTTCCCTTTGCGTCATGCCCTTCGCTCCTTTTCCATGATGTCCCGGCCCGCCGGGCAGGATTTCCCCCGGCCTACAGGCCCCTGACAAAATACCTTGCCAAAAGCTCTGCCAGCGTGTAGCCCGCAAACAGGGCGATAAAGCGCACCATGCTGCTGTTTTTTGCCCCGATGCGCTCCAGCCCCGCCCGGGTGAGGCCCTTGAGCACAAAGCCGTCGCCCTGCTCCTCAAAGTCCTGCAGCAGGCCGAAGTGGGCGCAGGCCCGTGTGTAAAACCTCAGCACCTCGGGGGAGTATTCGGAAAGCTCGGGCGATTTTCCCGGCAGCTCCGCCCACGCCACATGCTTGTTTCTCAGGTCAAACCGCTCCCTGTAAAGCGGGAGCAGCCGCTCCATAAGCTGCGTGCGCTGCGCCCTTGTCATGGTGTATGGATTGTCTGTCATAATGTCGCCCTCTTTCCTTCCCCCTGCTTCAAGAGGGGTCGCTGCGGCTCTCTCTGCCGTCCCTGATGTCCTGAGCCTCTCCGGCGTCCACGCCCTCCCCGGCGCCCCCATCGCCCGCAGCGTCACAGCCGTCCGGGGCGTCGGCTTCCCGAGGGGCCCCCTCCTGCGGCGCGTCTTTTTCAAGGGCGGCTTCCCCGCCGCCAATCACCTGCAGGATGCCCGCCTCAACCAGGGTCTTTCCCCCCGGGGCGGCCGCCGCCCTGCGAATGACGAGAAGAGCCTCCCTGCCGCCCTCTTTGGACAGCACAAACAAAATCTTTCTCTTCCAGTAATACAGCATGATGCCCAGGGAGAAAACAAGCACCACCAGCGCGTTATATGTCACCGCCCCGGGGCTCTTTCCCATGGCAATGTCCTGCTTTACGGAAAAGGGAAGGCACACCAGGTTCCAGATTTGAAGAAGCAAAACGGCATAATATCCCGTCATTTTCCAGTTCTTGAGCCAGCAGAGCACCAGAATACAAAGCGCCATGTCAATCAGCAGGCCCGGCACGCTCCCGTTTAGCTTCTCCGGCATCCACACCAGGGCGACAATCCATATCACCAGCATGGCCGGATAGGCAAAATACACCTGGAAACTTTGAAAATTTGTGGGAATTTTGTCTTCCACCGTGTAAGGGGTAAACCGCCGCTTCAACCCGCTCATTGCCGACGCTCCTTTCCGACAAAGGGCACCCGCGCAGTGCGCGCCTGCCTTCTTCCTAAGCTCTGCCTTTCCCCGGCTGCGGTGCTCTCTGAATGCCCGGCTTCTCAAGGCCGCTTTCCCGGTTGCCTGCCGGGAGAGCAGATCCTTCATGGTCTTTTTCAAAACTTTATCAAAAAATGTCGAACGTGTCAATTTTGATGTATTTTTTGTGAATTTTCGATTTTGTTTTTATTTTTATTTAATTTTTAATTGTTTCTTCAGTTTTTGGATGGGCATTTTATTTTTTCTTTTATTTTTTATGAGCCTCGCTCATTTTTTACCCTGCCACAAGGTCTGTTCACATGCAGCAGGGGGCTCATTTGGGCACGCCCTTTCCAGTGATGTGCTCGGGCGTGATCTCCACCACGCACACGCGCTCCCACGAGAGCTCGATTTCCTTTTCCCCCTGCTCGGGATACTGGGGCGAGAACTTGGCGTTGAGCAGACGCAGGGCGTGGCGGCGCAGGGCGTCGTCGGTCACGATGCGGGCGCGGCCGAAGAGCACGGTGCTGCGAAAATGGGTGGCAAACTCCTCGGGCACCACGTCGTCGCGCTCCACCACGCAAAAGGACACCCTGTCGTTTTGCCGGATGAGGTCGAGCTTATATCCCTCCCGGAAGCAGTGAAAATAGAGCTTTTTGCTCTTTGGGTCACAGACGTGGCTGACCGGCACGGCGTAGGGGTAGCCGTCCTTGCCGCACAGGGCCAGCACGCCGCTCGTGCAGTGCTGCAGCATGTCGAAAACCTCGCGCTCGGGCAGCGCCTTGTCGCTTCTCCTCATGGCTGGAAACATCTTCTTTTCTCCCTTCTTTTTCGTGTTTCAGGCATTTTCTGCGCACCGGGGCCTTTTCCTTTTCACCGGGCGGCAGCGCCGTCCCTCAGGAAGACATCCGGCTTGGACGCAGCCTTCTTTGGGAAGGCCCTTTGCCCGCCCTACTTTTTCCTGCTCTTGCCGCTGCGGCGGCCGGCCGCATAGTCGCGCGGACGGTTTTCCATTTCCAGCCTTCTCTGCTCCCGCTCGCGGGCGTCGCGGCGCCGCTTTCCAATCCACACGCCCAGAAAAAGAGCCGCGGCCAGCATGGGCAGATACCACCACATCGACACACTCTCCCACCCCTTGCTTGCCCCCGGCAGCAGAAAAGTCAGGGCAAAAAGTGCCAGCAGCACCCCGTATTTGACCAAAACCAGTCCCTCCATTCCCGGTATTTTGTCTCAGAATACCACAACTGCGCTCAAAAGCAAGAGACTTTTGCATAAATCCCCCCTTGTTTTTTACCAGGGGATTCGATAATATTAAAGGGAAATCAAAAAGAATTGCTGCCGGCCCGATATGCAGGGCATGGTGCAACGCACCGGGAGGGACAAACGTTCATGAGAGTTGACAAGGAGAATTATTATCTTGACATTGCCGAGACCGTGCTTGAGCGCGGCACCTGCCTTCGCCGAAACTATGGGGCCATCATCGTCAAAAACGACGAGATTGTGTCGACCGGCTATTCCGGCGCCCCGCGCGGACGCAAAAACTGCATCAACCTGGGCTACTGCATGAGGGAGTCGCTCAACATCCCGCAGGGGGAGCGCTACGAGCTCTGCCGCTCGGTGCATGCCGAGGCCAACGCCATCATCTCGGCCTCCCGCCGCGATATGCTGGGCGCCACGCTCTATCTGGCCGGGCGCGACATGAAGACGGGTGCGCTCATTGAAAACCCTCAAAGCTGTGCCATGTGCAAGCGCCTCATCATCAACGCCGGCATCAGCACCGTTATCACCCGCAGCAGTGGCGGGCGCTACAACGTGACCGACGTGCGCGACTGGGTCTTTAACGACGATTCCCTGTCTGAGCTGTCCGAGCTCTTCTAAGCCGGCCGGCTCACTCTTTTTTGAGGGGATGCTGTTTGGCGGGCCTGTCGGAAAAAGGCCTTTCCCCCGGTTTGCTTTTCCCCTCCCCCCGGCGCGGCACATTCTTTTTCCAGGGCAAGGCTGTCCGCCGGCCTCAAGCCGCCCCGCACGTTTGGGGGGCGGCGCGCCTCGTTTTGCAACTTCATCTACAAAAAGAGCCGCCGAACCTGTCGACGGCTCTTGTAGGATATTTTGTAAAAATCCCCATTGCTTGCCCCATTCATCATGTTTGAGGTGATTGTTTTTATGAAAGTCGTCATTGTCGGCAACGGCAAGGTGGGCAACTCCCTTGCCGAACGCCTGTCCTCCGAAGGGCACGACGTTGTCGTGATTGACAACGACCCTGACAATCTCAAAAATTCCGACACCCGCATGGACATCATCACGGTGCTGGGCAACGGCGTCAGCTACACGGTGCAGCTCGAGGCCGGCGTGCCCAAGGCCGACCTGCTGGTGGCGGCCACGCCTTCCGACGAATGCAACATGCTGTGCTGCCTTGTTGCGCACAAGCTTGGCGCGCAGCACACCATTGCGCGCGTGCGCAATCCCGAATATGCGCAGCAGCTCGTGCTCATGCGGGAAGACCTCGGCCTGACCATGGCGGTCAATCCCGAGCTGGCGGCCTCCAAGGAAATTGCACGCATTCTGGCCTTTCCCTCGGCCACCAAAATTGAGACCTTCTGCAAGGGGCGCGTGGAGCTGTGCGAATTTACCGTGCCGCAGGGCAGCCCTCTGCACGACCTGCCGCTCTCCTCGCTTTACAGCAAATACCGCCTCAAGGTGCTGGTGTGCACCGTGCAGCGCGGCGACAAGGTCATCATCCCGCAGGGCGACTTTGTGCTGCAGGCGGGCGACCACATCGGCATCACGGCATCTCCCGCCGAAATTGCCGCCTTCTTCAAGGCCATTGACCTGACGCGCGAAAAAATCCGCAGCGTGCTGGTGGTGGGCGGCAGCCGCATTGCCTATTACCTCACCCGGCAGCTGCTCGACATGGGTATGGAGGTCACGGTGGTGGAGCGCGACCACAAGCGCTGCCTGGAGCTGTGCGAATATTTCCCAAAAGCTATTGTGATCGAGGGCGACGGCAGCGACCACGAGCTGCTGCTGGAGGAGGGGCTCGACAAGGCCGACGCCTTTGTGGCCCTGACCGGAAACGACGAGGAAAACATCCTGCTGAGCCTGTTTGCCTCGGCCTCCCAGGTCTCCAAGACCATCACCAAGGTCAACCGTTCGGCGCTGCTCAAAATCGCCCAGCAGCTGCCGCTCGACAGCGTGGTCTCTCCCAAGGCGGTGGTGACAAACCAGATTCTGCAATATGCCCGCGCGCTGGACAATTCCAAGGGCAGCAATGTGGAGACGCTCTACCGCATGGTGGGGGATCGGGTGGAAGCCCTGGAGTTTTTGATTGCCGACGGCTTTGACAAGCATTCGGTACCCCTGCGAGACCTGCCTTTGGGCAAGGATCTGCTCATCGCCTGCATCATCCGCAAGGGCAAGGTCATCATCCCCGGCGGACGCGACACCATTGAGATCGGCGACAGCGTGGTGGTCGTCACCACCAAGCCCTTCATGAAAGACATTCACGACATTTTTGCATAACGTCGCATACATTCCGATTTCTTCCTTACAAGGGGAGTGTGAAACGCAGCTTATGAATTACGCCATGGTTTTATATGTTCTGGGGTATATCTGCAACGTGGAGGCGCTGCTGATGCTGCTTCCGCTCGGCGTGGGGCTTCTCTATGGGGAGAGCGTGGGAGGCACCTTTGGGCTGACCATCGTGCTGCTGTTTGCCGTGGGCGCGGTGCTGACCAGAAAGCGTCCCAAAAAGCAGACGTTTTATGCCAAAGAGGGCTTTGTCACCGTCTCGCTGTGCTGGATTGTGCTCTCCCTATTTGGGGCGCTGCCTCTGTCGCTGAGCGGCGAGGTGGGCTCTTATATCGACTGTTTTTTTGAAATTGTCTCGGGCTTTACCACCACAGGGGCCTCAGTGGTGGAAAATGTGGAAATCCTCAGCCAGAGCATCCTGTTTTGGCGCTCCTTTACCCACTGGATCGGCGGCATGGGCGTGCTGGTGTTCGTTCTCATGGTCCTGCCTATGGCCGGCCAGAGCTCCATCCACCTCATGCGTGCAGAATCTCCCGGCCCGATTGTGGGAAAATTCGTCCCCAAGCTGCGCTCCACCGCCATTTTGCTCTATGGCATTTACATGCTGCTGACTGTCATTTTGATCATTTTGCTTATGCTGGGCGGCATGTCGCTCTTTGACAGCCTCATCTTCTCCTTCGGCACGGCGGGCACCGGCGGCTTTGCCAACTATATGGCCAGCGTCGGGCACTTCGGCAGCGCCTATATCGACTGGGTCATCACCATTTTCATGATTTTATTCGGCGTGAATTTTAACGTCTACTATCTGCTCTTTTTCGGGCATTTTATCCAGGGCCTGAAAAATGAGGAAATGCGCTGGTATCTGGGGATTATTGCCGTCTCCACCGCCATTGTCACGCTCAACATTTCCCATCTTTACGACAGCCCTCTAACGGCGCTGCGCTATGCCGCCTTTCAGGTTGCCACCATCATCTCCACCACAGGCTATGCCACGGCAGACTTTGCCCTGTGGCCGGTTCTCTCCCATGTGGTGCTGCTGCTGCTCATGATTGCCGGCGCGTGTGCCGGCTCGACAGGCGGTGGGATCAAGACCTCCCGCATTATTATCTCGGTAAAATCCGCATGGCAGGAGCTGCGCCATCTCATTCATCCACGCACCGTCACCCGCGTGCGGCTCGACGGGCGCCCGGTGGAGGAGGAAACGCGGTCGACCGTCGGCTCCTTCCTCACCCTTTATGCCCTTATCGTGGCGTTTTCGGTTCTGCTGCTGAGTGTGGAGGGATACGATTTCAACACCACATTCTCCGCTGTGCTGGCCTGCTTCAACAACGTGGGCCCCGGCATCGGGCTGGTGGGGCCGATGGGGAATTACGGATTTTTCACCCCCTTTTCCAAGCTGCTGCTTTCCTTTGACATGCTGCTCGGGCGCTTGGAAATTTTCCCGATGCTGGTTCTTTTCTCACCTTCCGTGTGGCGCAAATCCCGCTAAAATCCTTTGCCCCGATGTTTCAAAAAAATGCACCTTGCTTTTTTGTCTTGAGTGAAAGCAACAGGCATCTGCCACGGCAGATGCCTGTTTTGCTTGTCGGGAGACGGAGGAAACGCACCCCTGTCAAAGGTTTTTTTAGACAAAAAATTGGAATTTCACAGCCGATATTTCTCCTGTTTCCTCTTGGGGTCCCGTTGCCGGCAGCAGCGTGCGGGCAGGATGGGAAAAGGACAGGGCAAACAGGGGGCCGTTTCCGTGTCAGGTTTTAGAAATTATTGGAGCGTGATGCTGAGAAAAACATTCAATGGATGCCCCCCCATTCAGCCCTCGCCTATTTCAATGGGACAAATAACCTCCAAGCAGCATCATTTGGATGCAAGTTTTTACAACGAGAGGAATTGTCGCACAACCGTGGTTAAAAATCACTGTTTTTTACGCGAGTCCCCCTCTTTTTTTGTGGAAAGTTGACACAAATTCATAAATTCTTCAAAAAGTGCTGGACAAATGCAAATGCCTTTGCTATACTCAGCTCACAAAGTTGATAGAGGTTGCAGTGAGATGAGTAACCGGGGGAGCAGACATGCGATGAAGCCGGCGAAAGGGGTAACTGCCGAAGGGGAGCACAGGTATGTGCTTCTGCTGGGCTTAATGTGAAAATCATTAAGACTCCTGCGGGATGAGCGTCCATTCTTCCCGCAGAGGCGCTATCGATGAGAACTTCCAAGAGGCGGTTTTTCTGCCTTGCATCATGTGTGATGCCGTGTTTTTTTGCGGCTTCCTGTGTGTTGTGAAGGGTTGCATCGAGGGCGATGCAACCCTTTTTTTGTTGGATTGCATCGCGGTGGCCATATTAACTCAAAACAAAATTTGGAGGAGTTTATTATGGACAGAGTATTTTTCAACGGCAAGATCTATGTGGAGCGCGAGCATTTTGAGCAGGCCATGCTGGTTCAAGACGATCGCATCGTGCGCGTCGGCAGCGACGGTGAAGTGCTTGCGGCAGCTCCCAGCGGCTGCGAGAGGGTTGACCTTGAGGGCCGCACCGTGGTTCCCGGCTTTAACGACAGCCACCTTCACATCCTGATGCTGGGCGACAATCTCAACCAGGTTGCGCTGCACGGCTGCACCTCCATGGCGGAGGTCATCTCCCGCGGACGCGAGTTCCTTGCCACCCACAATCTGCCGGCCGGTCAGACGCTGCAGGGCTTTGGCTGGAACCAGGACTATTTTACCGATGAAGTCCGCATGCCCAACCGGTATGACCTTGACCAGATTTCCACCGAGCACCCCATCATTTTCTCGCGTGCCTGCGGCCATGCCATTTCCATCAACAGCCGCGCCATTGAGATGCTGGGCCTGACGGCGCAGACGCCGCAGCCCATGGGCGGCGAGTTCGGCATCGGGGAAAACGGCGAGCCCGACGGCCTGCTGTATGAGCGTGCTTCCAACCTGCTGGCTCCCCTGCGCCCCGAACAGACGCCGGAGGTCATGGCCTCCTATCTCAAGGCTGCCATGGACTATGCCGCGTCGATGGGCGTAACCACCGCGCAGAGCAACGACCTCAGCGAGAACAACTATCCCGATTTCCTGGCCGCCATTGACCTGCTGCGCCAGAGGGATGACATCACCTGCCGCTACTTTGCACAGTGCAGCTTCACCGACCCGCGCAAGCTGGAGACCTTCTTTGCAGAGGGCCATGTCCGTGGCGACGGCGATTCCCTGGCTCAAATCGGCTCCATCAAGATGTTTATTGACGGCTCCCTGGGCGCCCGTACCGCGCTGCTGCGCGGCCCCTATGCCGACGATCCCAACGCTGTCGGCATCAAGACGCTGCCCGACGACCTGTTTGACGAAATCGTGCGCGTGACCGACGCTCACAACTGCACCGTTGTGACCCACTGCATCGGCGACGGCGCCGTGGAAAACTGCCTGACCAGCTATTCCCGCGTGATCGGCAACGGGCCCAACAAGAACCGTCACGGCATCATCCACTGCCAAATTACCGACGCTGACCAGCTCGCCCGCATTCGCGACCTCGACGTCTGCGCGATGGTGCAGCCCATCTTCATCCACTACGACATGCACGTTGTGCGCGAGCGCGTGGGCAACGCTCTGGCTGAGACCTCCTACAACTTCGGCACCATGGGCCGTATGGGCATCCACGTCTCCTACGGCACCGACTGCCCTGTGGAAGACCTCAATCCCTTTGAGAATCTCTACTGTGCCGTCACCCGCCGCGATTTGAACGGCGGAGAAGTTTACCTGCCCGGCGAGTGCGTTGACATCTACACCGCCATTGACAACTATACCTACGAGAGCGCCTACACCTGCTTTGACGAGAACCAGCGCGGCCGTCTGCAGCCCGGATATCTGGCCGACTTTGTGATTCTCGATGCCGACATCTTTACCGTCCCGGCGGAGCAGATCAAGGCCATCCGTCCTGTTGCCACCTATCTTGGCGGACGCGCCGTGTATCAGAGATAATCATTCTTCCTTTTTCTTTTTCTCTCCCTCTGGCAATCCAATGCCGCTCGCGCGGCGAAAAAAGCATGACCTTTGCTGGTGTGTGTTTAAGAACATCCAGAAAGTGAATCACAGACACAGCAAAGGCAAGATAAAGGCTCTGACCCCTGCAGGGGTCAGAGCCTTTATCTGTATTGGGATAAATCATGCCGCATCATGGAACAAATCTGCGCCTATGGATATAATCAGACTGCTATTTCCAGACTGCTATTGCCTTTTTTGCCTGTTTAGGATAATATGTATAGCAGCATTGCAGACACAGCCCGAAAGCAATGCATTTTCAGGATCAGGCTTTGGCAGATCTTCTTTTTGCAGGTATCACTGCAAAAAGTATGAATCCGCCCGGATATATGGGGACGTTGTATGGACAAGATCCCCCAAAGAGAAACAGCAGATAGAACGGGCAAAAAGCCCGCAGGTAAATAAAAAATATGAAAAAGAACAGGAGGACACAGTATGAAGTCAAGAGGGAAAATACTAAGTTTGCTGCTTGCCATCTGCCTTGTTGTGGGGCTGCTGCCCACGATGGCGTTTGCAGCGAATGGCGACAAAGCCATCATGCTGGGCGCATCACAGCTGAAAGGCCGGCAGGTCAGCCGGGTGTACTTTGGCACCTACCAGCAGAGCGACAACGGAAACGGCGGCTATAACACCGACCCCGTCAAATGGCGGGTGCTTGCCAATGATGAAGAAGGCAGTGGGACGCTGTTCCTGCTTTCCGACCAGAACCTTGACGTGTTTCAATATCATACGGATAATGAGAGCGTCACATGGGAAAAGAGCACCATGCGCTCCTGGCTCAACGGGTACGACGCATCGCAAAACATCGGCGGCGATAGCGGTATAGATTATACAGAGGATAATTTTTTAGATACTGCTTTTTCGGAGAAAGAGCAGGAGGCTATCTCGGAAACGGCGGTTACCGATAATGATAACACGGAATATGAGGTAGACGGCGGTAATGACACCACCGATTGCATCTTTCTTTCGTCGTTTGCGGAGACGTACAATAGAAATTATTTCCCAAACTACGGCCTTTCTACCAACACAGCCTATGTGGCAGGCGGCGGGAAATCAGGCAGAGGTATGAATGAAGCTGGCGAAGCTGACAGATGGTGGCTGCGCTCTCCTGGTTATGATATTTCGAGGGCAGCGTATATCGAGGATGACGGTTCCCAGGTTTCCGATGGCAACCCGGTAACCGACAAGGCCACCGCGGTTCGTCCCGCTTTTAACTTAGATCTTGACTCTGTCCTCTTCACCTCTGCCGCGGCCGGCGGCAAAGCAGGCGACGGCGGGCTGACAGCCGTTGCTGATTATGACGGCAGCGAGTGGAAGCTGACGCTGCTCGACAAAGCCCGCAATTTTGAGATTTCCGACGCGGCGACCAACAGCATCGGCGACACCATCGTCTTTTCCTACTCCGGCGCACAGACAGGGGAAAAGGAATACATTTCCGTTGTGATCGAGGTAAGCGGTGCAATTACCTACTACGGCCGCATTTTGCATCTGGACGGTGCGGAAAGTGGCGCAAGCGGCGTGGCAAGCCTTGCCCTGCCCGACGGCGTAACACTGGGCGATACGACAAAGCTGTACGTATTCAACGAGCAGTACAACGGCGGAGAAAACGACGATACCAGGCTGACGGACTACGGCAGTCAGCTGATTGAAGTAAATCCAACCGTTGACGAGACCGCCCCGGCTTTGACCTCTGGCGGCGCCACCCGCGACAGCGACGCCACTGCCACCGTGACGTTTACCAGCGGCGAAGCGGGCACCTATTACTATGCCATTGCGGAAAGCGGCGCAACCGCCCCGGATATCGAGACTTCCGGGACGGGAGCCGCCTGCATCATCGGCGAGAATACCATTTCCATTGACGGCCTTGAGGGCGCAGACGCAAAGGATATTTACATCGTCGTCAAAGACGCGGTGGGGAATGTCAGCGAGACGTTAAGCCTTACCATACCTGCCGCGACCTATTCCATTTCCGCATCCCCGGCCGAGCTGGACTTTGGCAGCAAAACGGCAAGGTATACAGAGGCCCCCGACGGGCAGACGGTGACGATCCAAAACACCGGCAACCAAACGGTAACGGTCGATCTGCCCGCCAGCACGGATTATTACGCCATCACAGAGGGAGCGGGCTTTGAAAACGGCGCTGCAACCCTTGAGCCAGATGATACGGCGGCCTTTGCCGTCCAGCCCAAGACCGGGCTTGCCGCAGGCGACTATGACGAGCTCCTGACCATTTCCGGCACGAACGATGTAACCGACACGGTACAGCTCCGTTTTACCGTAACGCGCCGGTCCAGCTCCGCCGCCGGCGGCGGCGGCGCGGCTGTGACCGAGTATGCCGTGACTGTCAAGAGTGCCGACAACGGCACCGTGGCCGTCAGCCCCAAGAATGCCGAGAAGGGCGACACCGTGACCGTGACCGTCACGCCTGACGAGGGCTATGCGCTGGAATCCCTGACCGTTACGGAAAACAGCAGTGGCAGCGAGGTGAAAACCACCGACCAGGGCGACGGTACGTTCACCTTCATCATGCCCGCCGGCAGCGTGACAATCGAGGCGGTTTTCCTTCCGGAAGATACCGCCTATGACGACGGGGAAGAATCTCCGCTTGCCGCTTACACCGACCTGGATACAGAGGCGTGGTACCATGACGGCATCCACTACTGCCTTGTAAACGGCCTGATGATCGGCACGGGAGACAGTTTGTTCTCGCCGGACCAAACGCTGACCAGAGCCCAGGCGGTAACGGTGCTGTGGCGGCTGGAAAATGAGCCTGCTGTCAATGACACCATGTCCTTTGCGGACGTAGCCGAGGAGCAGTGGTACAGCGAAGCCGTGCGCTGGGCGGCCAGCGAGAAGCTCGTAGAAGGCTACAGCGATACGGAGTTTGGCACAGGCGACGCCATCACGCGGGAGCAGCTGGCGGCAATCCTGAGCCGTTACGCCGCATATAAGGGATACGACGTTTCGGCTGACGGAGACCTTGGCGTCTTTACGGACGCATCCGAGATCAGCGACTGGGCGTATGAGGCGATGCAGTGGGCATACGGCGTCGGGCTGATGGAGGGAGACGCTGGGATTTTGAACCCCACAGGCGATACCAGACGCTGCGAGTTTGCAACGATGATGATGCGTTTTGTGGAGAACATAGCCAAATAAAACGGCAAGCGCAAACAACGCAGGAAAAAGAAAGACCGCCAATCTCTCTTTGGGATTGGTGCTGGTCTGAAAGACAGCAAAAAATGAGAAACGGTGCAGCCCTTTCATCGGGCTGCACCGTTTTCCGCGTAAAACTGCCTTTATAGGCTTTGGCTTTTGGTCATGCCGTTTTTTTGCCGCACAGCAACGAGTTTCTTCCTATTTTTATATATTATAGGATTCCTGCCGGCGGATGCTGCTTTGTTTTCTGCATCGTCCGGTATCTGCCCGCAGCCGCCAAAGCCCGCGCTCTCTGACTTGGAGCGTCTACTCATCCCAGCCGGAAATCCTTTCGCTTGTTTTGGCCTGTAATTTCCCAAAGCCCGAGGAAAAAAGCTGCTACCGGATAAAATTGGTCCAAACGCGCTTTTCCGGAACCGGCGGCTCCATTCCCCTTTCTCTTGCTGCCTCCATGCAGCGCAGCAGCCAGGCCATGTTGTTGCCCAGCGCGCGCATCACCTGCATGCCTTCGGCATCCTGACGCACCTCTTCCGGGCTGCCGCCGTGCACCATGGGCCAATAGTGGGCACTGACCAGGGGCATCTGTGAAATGCTCATGTACTTGGAGAGTACGTCAAGGCTTGCCGTGGTGCCCGCCCTGCGCGCCGATGTCACACAGGCTCCCGGCTTATGGGCAAAGTTTTTCGAGCCGGCGAAAAACATTCGGTCGAGAAAAGAGAGCATGGCGCCGGCCGGCGACGCGTAGTGGACGGGGGCGCCGATCACCAGCCCGTCGGCCTGCGTCAGCTTGTCAATGGCCTCATTGACTTTATCGTCCTCAAAGACGCAATGTCCGGTTTTGGCGCATCCGCCGCAGGCCGAGCAGCCGCGCACATCTCCCTTCCCGATGTGCAGCAGTTCGGTTTCAATTCCCTGCCCGTTCAGTTGATTTGCCACCTCGCACAGCGCCGTGTAGGTGCAGCCCTTCTCGTGCGGGCTGCCATTGATAAGCAATACTTTCATCGTATTTCTCCTTTTTCAACAGCCGTTCCATATCAAACGGCCCCTTCCCTCAAAATGCTCAGCCCCTGTTTTCAGCGCAGGGCTGCCCCGCTCCGTTCCACACCAAAAAGTGCCGCCGGCCGCGCCTGGGGGCGCCTTCCTTTTTCCGAAAAAGAAAAGGCGGGGAGCTCCATGCTCTTCGCCTTTTCCCGTGTCCTTTTGCGGCAGCCTTGTCCGCCCTTTGATAAAAGCACCGACTTCAAAATCAGGTCGCACGCTCCCGCTTGTCCGCGTACAAATCACTTAGTTGAGATCCATACACTTCGCGCGGATTCCGTCAAGGGCATTGAGCTGCGCAACCAGATCTTCCATCTGCTCCTTTTCTCCACAGGTCTGCAGCAAAATCACGCCGTCGTCAGAGCAATAGCCCTCTCCGGCGTCATGCAGTCCCACGCGCAGCTTGATCTGGCACCCATTCTTGGTCAGAACTTCCTGCAATTTGGGTGCGTTCGAATTGCGGTGGCTCACACGGATTCCAATGACATAAAAACAGCCCATCGGTAACACCCCCTTTGTTCTTTGTCTTTAGTATACCCATTATTTTCCCTTTTTTCAATAGCAAACTGTGTCGTCTTCTCCTCGCTCAACATCCCCCACAGTCGATCACCCGATCAAATAACTGCCGTTTCAAAAAAACACTTCAAAAAAACAGCTCCTCCCCTGAAAGGGCCGTCTTTTAAAGGGAACTCGTTGTCATTTCCCCCTTTTTTTGCTATAATCGACTCAGTCAAAAAGGGGGTATTTTCGTGGCCCGTGAAATCCAGCAAAACAGGGCAGCCTACGGCTGCTTTTTAATCCTTCCTCTAAAATATGATTCGGGCAGCCTGAATCGCAGCCGTTTGACACATCTGGGCGGCCCCATTCGCATGACCACGATGGATCTCAACGAAAATGTCAAGGCCATGCTGGAGCCTCCCGGCAAGGCTGCCGTGGGAGCGGGCTATGCCGTTGACATCGAGGCACTGCTGGCCCCTCTGACAGCACAGGGAGCACCGGGGCCGGGAAATGCCTTTATGGTAGACGACGGGCAGGAGAGCTTTCCGTTTGAAGTGGAAAACTCTTTTTTGTATGTCTTTCACACCCGGGTGGCTTTTTTGTGCCTGAGCCTTTCCTTTGCGCGCATGGAGGCGCTCAGCGCCATCTGCAATCCCGGCTGGGCCCACAATGGCGCCTCTTTTTCCCGTCTCGGCCCTGTGGGGGAGCGGCAGGCCGTCTCGATGGAGCGATGGCTGTCGGATTTTTTGACCCCATTTGGCCTGCGAAAATTTTTCGACGGCGACTCCTCTTTTCTGCTCGACGCCTACGCCTATATTTTCACCGTCGTCCCCAAGTGGTTTGACGAGCTTGAGCCTCTTCGGAACATCGCCTTCAACCTGCACAAAATGGTGTCCCCCGACTCGCCCGTGCAAGATGACGCGGAGGAGGACATCCGGTATGTCTACGCTGCCAAAAACCGGCAGGCCAACGCCTATCGCTGGGGCTGCTGCATTACCTCACAGACCATCTCCTATGTGGTGGCGGACGAGGCCATGGACTTTGCCGCCGAGAGAGCGACGCAGGCTGCCGACGGGCTCCCGGTAGTGCTGCTGTCACTGTATGAAAAATACACCTGCCTGCGGTTTACCGAGCTCATTACGCAGATGAAAAAAAGCCAAATCAAAGAACTCAAGGAGCTTATGCTCAATTTCCAGGCTTTTGGCACCGTCACACCCGCCAATCTCTCGCGCTGGCACAACGTCAAGCAGATTTACGCCGCACTGCTGGAGGTCAACGACATCCCCACCGCCGTTCGGGACGTCAGCGCCAAGCTCAGCATCCTCACCTCACACCAGGAGGCCCTCTCCCGCGCCCGCAGCGAGGCCATCATGAATCTCATCACGCTGTTTGGAATCGTGTCCATTCTGGCCTCCGTGCTCTCCATTGTGCAGATTCTGTCCAGTGGGAATACTCTTTTCTGGGCTTCCACCATCCTCACTACCGTGATGCTGGCACTGCTCACGGCAGTGGCCATCCTGCGGCGCTAGCCGCCTGAAAAAGGACTGCGCATTTTCCCTGCGGGCATGCCCTTGCTGTTTTTCTTTGGGCAGATATTTTTGCTTTTTTCCCCCGGAGCGTATGCATATGCCTTCCCTTCAAGCCACGGCACACCAGTCAGGCCGCAGGCAAGCTTTCCCAAACAATGCAAAAAAAGGCTCGCCGCAAGCGATAAAATCGCTTGCGGCGAGCCGGTTTGGCACCCCCTGGGGGAATCGAACCCTCAACTAGCCCTTAGGAGGGGCTTGTTATATCCATTTAACTAAGGAGGCCTATCTGCCTGTTCTCATAAACGGTGCGCCGCTTTGGAGAAGTTGCCCATCTCCCACTGTGCCAGAGCTCCCAACAGCTTCCGCCCTGCAAAGGCATTAAATTTATTGTATCGTGCCGCACAAGAAAAGTCAAGGCCAACCCGCTGCCCCGCAGCCTCCTCGGAAGGCACACGCTGAGCACAGGCCGTTCACAGGACAACCCATGGCCGCCCGCCTTCAAAAAGGCCCCGCACCGGCAATGCCGGTGCGGGGCGCATACTTTTCTCAGTGCCTTTCAAACAGGCTGCAACACATGTGATTTCCCGTCTCTAACCGAGGTTAGTTGGCCGAGTCACGGTAGGCGGTCAGCTCCTCCTGCGACATGCCCATCGCGGAGTCAACCGTCACCTCGCCCGCAGCAATGGCCTCGGCAGCCGCAGTCACGGCCTCCTTGGCTTCGGCGGGCACAAGCTCCTCGTAATACTTGTTTTCCACAAGGCCCACGCAGTTGTCTTCCAGGCCGACATACACCGTCTTGCCAAGCTCCAGCGTTCCGTCCATATAGGCCTTCACGGCGTCATAGAGCGAAATGTCCACTCTCTTGAGCATGGAGGTGGGGGTGATCTCAGCGCGGTCGAGCTGATCGTTGGCCTCAAAGGCCAGCGCCTGGTCGGAATCCACACCAATCACGGAGAGACCGGCATCCTTTCCGCCCGCATTGACGGCAGCCTCGAAAACGCCAAGTCCCGCCTGGCCGGCGATATTGAAGTTGACATCGGCCCCCGAAGAGAACTGAACGGCAGCCAAATCGGCAGCCTTGGCCGAATCGTTAAAGTTGCCCACAAAGGCGTGCATGACCGAAATGTCGGGATTGACCGATTTGGCGCCCTGGATATAGCCCACGATAAAGTCGTTGATGACGGGGTTGTCCTGGCCGCCCACACAGGCGACCTTGCCGGTCTTGCTCAGAGAGGCAGCCAGCACGCCGGCCAGATAGGAGCCCTCGTTTTGCTTGTACTCGATGCAGTAGACATTCTTGAATTCCCCGTTGTCCCACACCACCGAGCTGTCATACAGGAAGAAGGTCTTTTCGGGATACTGGTCGGCATACTTTTCCAGAATCTCCTGCATCTGCCAGGTTCCGACAATGATGATATCGTAGTCGGACTCGGCCGCGTCGATGAGGGCGGGCTCCCACTTGGTGTTGTCGTAGGACATCTCAATCACGCTGATGTCCACAGCGTCGCCCAGCTCATCCTTGAGCATGACCATGCCGTTGTTGGCAGAGTCAAAGAAAGACAAATCTCCCAGGTTTCCGTTGATCAGGCAGGCGATCTTCAAAACGTCAGCCGTCTCGCCGTTCCCTTCTCCTTCTCCTTCTCCTTCTCCTTCGGTCTCATTACAGGACACCAGAGCAAATACCATGCACAAACAGAGAAGCAGCGCAAATAGTTTTTTCATGATCATACTCCTTTTCCTTTTTTCGTTTTTTGTGGTTGATTTGCGGGCCGTCCATTTTTTAAGAAAATGTGATGTGAACAGTCCCTTGCTCCCCCTCATTCTACAATGTTTCTTCGCAGATTTCAAGGGATTTTCGGGGAAAAGGCGTCGACATAGTTGTGATAATTTTGTGATATAATACATTGATGCTTTTCAAAATATTCTGCTGGGCAGGTTGTTTGTGCCCTGTGCTGTCCGATTTGTCAAAAATCAGGCAAGTTTTTTGGCCATTTTTTTGGTCCACTCGGCCAGCCCCGAAATACTCATTTGCTTCATACCGCGCACATAGGTGTCCAGCCGGTCGCCGATGGGAGCCAGCCAGCGCGCTGGGATGCCTTTTATGCCCAGCATGACGCCAAGGGCGTTCATGACCTGCGCGGCGTTGCAGTCCACATCCTGCCCGCACATGCCGATGATAAAAATGGTCTCGTCAAAATCGCCCTGTCCAAACCACATGGCGACAATCTGAGCCGCCACGTTGGGGTAGGCATGAATCCAGTTGTAGCGTTCAAAGCGCGCCTCGCACAGCGCCCACGCCTCGCGCCAGCCACGGCTGCGGCGGCAGGCCTGCATGGCAAAGTCGGCTGCGGCGTAATACTCGCTGTCGGCCGGGATGTGGGTCAGCGTGCGCTCGAGCAGACGCCTGACGTCGCGCTCCACATAGGCTAAGCTGACCAGCACGGCGTTGTAGACCTCCCCGAGCACGCCGTTGTTGTAGTGCGAAATGCTGCCGTCCAGAAAGGCCAGCCGCGCTGCGCTGCGCGCATCCCCCGGATACAGCATGCCCGCCACGCCGCCGCGCATCTGCGCCCCAATCCACTCGCAGTAGGGGTTGTGAAAGCGGCCGCTCTCGGGCGGGAGGATGCCCCGCCGCATGTTTTGCAGCGCAATGTCCTCGGCCGACCAGCCCGAGGGGATGAGCGCCACCCAAAGGCGGCCGATGTCCTGCGCCGTCAGGTCGCGGCCATGGCGCTCCACGGCCTTGAGCAGGGCCAGCTCATAGGTGATGTCGTCGTTGTAGGTGTTGGGCTTGCGGGGGTAGTCGCGCACCTCCCCGAGCGCGCTGAAAATGCTGTCGGTGGTATAGCCCTCCATGGCCGTGCCAAAGGCGCCGCCCACAATCTGCCCCAGCCAGCCCGCATGCGTGCGCGACAGGTATTCCTCCCCGTCGAGGTCAACCGGCTGCGCCCGCTCGCCCGAAACGGCCGCGTCATACTGCTCAAAGCTCTCATACTCCGTATACGTCCAGTAGGGGCTGTCCTCGTCGCGCGGGGCGCAAAAGCAGGCCTCCCACAGTTCCTGCGTGACAAGCGAGAGCTCCGTCATGTCGCCGGCCTGCAGCGCCGCAAGGCCCCGCTCAATGAGCTGCTCTGACCCCGGCACCACATAGCCCCTGTTTTCCATGGCCTGCACCGCCCCCACGATGACCCGCTCCTTTGCATACGAGCCTGGCACGGTGGAGTCCCACACCAGACGAATGGCCGCATCCTGCGCCGTCTCCTGCGCCCCCATACCGGCCTGCCACACGGCCTCGTTGTTCTCGTCCGGGTCGCGTCTGGGGCGCTGCGACATCATGTATTCATGCTCGCGCTGCCACGCTTTCATGGAAAATCCCCCTTTATTTTGAAATATTCCGTCGAAATAATACTATTTGTTATATATCAGAGCCGGCACAACCTCCCCTGCCGGCCTAAAATATAACACGCAGGATTGTTTGAAGCCTTTTTCATGCCAAAGGGCACACCTGTCCCATAAGCTTGATCCGGCCCTGCGGGCGGACGCCGGGGAGGCGCTTTGCCGTGTCCCTTTGCGCGCCCTTTATCCTTTTGGGCTATCTGCTCTTGCAGTAGGCCACGGCGATGTCGGCCGCCACGGCGCAGTTGTGGTAGACCAGTTTTTTGTTGGCAAACAGGCTTTTGTTGCCGGTCTTTTCGTGCAGGCAGGCCAGCAGGAAGGGGGTGATGTGCTTTCCCCTGACGCCCCGGCGCTGGCACTCGGCAAGCGCCTGCTCAATCACGTCCTCTATGTAGGCAGCGTCCATCTCATACTCCTGCGGGATGGGGTTTGCGATGACCACGCCGCCCTCCAGACCTGCCTCCCACTTGACGCGCAGCACCCGCGCCGCCTGCTGCGCGTCGTCGATGCGGCAGTCCACGGGGTATCCGCTGTCCCTGGTGTAAAAGGCGGGAAATCTGTCGGTCCCAAAGCCCAGCACGGGGACGCCGAAGGTCTCAAGATATTCCAGCGTCAGCCCGATATCGAGAATGGACTTCGCGCCGGCGCACACCACGGCCACCGGCGTCTTTGCCAGCTCCTGCAGGTCGGCCGAGATGTCAAAGCTTTGCGGCGCGCCCCGGTGGACGCCGCCGATGCCGCCGGTTGCAAACAGCGTGATGCCGGCCATGGCGGCGCCAATCATGGTAGTTGCCACGGTGGTGGCCCCGTTGCCCCCCATGGCCAGCAGCACGGGCAGGTCCCGGCGCGAGGCCTTGGGGATGTCCTTTGCTCGCCCCAGGTACACCAGCTCCTCCTCCGAAAGGCCCACCTTGATCTTGCCGTTGAGCACGGCGACGGTGGCGGGCAGGGCTCCGTGGGCGCGGATGGTGGCCTCACTGGTGCGCGCCGACTCCACGTTTTCAGGGTAGGGCATGCCGTGGGAGATGATGGTCGACTCCAGCGCCACAACCGGTTCCCCGTTTTTGAGGGCGGCCGACACCTCCGCCGACACGTCCAGACAGCTTGAAAGGCTCATGGCTTTTTTCTCCTTTTCTCAGGCGGCACAACAGGGCCGCCGGCAATCATCCGAGCTGCGTCCCCTCCTGCAGGGGGCCTGCAAGCCACCGGGAAACGCTCTGCACGCTCATGTCGGCGCTCACGGTCGACAGGCTGCTCAGCGCCACGGCCGAGGCCGCCGTGGCAAAGCGCGCCGTCTGCTCCAGCGACATGCCGCGCAGCTCCCCGTAAACGGCGCCCGCCATAAAGGCGTCGCCGGCGCCCGAGGCGCCGCGCACCGTGACCGGCAGCGCCGGCAGGTGCCCGCAGCTTCCGCCGCGCTGCGCAAAGGCAACGCCGTTTCTGCCCAGCGTGATGTAGCAGCGCGTCTGCCCCCGCCGCACAAACTCCCCGGCAAGCTGCACGGCCTCCTGCGGCGTGGGCTCCCTGCCGGAGCTCTCTCCCGCCAGGCGCAGCGCCTCGTGGCCGTTCATCTTGACGGTGTGGAAAAAGGGCAAGAGCCCCTCCACATTGTCGCAGCGCTTGATGGAGACGGTGTCCAAAAACAGTTTTTTGTGCCCCATTTCACGGGTCAGCCAGCAAAGGGGGTCGCGCAGAAGGCCGGCGTCTGCCACCAGGATGTCGGCCTGCTCAAGCAGGTCGCGCTTGCTCTTCAGGAAGGCGGGGGTCAGCAGCTTGTCGGCCAGCGACATGTCGCACACGGCAACATCCATTTCTCCCGTGCAGTCCAGTACGGCCATGTAAAACGAGGAGGGCATGGTCACGTCGACGGCGCAGTAGCTGTAGCCCACCCCTGCGGCGCGGCAGGACTCGATGATGAGACGCTGCAGCCCGTCGCCGCCCAGCGCCGTCAGCAGCTCCACCTCCACGCCCAGCCGCGCTAGATTTTCCGCAATGTTGCGCGCCACCCCGCCCGCGCACAGCTCCACGCGTCCGGGGTTGGATTCCTCGTGCAGCAGCGCCGAGGCGCTGTATCCGTTGATGTCGATGTTGGCGGCGCCGATGGCCACCACGCTGGGCGTTCTCATCTGTCAGGCTCCCCTTCCCTTGTCGTTTGCTTTCCTTGTCCCAAACCGCTTGGCAGGCCGGGCGGCATGAAGCCGCGCCGCCCAAAAGGCTATTCTTTGAGCAAAAAGTCCGCCACCTGCCCCGGGCTTTGCGCCAGCAGCACGGGGCTGTAGGCACTCAGCTCCTCCCGGCTTCCAAAGCCCCACAGCACCCCTATGGCCGAGATGCCGCACCGGGCGGCCCCCTCCATGTCGTGCAGCCTGTCGCCTACAATCACGGTGCGCGCCCTGTCCGGCCCGCCAAGGCCTGCCAGCGCCAGCTCGATGACGTCCTGCTTGGATTTGACGCGCCCATCGGCTGAGGCGCCCTCAATCACGTCAAAATATGAGTCGAGCGCAAAGTGCGCCAGAATGTCAAGCGATGTGTTCTTCGGCTTGGAGGTGGCCACGGCCAGCCGCAGCCCCGCCGCCTGCAGTGCTCCCAGCATTTCGGGAATGCCGGGATAGACCTCGTTTTCAAACAGCCCCACCGTGGTATAGCGCGCCCGGTAGCGGACAATGGCCTGCGGCACCTCCTCTGCCGGCAGGTACTCGGAAAAGCACTCGTCGAGCGGCGGGCCGATGAAGCGCAGCAGGTTTGACTGCTGCTCTTCAATGCCGTAGTGCGCAAGCGTCATGCAAATGGTATTTGTGATGCCCGCCGAAGAGTCTGTCAGCGTTCCGTCCAAATCAAAGAGCACGGTGTCAAAGGCTCTCACTGGTTTTTCTCCCTTCGTCTCCGGCCGTCCTGCATGGGAGCGGCCTGTCTGTCTCGGGGCGGCGCGCCTATTCGCGCCCCGCCTCGGTGAGCCGGATGGTCACGTCAAACTCCTGTCCGTCGCGCCAGACGGTCAGCGTGACGCTCTCGCCCGCCTCGTGGGTCTCCTTGATGCGGTTGAGCTCGGCCATGCTGGTGATGGTCACACCGTCGATGGCGACCACGATATCGCCCACCTTGAGGCCCTTGCCCTGCGCATCGGTGCCCTCGGTGACGCCGTGGATATACACGCCGCGCGGCACGTTGCCGTATGCGGCGTAGTAGGCGCTGACGTCCTCTCCCACGATGCCCACGGCCGGGCGGCCCGGCACATAGCCGTAGGCAATGAGCGCGTCAATCACGGGCTTGGCGCTGGCAGAGGGGATGGCAAAGCCGATGCCCTCATAGCTGCTTGCCGTGACCTTGATGGAGTTGATGCCGATGACCTGCCCATAGCCGTTGACCAGTGCGCCGCCCGAGTTTCCGGGGTTGATGGCGGCGTCGGTCTGCAGCAGCACCATGGTGCGGTCCTCCATGACAATCTGGCGGTCGAGCGCCGAAATGACGCCGGCCGTCACCGAGCCGAAGAGCTCCATGCTCATGGGGTTGCCGATGGCGACGGCCAGCTCGCCCACCTCCAGCTCCCCCGAATCCCCGAAGACGGCACTGGGCAGCCCGCTCGCCTCGACCTTGAGCACGGCCAGGTCGGTCTGACGGTCGCTCCCCACCACGCTTGCCTCAAACTCCTGCCCGTCCTTGGTGATGATGGACAGCTCGGTGCCGTCCTCGATGACGTGGGCGTTGGTGACGAGGTATCCGTTTTCGCTCAGGATGATGCCCGAGCCGTAATAGACGGCGGTGCCGCTGTCGGCCACCACGCCCACCACGGCGGGCGACACCATTTTGGCGATCTCGGGAATGGATAGGCCGCTCTCCTGCACGCCGAACAGCGCGCTGTCGGCTCTTGAGTAGAGCGTGAGCTCGGGGGCGTCGTCCCTGCCGTACAGGGGATCCCCCTCCTGCTGCGTCGGACGCGTTGACTGCTGCGGGTAGACGGGAGGCTCCCCGTCGTCACCTTGCACGGTGTCCTGCCCTCCCGGACGGGCCAGCCCGGCGCGCAGCCACAGCGCCGCGCCAAGGCACAGCGCGGCCAGCAGCAGCATGATGATGGCAAAGACAACCAGCCCGCGCCCCTTGCGCTCGGGACGCCGGTATGACCGGTCGGGCTCATCCCGCCTTCCGTTCCATTCCGGTGTGTAATCCTCTCTGTCAAAGGGGTCATTCATCAGCTTCCACTCTCCTTTTGCCAAGAGCTCCTGCTGCCCTGTCACGGCACCTGGAGCGCCTTTTCACGGCGTCTCCTCCGGCTCCGGCTGCTCCTCCGTCCGCTCGGCCCTGCCCGGCTTGCCCGAGACAATGTCGGCCACGGTGGGACGCTGCTGATACAGGGGCAGCGTGAAGGTGATGGTGCAGGACTCTCCCGGCACCGAATCGGCCTTGATGCTGCCGCCGTGCCGGTCAATGATGGTCTTGGCGATGTAAAGCCCAAGGCCCGAGCCCCGTCTGTCGAGGCTGCGGGACTTGTCGGTCTTGTAAAAGCGGTCAAACAGGTGGGGCAGGTCTGCCGCCGGCACGCCCTCCCCACTGTTGCAGATGGAGCAGACGGCCTGCCGGTCCTTCTTGTCGAGCCCGATGCGCAGCTCGCCGCCCTGCGGCGCAAATTTGACCGCATTGTCCACAATGTTGTAAACCACCCGGTGAATGGCGTCGGCATCGCCGCGTGCCGTGATGGTTTCGTCCTCCATCGAAAGGTCGAGCGAAAGCCCCTTGTCGCCGATGTTTTTTTCAAAGGAGATGAGCACCTGGCGCACCGTTTCACACAGGTCGAAGGGGCCAATCTTGAGCTCCACCTCGTCGGACTCGAATTTGGCCAGATCCAGCAGCGTATTGACCAGGCGCGACAGGCGCCGCGTCTCATCCGACACCAGCTGCAGATAGTGCGGCTGCAGCTCCGGCGGGATGGTGCCGTCCAAAATCCCGTCCACAAAGCCCGAGATGGTGGTCATGGGCGTCTTGAGGTCGTGGGAGACGTTGGCAATGAAGGAGGCGCGCATCTGCTCGGTCTTGTCAAGCGAATCGGCCATGTTGTTGAAGGCCATGGCAAGCTCTGCCATCTCGTCGTCCCCCACCACGCGCACCCGCACGTCAAAATGCCCCTGCCCGAAGCGCCGGGCGGCATAGCTCATGCTCTTGAGCGGCCGCGTCATGCGGTTGGCCGTGAAATAGACCGCCAGCAGCATCACCAGCAGCGCCCCATAGGAAGCCGTGGTAAAAATGCGCATGAGCGCATCCATCGTGCTCTCGGCCGCATTCTGGAGGCCGGACACCACGACAATCAGCTTGCGGTCTCCCACGGAAACCGAACGGGCAGCCACCTGCTCGGGCTGGGAAAACAGCCCCGTCAGCTGCCCTTTGTATCCCTCATCCGCCCCGAGCAAAAGCAGCGTGTCGCTGCCCAGCACCTCGGGGCTCGGAGTCTCGCTGACGCCGGTGCTCAGCAGCAGCCTCCCGTTTGCGTCCATGAGCACCAGCTTACAGGGCACGCTTTCCGACAGCAGCTCCATCATGTCAAGCAGACGCGGTTGGGCCGCGCCCTTTTCCTCGCGCACCACCTCGCACACATGCTCGGCAATGGCGCTCATCTGATCGAGCTGCCGCTCCTGCGTATACTGGGAAACCATGCCGTAGTACACGGCCGCCAGCCCCACAAAGCTGATGACAATAATGAAAAAGGTCTCCGCCACATATTTGGTGGACAGCCGCGATCGCATGGCTCAGCTTCCCTTCCTGTCTCTTTTTCCCCGGGGGAGATGCCCTCTTTCCCTCGGGGTGCACGCCCGCCCGCAGGCAGACGCAACACCCTGCCTGCCGGCAAGGCCGCAATGCCTCACCGCACACCAAAGCCGGGCATCGGCCCCGGCAGCCCTGCCCGACAGCCTGCGCCGCTCCTGTTAGTGTGTGCAGCAAGGGGGCGGCGCATTCCAAAATTTTCTTCGCGGGGGCTTTTTGTCCCCGGCGTCAGCCCAGCACCTCGAATTTGTAGCCCACGCCCCACACCGTTTTGAGGTCCCACTTGTCGGAGACGCCGTCGAGCTTTTCGCGCAGGCGCTTGATGTGCACGTCGATGGTGCGCGAGTCGCCAAAGTAATCAAAGCCCCACACCTCGTCGAGCAGCTGGTTCCTGGTGTAGACCTTGCCGGGGTTGGAGGCAAGGTGATAGAGCAGCTCGAGCTCCTTGGGCGGCGCGTCGACCAGCTTGCCCTTGATGCGAAGCTCATAATTGGTGAGATTGACGGTCAGGTTCTCGTAGCTGACCTCCTTGACGTCGCTGCCGCCGGTCTGCACCTGCGCGCGGCGCAGCACCGCCTTGATGCGTGCCACAACCTCCTTGGTGTCAAAGGGCTTGACGATGTAGTCGTCTGCCCCCAGCTCCAGCCCCAAAACCTTGTCAAAGGTCTCGCCCTTGGCGGTGATCATGATAATGGGGCAGTCGGAGGTCTTGCGGATTTCCCGGCAGACCTGCCATCCGTCCATCCCCGGCATCATGATGTCGAGCAGCACCATGTCGGGGCGCTCCTTGTGAAAGAGTGAAAGCGCCTCGGTGCCGCTCTGTGCCAGCACCACGCTGTAGCCTTCCTTGACAAGGTACAGGCGCAGCAGCTCGCAGATATTGTTGTCGTCGTCGCAAACCAACAGTTTGATGTTGTCCATATGTCGGCCTCCTTACCAGTCGTTAGGGCCTCGTTGGTGCTATTATACACCATATCCCCCCAAAGTACACCAACAAAATATGAACAAGAGCCTGCTTGCGCTCGGACAGTCTGCGCGATATAATGGAGAAAACATGCCGCCTGTCCCGGGCGTGCAGACCCGTTGCGGCGGGATTGGCCCCCGCAAGACGACATTGAAAAAGAGGAGCGGTATCCCACCATGAAACTCGGCATCGTCGGCCTTCCAAACGTAGGAAAGAGCACGCTGTTCAACGCCATTACCAATGCCGGCGCAAGCGCGGCAAACTACCCTTTTTGCACCATTGAGCCCAACGTGGGCGTGGTGGCCGTACCCGACGCACGGCTTGACGCGCTGGCGCAGCTTTACCACCCCAAGAAAGTCACTCCCGCCACGGTGGAGTTTGTCGACATTGCCGGGCTGGTGCGCGGCGCCTCCCGGGGCGAGGGCCTTGGCAACAAATTTCTCTCCCACATCCGCGAGGTCGACGCCATTGTGCATGTGGTGCGCTGCTTTGAAGACGCCAACATCGTGCATGTCGACGGCAGCGTCGACCCCATGCGCGACCTGGAGACCATCAACCTTGAGCTCATCTTTTCCGACATGGAGACCTGCGAGCGGCGCTGTGAGCGTGCGCGCAAGGCGGCCAAAGGTGACCGCAAATTCGAGGCTGAAGCCGCCTTTTTCGAGAGCGTGCGGGCACACCTGGAAAAAGGGCTCCCTGCCCGCTCCCTTGCGGCCGACGAGGAACAACAGGCCCTGCTGCGCAGCGCCAACCTGCTGAGCACAAAGCCGGTCATCTATGCCGCCAACATGAGCGAGGACGATTTTAAGGCAGGCATTGAAAACAACGCCTTTTACGCCAGCTTAAGTGAGTTCGCGCAAAAGGAGCACGCACAGGTGCTGCCGGTGTGTGCAAAGCTGGAAGAGGAGATCTCCTCCCTCGACCCGCAGGAAAAAAGCCTGTTTCTGGCCGATATCGGCCTTGAGCAGAGCGGTCTTGACCGCATGGTGGCCGTCTGCTACCGCCTGCTTGGCCTCATCAGCTTTCTTACGGCGGGCGAGCCCGAGGTGCGCGCCTGGACCATCACGCAGGGGACGCGCGCCCCGCAGGCCGCCGGAAAAATCCACTCCGACATTGAGCGCGGCTTTATCCGCGCCGAGGTCATCTCCTTTGAAGAGCTCATGGCCTGCGGCTCCCTTGCCGCAGCCAGGGAAAAGGGCTTGGTGCGCAGCGAGGGCAAGGACTACGTTATGCAGGACGGAGACGTGGTGCTCTTCCGATTCAACGTGTAGCCCTCTGCATTTTGGACGGTTTCCTTTGAGAAAAAGCCGCCGGACGGCTGGCCTTTTAGCCAGCCGTCCGGTGTTGCGGCCTGGGGGAGCCGGGACAGATGTCCCGGCTCCCCCAGGCCGCCCCCTTTCCCCTGCACATAGCCCCAAACAAAAGGGGGCCTGCCGCCGAAGGCACATACCCATAAGGAAGTAATCGTATCTTGCAGGACAGTATGGCAAATCGCTATGCTGTCCTGCTTTTTCTCTGCCGTTCAATGGTCTGCTTGTCCTCGTCCCGTTTCAATTCCCCGACGAAGTTCCAGATAATCTGGATTTTCTGCCGCCGGTGGCCGCTGGACTTGTCCGGCGCGTGGACAATAATTTTCTTCACAAACTCATTGACAATCGTGGGCGTCAGTTCGGTAATCCCCACATACTTCCGAACGACCGCCGCGAAACTGTCAAAATCTGCTTTGTCCTGCTCGTAGGCATTTACCATTTCCCGGTCTGCCTTGACCTTTTCCGTCAGTTCTTTCTGTTCCGCTTCATACTCGGCGGATAACTTCAAAAACCGTTCGTGAGAGATTGCGCCGGATATATCGTCCTCATAAATACGCTTGAAAATCCGGTCAAGTTCCGCAATCCGTTTCTCGGCTTGGGCGATTTCCCGCTTGCGCTTTTTTGCCGCCTTTTCCGCTTCCTCAAACCGCTGCTCATACACCGCTTTTTTAAAACTCATAATGTCCTCAAAAAACATGGCGGTTACATCGAATATCCGGCGCAGCACAAACCGCTTCAGCGTTTCCTCGCGGATAAAGTGCATGGTGCAATCTCCCGTATTGCTTTTGTACCTCGCGCAACGGTAGCAATCCTGCTCTGGGGTCATGTTCTTGCCCGTAGCAAAATGCAGTTTGCTGCCGCAGTCGGCGCAGTACAATAGTCCGGAGAACAACCCTTGCCGTTCTGCTTGTTTAGCGGGGCGGCGTTTGTTTGCCCGAAGTTCCTGTACCCGCTCAAATACATTGCGGTCAACAATGGCGGGCTGCGTATCGGGGAAGATACGGTAATTCTCCGGGGCGTTTTGCAGACGTTTTTTCAGTTTGTGGGATTTGGAGTAGGTTTTGAAGTTCACCGTGCAGCCGGTGTACTCTGGACGCTCCAATATCCCCGCAACAGACTTAGGGCTCCACATAAACGGATTGTCCGGCATGGGCTTCCCGTCCCGTTTTGCGTAGTACGCCTTTACAGTCAAAACCTTGTCGGCAGTCAACGCCTTTGCAATCTGCATCGGCCCTTTCCCCGCAACGCACAAGTCAAAAATCCGCTTGACGATCTCGGCGGCTTCCTCGTCCACAATCCACTTTTTCTTGTCGGCGGGATCTTTCACATAGCCATAGGGCGGGTTGCTGCAAAGATGTTCCCCGGCGTTGCCCTTTGCCCGCATAACCGCGCGGATTTTCTTGCTGGTATCGCGGGCATAGAAATCGTTGAATAAGTTGCGGAATGGGGTAAAATCGTTGTCGCCCTTGTCGCTGTCCACACCGTCGTTGATGGCGATATATCGAATATCGCGCTCGGCAAAGAAACTCTC
The DNA here is from genome assembly GCA_944376235.1 of uncultured Clostridia bacterium. Classification (GTDB taxonomy): domain Bacteria; phylum Bacillota; class Clostridia; order Oscillospirales; family Feifaniaceae; genus Galloscillospira. The sequence continues at coordinate 341 of CALWCA010000020.1, read as the reverse complement.
GGTGTAGTAGCCGACTTTCAGATAATCCCGCCCCATGCGGGACATATCCTTGACGATAACCGTTTTGACCTTTCCCGCTTCCGCAAGGTGTATCATCTCATTCCAGCCGGGCCTATCGAAAGTTACCCCCGATACGCCGTCGTCGATGAAAAAGGTTGGGTTAGGAAAACCGTTGTCCTCTGCATACTTGAGCAGGATTTTCTTTTGGTTGGCTATGCTGTTGCTCTCTCCGTCCAAAGCGTCCTCTTGGGAAAGTCTTGCATACAAAGCGGTGATGTTGTCGGGATATGTATTCATGGTTCATTCCTCCTGTAATGAACGCCCGACAAACAGGTTGCTAT
>CALWCA010000019.1 GCA_944376235.1 uncultured Clostridia bacterium | reverse complement strand
CCGGCTGATGAACACCATCGACCAGTGTATGCGGTACGCCGAAACCCGCGAGGAGTTCCTCTCCCTGATGGAGAGCGAGGGGTATCAGGTGCGGTGGACGGACAACCGGAAGAACATCACCTACACCGCGCCGGAGGGCATGAAGTGCCGGGATGACCGGCTCCACGAAACAAAATACACCAAGGAGGTCATGGAGCGTGAATTCCGATTCCGGGCAGAAATTATCTCTGGAGGAGTTGAAACAGCGGAATCGGGCATCGGCCCCATCCGTACCAGTCGCGCCGCCAGACACCCCAACGAGGCAGGACTGGGACGATCTGCTGGCGGCGCTCACAGCCCTGTACCGGCTGGAGAGCACCAACAGCGACCGGCTGGAGCGCCTGGAGGCCAGCGTCGGCCCACAGGAGGCCCTGTTTCGGGCGTTGAGCCGGCAGGTGGGGCAGCTCCCCACCCAGTCCCAGCTGGAGGCGCTGGCGCGGGATGTAGCCCAAATGAGGGCGGAGCTGAAACAGGCTGGGAAGAAGAAAGGGCTTTCTGTTTCTCTGCCCAGTCTGGAGACGGCGCTGTCCGTGCTGATCTGGCTGGCCCTGATTTTGTTGGGCACGATGGTTGGCATGGTGGTCTTGCGGACGATTTGGTCCGGCTTGGCCGCTCTCTGGAGCGCGGTGCGGAAGCTGATCCCGTGAAGGACGCCACCACCACACATCAGCATGGGGACCGCAAGCTCCTGCGGAAGGAGCTTGCGAAAAAGATCGCCCTCGGCCACAAGGAGGACGATCACGAAGAAGAACCAACTTGGCAACAGTCTTTGGGCTGAGGCCAACTGTTTCCCGATACGGGAAGAAAGGCGAATATGAAAAAAGACTACGAAGTATATCGGGACACCGGCATTCTGGGCGGCTACCATCCAGAGATGGCCGTACTGCGGGAGCAGCGCGGCGGGGAAGTCATGACCACCTTCCGGGATACCAATTATCAGCAGCGGGAGAATCACCTGGAGAGCCAGCGGGAGATGCTTATCCGGGGGAAGGTATTCCATGTGACCTCTGTGTTTCCCGCCGAGGCCATAGCGACGCCCACAGACAAGCTGCTCTCCCTGATCGATGCGGAGTTTTCCGAAAAGGGCCACAGCGCCTGATGTTTCAGTAGACTGGGGCAAGCCGGTGGGGTATACTGTCCTTACCCCATACCGGCTTGCCCCAAAAGAAGGAGGTTACAGAATATGGCAAGCCAAAAATATAATATCCTCTATGGGCGGCTCAGTCAGGAGGACGAGCGGCAGGGGGAGTCAAATTCCATCCACAACCAAAAGCTGTTTCTGGAGAAGTACGCGGCGGACAATGGGTTTGAGAACACCCTGTTCCTGGCCGACGACGGATACTCCGGCACTAACTTCGAGCGGCCCGCGTGGAAGAAGATCGTGGAGATGATCGAGAACAGCGAGGTGGAGACCCTGATTGTCAAGGATCTCAGCCGCCTGGGGCGGGAGTACCTGCAGGTGGGTCAGCTGACGGAGCTCTACTTTCCTGAGAAGGGCGTCCGGTTCATCGCGGTCAACGACAGTGTGGACTCCCTGGTGGAGAGCAGCAACGACTTCAACCCCATCCGAAACTGGGCCAATGAGCTCCACGCCAAGGACACCAGCAAAAAGGTGCGGGCCATCAAGAAGATGCAGGCGGAGCGCGGGGAGCGTTCTGGCTCCAAACCACCCTACGGGTACAAGAAGAAGGATAAGGACTCCAAGGAGATCGTGCCGGACGAGGCGACTGCCCCTGTGGTATGCCGGATCTTCGAACTGTGTGCTGCCGGGAAAGGGCCGAACCAGATCGCCAGAATTATGACCAGAGAACAGATCCTGAACCCGACCAACCAGTACTACCAAGAAACTGGGAAAACCTGCAACCACCTGGACACGACCCGCCCCTATAGCTGGAGCGGCAAGACGGTGGCCAATATCCTGGAGAACATCGTCTACCTCGGCCACACGCTCTCCCTGCGGCGAACAACGCTCTCCTACAAAAACAAAAAGCAGATCCGCAGGCCGGAGAGCGAGCAGATCCTGGTGAAGAACACCCACGCGCCGCTGATATCTCAAGAGCTGTGGGATATCGTGCGGGATGTACGGGCGCACAAACGCCGCCCACCCAAGCACATGGAGGAGCCAAACCTGTTCTCCGGCCTGGTCTACTGCGCCGACTGCGGACAGTACTTGGTGCTCTGCCGGACGGAAAAGATGCGGGAGGATCAGTACTACTTCCGGTGCTCCACTTATGGCAAGCGAGGGAAGGGCGCCTGCAGCCCCCATCAGATCCGGGAGGCCGACCTGAAACAGATCGTGCTGGACGATCTGCACAGGGTGACCCACTTCGCACGGATGAAAGAGCGCCAGTTTGCGGAGTACATCAACCAGAAAAACACCCTGGAGCTGCGGCGGGAGATCAACCGTGTGCAGAAGGAGTTGGACGCTATGCGCCGCAGAGATGGGGAATTGAGCGCCCTGTTCAAGCGGCTTTACGAGGACAATGTGCTGGGGCGGGTGACCAACGAGCAGTTCCGGATGCTCTCCACCGACTACAATGGGGAGCAGAAAGAGCTGGAGTCGGCCATCCCCGCGAAGGAGGAACAGTTGGAACGGCTGAAAGCCTCGGTCGCCAATGTGGATGCCTTCATCGAGAAGGCCAAGCAGTACACCGCCATCGACGAGTTGACGCCCCAGTTGCTGCGACTGTTCATCCAGCGCATTGAGATCGGGGAGCGGTCGAAGAAGCACTCCCGCTCTGCCGGTCAGAGCATCCGAATCGTGTACCGAGACATCGGTGCACTGGATACGCCCATGCGGGATAGCGACCACGCACCGCGTATGACGAAAATGATTGCTGACAAAGAAGAAATTATCCGATTACTGGCATGAAAACACAGAGGCGGACGGCTTCCGCCGTCCGCCTCTGTGCCTGACAATTCACCCGGTTCAGAAAATGTACCTATGGGAACCATCAGAAGTGCAGCTCGTTTCTTTTGGCATCTCGGTTGGCAGGACATGGCACCTAGCTCTCTGCCTGCCGCCATATGCTGACACCTTTTCTTGCCAGGGGCATTTTTCATGATAAATCCTAAAGTTGACTTGAGGTCAATGGAAAATGAAATTTTTTCTCTCCGCACATTGCCGACTTCTTTCTTCCAAAACGCTTGACGAAGCCTCTTTGCAAAGAGTATCATCTAACTCTGACGTGTAAGGGAGCATGCCAGCTCAAAGTTTCTCGGCCGACAAACCAAGGCCAACGAAAGGAGGCGTTCATGCTTGAATCTTTCTTTTTCCCAAATCCTGCACCGTCATGCCGTGGCGTACCCCCTGATGGCTCCGCAGGACTACGGCAAGCTGGCCTACCAAAACGAATTTGGCCCCGGCCATATGATTTCAGACAAGCAGGCTGCATTTGATTTCCTGCTTCAGGAGTGGCGTGAAGCCCTCCTCTGCCCCTCCCGCGACGCAGCACCCTCTGGCGGCCCTTTTCCCAGCTCCCCAGCAGGAGTAGAACCCATCGGAAATGGGCTATGTCGATTTCATCTCGACAACCGTTACATTCCTGAGAAAGCGGCGCCGCTTCTCACCGAGCTTTTCTGCCGCACCGCCGTCGAGCACACCGGGACAAGGGCGGGACTGGAGCGCAAGCTCGCCCTGTTGTCGGGTCTGGGCACACCTCATCTCGCACAGTGGCTTGAAGATTATCGTCTGCGCGGCTGTCCGCCGGCACACCACAGCGAGACCTTCCGGCAGGCCTATCACCCACACTACCGTGTGGTGCGAAACGAATATGCGTGTTTCTTCCCGGCATTGCTGCTTCTCTGGCAGTCCATGCCGATGCACAATGAGGCGCCCGTCGTTGTGGCGATCGACGGGCGCTGCGGCAGTGGAAAGAGCCGCTTTGCCTCCCTGGTGGGCAGACTCTTTCCCTGCAGCGTGCTCCATATGGACGATTTTTATCTTCCTGAGCACCGCCGGAAAGCCAACTGGATGCAAGTTCCCGGGCAAAATATCGACTTTGACGCCCTGAGCGGCGTCCTGCACACCCTGCGGGCTGGGAAAACAGTCTCCTGCCGCCGCTTTGACTGTGCCGCCGGGCACTATGACGACGCCCTGTGCATTGCTCCTCAGCCCCTGATTTTGCTCGAGGGCAGCTACAGCATGCACCCGCGCCTTGCCGCAGCCGTTGACAAGGGCGTCTTTCTCACCTGTACGCCGCAGGAGCAGCTCCGCCGTCTTCAGCGCCGTCAGCAGGGCAGTATCGGCGTCTTTGAATCGCTGTGGATTCCCCTGGAGGAGTGCTACTTTCAAACCTTTCAGGTGGCGAAGTCCGGCGATTTGACTCTTGATACAACATTTTTTTCTGAAATATAAATATTTCTATGAAAAAGATGTATCTTATGAACGGGGAAATGAGGGCCCTCTCATCCCATCAGCCAAGGGCATTGTCAGAAGTATTTGTTGACGTCTGATCATGCACCACAACTTTAACGATTAAGGAGGAAAACAACATGGCAACGATGAAATCGAGTCAGTCGGTCCGCTATGGGCCGGGAAGCATCTACGCCACCCACGGCAGCGTGTCGGCCGGAGAGTTTGTGACCTATCTCTGGCGTGAAGAAGACAGCGCCGGAACTATGTGGGCACACATTGAATATGATGTTTCTTCCGGTAAGCAGCATAAACGCGGCTATGTTCCGCTGGACACGCTGAACTCCCCCGGAAGCACGACCTTCACGCCGACTTACAGCACTCGCTATGTCAACCGCATCTGCTGGGGCTTCTTTGGGCCAACTTACATCGGATACCAGGAAGCAGAGGTCTTGACGAGAGGCACTTCGATCCGTTACACTGGGAAAAAGATCGGTGATTACGCACTGGTGGAAACCACGGCATCTTCCGGCCGCAAGCGCTTCTATGTCAACGCCTACAATCTCTCTGTCTCTCCGATCGCTGCCGGGAGCAATGAGGGAATCAAGATTCTCGATCTTCCTTATAATTACCAGCAGGGAGATTCTCGGTGGCAGAGTCTGAACCCCAATTTCGATGATTCCGGATGTGCTGTCTGCTGCGCTGCCAATGTCGCCTCCTGTTGGGAATTTGAAGCGAGTGACCCCTCTGTGATGTTTGATCGGGGTGTGTTTACCAGAACCAGCATGGAATGTCAGTGGTACAACGCCTCGCCCCTCTGTGAATACAGCGGACTGCAGGTGTATGATGGGGATGCTGCTTCTATCATTGAGATTGTGAGGACGCATATCAACTCGGAGCTGCCCATCCTCGTTTTCTTCAGAGAAGGATCCACACGAGGGATGCATTGGGTTACAGCCTATGGGTATCGAAACGGGGGGTTGACTGCTGATAACATCCTGGTCAAGGATTCTCTTACTACGGTAGAGAGTACGCTTGCAGACGTCGCTGCCGGCCGCAGCTGGCGCGGTGTCAACCGTATCTTTCGCACCCTGGAATAACCTGCACTGGAGGGATCCCCATGAAACGTGCCGCCCTGTTCTTCTCGCTCCTGCTCGCCCTGCTGCTCTGCGCCTGTCAAGCCGCACCGCAGGAACCGGAGCTTCCTCCCGATGCCCTGGTCGACTACCTTGCGCTGTCAGAGCTGTCGCCGCAGCCCGTGCCCTGCACGGAATCCGCCCTTGCCGACCTCCTGCCGCTCACGGTTTTGGGCAACACGCATGAAACCGTCTTCACCTACTTCCAGGATGGACAGATGACCATTTCCCATCAGCTGGAAATGCAGCACTGCGTTTCGGATGAAAACGGAGCCTCTCTTTTCACTCCGGACAGGGCTGTGGTGATGCGGGATGCCGCGCTGCTCTTCCTCTGCTTCGACGACCTCGACCGCGTCTGCATCCGCTTCGACTGGAGCGGTTTGAACCATTGGATCGGCGACTCACTGATCCGGCTGGACAACCTGTACGGCAGGATTTGGGAGACTACGATCTCCCGCCCGGAGGCGGAGGCAGCGCTGGGCTTCACGGTGGATGACCTGCGCCGGCTGCTGGATGAGGGCAGGTTCGCGGAGGCAGATTCGGTGCTCAAGGCCGTCGCCCAGCCCAAGGAATCTGCGATCGAGGTGGCACGGTTGGATGGTGACTATGATAACCTGCTCATGTGTTATGTGCGGGCCAGTGAAATCGCCGAGTGGTTTGACAACACACTACCAATTAGCGGAAATCATTCGATCGAGATAGACGGCGTAACTTATTTTCAGGTTGACGAGTCGGCCCCTGTATCCTCCTATGAGACGTTGATGCAGAGGATGCGCAACACTTTTTCCGAAGAACAGATCGAGCGACTGATGATGGAGTCAAGCGAATTCTATCGACCAGTTTACATCGAGCACAACGGCCGTCTGTACGGAGGAAATTCCAGCTACATGGGTTCCGGCATGTTTCGCACCAAGCTCTTCCTGCAGTTCACCGGGCCGGACACGGCGGAGATCATCACCCCCTGTGTGCCGATTTACCCGAAGGATGGGGATCCGCAGGGCATCCTGCTGCACCGCATGACCCTGGTGCGTGGCGAAGGACGCTGGCGGTTCACCGATTTCCAGCTGCATACACGGCTGGGATTTGAGGATCTGGAAATTCTGCCCTTTTCGCCGCGGTGAGTGATTCGCTACACAACAAGTCAGGCCGCCGCAGTCACGCTGCGGCGGCCTGTTCCATTGGAGATGGCGCAATCGCAATGTTCATCTGTCGCAGCAACCTCAAGGCCAAGAATCTGCTTGACACACTGAACTCCCCGGACGTACAACTTTTACGCCGACTTAATATATCCCCAAACGAATATATTTACATTTGGTTGAGCTAACACTACTCCGGGAACACAACGAGGGATTTGGAGAAACAAGAAACGGGAAAGAAGCGCGTCTCTTTCCCGTTTCTTTCGTTATGATGCTGTTTCTTGGCCGGCCACAAAGCCGTAACCTGTTTTTCCGGACCTAGGGGATCCTGCATCCCATCCGATATTCGTGCCAGAGGGGGCCGCTTCGTCTCTCTTTGAAAGCATCCGACCCCCTCAAGGGCTCCCTTCACCCTGCTCCAGAACCGGGCCAGAGGCTTGCGGTGCTGTTATTTGGAAACTTCGTCTTTGAAGGATTTTCCTGCCTTAAACACCGGTGCCTTGGAGGCGGGAATGGTGATCACGGCCTTGGTCTGGGGGTTGCGGCCCTTGCGGGCAGCACGGGTCTTGACCTCAAAGGAGCCAAAGCCCACCAGCTGGACCTTCTCTCCGTTCTTCAGCGCATTCGTGGTCTCTTCAATAAAGGCAACCAGCGCCTTTTCGGCATCCTTCTTCGAAAGATTGGTTCTCTCAGCAATTGCTGCAACCATTTCAGACTTGTTCATGTGCGTACCTCATTTCCATTATTTTTTTGTATTCCCGTTCAAGGGATGTGCAAAAATGCCATTTTCCCGTAGCATCCCCAAAAAAGGCTATGTTATCCGCGTTTTCCCCGGTTCCACAGCTCCCATCTGCTGCTCCGGCGACAAGGTGTGCAGGGGCTTGTCCTGCGCATTTGCCTGCTCTTCCATGCGTGCAAACCGCTCGGTAAATCTCTGCCCCGCCCGGGTCAACGCCTCTTCCGCGTCAATATCCAGCTTGCGGGCCACGCTGACCATTGCAAACAGGGCGTCTCCAAGCTCCCTCTCCTGAGCGACCTTGTCCCGGGTCTTCAAAGCCTGGCCCAGTTCGGCACACTCTTCCGTCAGCTTGTCCCAGGCGCCGTCAACGTCGGGCCATTCAAACCCGGCACGCGCCGCCCTGCTTTGCAGCTTCTGAGCCCTCATGAGCGCGGGAAAAGAGGCCGGGACGCTGTGCAGGGACTCCGTATAGGTCTCCTGCCCCTTGGTTCGCATTTTGATGGTTTCCCAATTGTCGAGCGCCTGCGCCGCACTGTCGCCCCTGACATCGCCAAAGACGTGCGGATGACGCTGCACCAGCTTGATGCACAGCGCGGTAATCACATCTTCAAAGGTCATGGTGCCGCGCTCGGCCTCCATTTCCACATGCAGGCCGACCTGCAGCAGCACGTCTCCCAGCTCTTCGCGCAGCAAGGCGAGATCCCCGTTGTCAATGGCTTCCAGCGCCTCATAGGTCTCCTCGATAAAATTCTTGCGAATGGAGGCATGCGTCTGCTCCCTGTCCCAGGGGCAGCCTTCCGGCGAGCGCAGCAGCCGAATCATCGCAATCAAATCCTCAAAGGAGTACCGTTCCTTCACAAGCTCTTTGGGGTCGATTTTCCCATTTTTGCTAGGGTACATTTTATATCATCCATCCCCGTTTTTCAAGTAGTTTTGCAAGTTTTTCTCCCTTTGGAAGCAGCTCCACGTCGGCACGGTGCAGGGTTTTGGAATAAAGCACCAAACCACAGTAGACCAGCATGGCAAATCCGATGCCCAGCACGGTGGAAATCGCATTGCCCAGAGCCCCCAAAATACCCTGATAGAGCAGCCTTGCCCCGCCGCATGCGATGAGCGAGCACACCAAGGGCTTTCCAAACAGCGATATCGCAGATGGAATGGAGCCGATCTCCTTGTGTAGCACGGAAAAATTGAGCACGATGATGGTGCTGTAGCACAGCAGTGTGGAAAAGGGCGCGCCCATGATGTTGAGCCCGGGAATGCCGACCAGCACATAGGTGGTGGCGATTTTCACCGCTCCGCCAATCAGCATGGTGACAACCGGCACACGCTCCCGGCCAATGGCCTGCAAAATGGCATTTGTAATGGAGTCGAGGCAGACAAAGGTCACGGCAAAGCCCAGCAGCGTCAGCGTGGGGGCGGCAATGAGCACCTCCTCGGGACGTGAGGCATAGAGCAGCGAGAGGATCGGCCTTGCCATAAAGGAGAGTCCAAAACCCGCCGGCATGGCCATGAGCGTGGCCACGCGCAGCGAAGAGGCCAGGATTTCGGAGGCCTCCTGCTTTTTGGCCTGAATGAATTTCTCGGCAATGGCCGGGATCACGGACACCCCAATGGGGATAATGAGCGCCGACGGCAGGTTGAACATGGTGCGCGTCATGCCCGAATAGGTGCCGAACACCGTTTCGGCGGCGCTCTGCGAAAAGCCCGCCCCGTCGAGCAGGCGGCTCATAATCAGCGCCGTATCGACCAGATTCGACACCGACGACACCATCGAGCCGATGGCGATGGGCACTGTGATCAAAATCAGGCGGCGCAGCAGCTCGCCGTAGGGCTCCACGGCGCGCGATTCGGGAAGATTCGACAGCTTGTTCGGTTTGAAAAAGAGCTTGCGCACCATCAGGTAAACGGCTCCCAGCAGTGTACCCAGCGTCACCCCCGAAATGGCGGCCGCCGCCGCAAGCGGCAGGGCCTGATCTTCCGGCAGCCCAAGGCTGAGCACATAGTTTGCCGCCACAATACCGCCGCACAGCTTGACAATGGCTACGATAATCTGGGAAATGGCCGTGGGCAGCATGTTTTGATTTCCCTGGAAATACCCCCTGTAGGAGCTCATGACGATTTCAAAGAGGATGGCCGGCGCAATCACCCGAATGGCCGGCGCTGCCGAGGGGTTTTTCATGAAGCCCGCCAAAGCATCCGCCTCGAAAAAGAGGACGCAGCATCCCGCAACCCCCAGCGCCAAAAAGGCCGAAAACGCCACATAGAGAATGCGCTGGGCGTTGTTATAGCGTCCGCGCGCATTGCTCTCGGAAACCATGCGCGAAATGGCCACGGGCAGGCCTGCGGTCGTGATGACATACATCCACACATAGACGTCATAGCCCACCGTGAAATAGGCCATTGCCTTTCCGCCGATGACGTTGTAAAGCGGGATCTTGAAAATCGCCCCGATTACCTTGACCAAAAAACCCGCCACCATCAAAATCAGGGCGCCTTCCATAAAGCTCTGTCGTTTCGTGCTCAAATCTACCGTTCTCCTCCAACCATGGGACACAAGCTTCGCTTTTTCCTGCCGCGTTACACCTGAATGTCCTCGTAAAGCATATCGTCAAAAGTCGGCATGGGCCACACGCTGCGCGGCAGCATGCGCTCCAGCTTGTCGCATGCCTTGCTGAGTTTTTGCGTCTTCACCAAAATATCGTCGCGTGCAATGGCGGCGGCTTTTGCCTTGTCTGCCGGCAGAGGCGTGTCAAGCGCCTTCTCGAGTTCAAACATGCGGCGGCGCAGCAGTGCGCCGGCGTCGTCGATATCCACCATATCCTCGTCCATGCCCTTGCAGTCGAGCCCCGAAGCGCGCGCGGCAACAATATTGCCGGCCATCCTCGACAAGTACTCAAGGCATGCGGGTGCAACCTGACGGCGGGCCATATCGGCCACCACACGGCCCTCCAGGACGATCTGCTCGGTATACTGCTCGAGCAGCACCTCGTAGCGGGCGTCGAGCTCGGGCGCCGTGAAGACACCGTATCTTTCATAAAGCAGGCGTGTGGAGGCGTTTTTGAGTGCGCCGATGGCGTTGACCGTGTCGTTGATGATGGGCAGGCCCCTGCGCGCCGCCTCTTCATGCCACTCCTTGGAATACCCGTCGCCATTAAAGAGAATTCTCTCGTGTCCAAAGAGGATATCGCGGAAAATCTCTCTCACCTCGGCTGCAAAATCGTCGGCCATTTCAAGGCGCGTGGCGATGTGGTCGAGCGATTCGGCCACAATGGTGTTGAGCACCGTGTTGCACTCGGACAGCGACTGCGAGGCTCCCGGCATGCGGAACTCAAACTTGTTGCCCGTAAAGGCAAAGGGAGAGGTGCGGTTGCGGTCGGTGGCGTCTCGGTAGACCTCAGGCAGCGTGGGGACGCCAAAGCGCAGCGCCTGCGCCCGCTCAGGCTGCTCCACGTTGCTCTTGACCTTTTCAATCACATCCATGAGGTCGTCGCCCAAAAACATGGAGATGATCGCGGGCGGCGCCTCGTCCCCGCCCAGACGCCTGTCGTTGGACGAAGAGGCGCAGGACAGGCGAAGCAGCGCCGCATGCTTATCCACCGCCCGAATCACGGCCGACAGGAAAATGAGAAACTGTGCATTGTCATAGGGCGTTTTGCCCGGCTCTAATAGATTATGCCCCGTATCGGTGCCGATAGACCAGTTGTTGTGCTTGCCCGAGCCGTTGATGTAGGGGAAGGGCTTTTCGGTCAGCAGGCAGGCCAGCCCCTGACGGTCGGCCACCTTTTTCATCATCTCCATCACGAGCTGGTTCTGGTCGCAGGCGATGTTGGCCGTCGCATAGACCGGCGCCATCTCATGCTGACAGGGAGCCGCCTCGTTGTGCTTGGTTTTTGCCGTGATGCCCAGCTTCCACAGCTCCACGTCGAGCTCATTCATAAAGCGGGAAACACGGTCGGTGATGGCGCCGTAGTAATGCCTTGTGGCAGCCTGACCCTTGAGGGACGGCGCCCCCATGAGGGTTTTCCCTGTCAGTTTGATATCCCACCGGCGGTTGAGAAATTCCTTGTCGATGAGAAAATACTCCTGCTCGGCCCCCACATTGCTGACAACGCGCTTTGTCTCATTGTCTCCAAACAGGCGCAAGATGCGAAGGGCATGCTTGTTGAGCGCCTCCATGGAGCGCAGCAGGGGGGTTTTCTGATCGAGCGCCTCCCCGTTGTAAGAGCAGAAGGCCGTGGGGATGCACAGCGTGATGCCGCCGGCATCCTCCTTCAAAAAGGCGGGCGACGTGCAGTCCCACGCCGTGTATCCGCGCGCCTCAAAGGTGGCACGAAGGCCACCCGACGGAAAGGACGAGGCGTCCGACTCGCCCTTGATCAGGCGTTTGCCCGACAGGCGCAGCGTCACGCCCCCTTTTTCGTCTGGCTCGATGAAGGACTCGTGCTTTTCCGCCGTGATGCCGGTCAGAGGCTGAAACCAGTGCGTATAATGCGTCGCTCCGCGCTCCACGGCCCATTTCATCATGGCGTCGGCAATGACGTCGGCCGTCTGCAGTTCCAGCTCGGCGCCGTTTTGGATGGTCTGCTGCAGCGCCTCATACGTCTGGGCCGGAAGCCGCTCCCTGAGCACCTCATCGTGGAAAAGATTTTTCCCAAAGACCTCTTCGATCTTGCTTGCCATCGTTTCCCCTCCTCATTTCCGCTTTCCGCCTGGCGGCCGCAATAGAATTGGCCATAATAGAATTATTATATTGAGGATGGCCGCAAAATGCAAGCGTCATCTACACGAAACATGCCCCCGGCATGCAAAATACAAAAAGTTAAGCCAAAAGAGCGCAAGGGCGAACAGTCTAAGGCGTGGGCGGGGCAAAAAGTTTTTCCGCACCCTTGACAAGGCCCCATTCCGACGCTATAATTTCACTCAGAGTGCAAGTGACTGCACGAAGGGGCATACCACCTCGGGTATGGCTTTTCGTGCAGTCTTTTTTATTCTTCAAACCGATAAAGAAAACGGAGTGTGATTCCATGATGTGTAAAGAGGAGATTCAAAAGCAAATCGCGCAGGCGGTAAAGGATGTCAAGGCCGGGAATCCCATGGCCGGCTCCATCACCAATTCGGTGACCGTCAACTTCGTGGCCAATGCGCAGCTTGCCGTGGGCGGTTCCGCCGCCATGGTCTACCTGCCCGACGAGGGCGAGTTTCTCGCCGCCGCCGGAAATGCCGTCTATCTGAACACCGGCACGCTGCTGCCCATTCACGCCGAGTCCATCCCCGCCACGGCGCAGGCCGTGCAAAAGGCGGGCAAGACCTGCGTGCTCGACCCCGTGGGCATCGGCATCGGCGCCGTGCGCACCGAGATCCTGACAAAGCTCAAAGACTGCAAGCCGGGCGTCATCCGGGGCAACGCCTCGGAGATCATCGCGCTGGCAAGCCTGTGGGGTCTGAGCGGCACCGCCGGCACCAACAATACGCGCGGCGTCGACTCCACCGACGAGGTCTCGGCCGCCAAAGACGCCGCCGTGGCGCTTGCCCGGTGGACGGGCGGTGCCGTTGCGGTCTCGGGCGAGGTCGACCTTGTGACCGACGGAAAGGTGGTCGCCCACTCTTACGGCGGCTCCCACTTCATGGGCAAAGTGACGGGCTGCGGCTGTTCCCTAGGCGGCGTGGTGGCCGTGTACGCCACCGTCGCCTCTCCCTTCATCGCCGCGCTGACCGCCACCGCCGTTTACAACCTGGCCGGGCAGCGCGCCGAGCGGCGCGTGACGGCGCCCGGCAGCTTCCAGGTCCGCTTCCTCGACGAACTCTATCTGGCCACCCCTGAGGAAATTGCCCAAACCCCCTTTACTCTTGAAACGCTGTAAGGAGGCCTTGTGTCATGTCCATTCGTAAAGCTCTTGACATCTCCAAATACTTTGTCGTCGGCCCCGAGAACACCAAGGGACGTCCGGTGGCCGACATCGTCCGCGCCGTGGTGGACGCCGGCTTTACCTGTATCCAGCTCCGCAGCAAGGAGGCGGGCGCCCGCGAGATGATTGAACTGTCGCGCCAGACGGCCGACATCATTGCGCAGGCCGGCCGCTCAGATTCCCTCGCCCTGCTCATCGACGACCGCCTGGACGTGGCGCTGGCCGCCCGCAAGCTGGGCATCAAGGTCGACGGCGTACATGTCGGGCAAAGCGACATCCCCGTCTCCATCTGCCGGGACTATCTGGGAGAAGACTGCATCGTGGGCCTGTCGGCCCGCTCCCAGGATCTGTTTGACTACGTCAAAACGGCCGACGTGAGCCAGATTGACTACTTCGGCGCCGGTCCCCTGCGCCCCTCGGTGACAAAGCTCGACTGCGGCATGGACGAAAACGGCAACATCCTCACCCGGAACTTTGAAGAGCTGACCGAGCTTGCCGCCATCAGCCCCATTCCCGTCGTAGTGGGCGGCGGCGTGACGGCGGCCGACCTGCCGGCCCTGAAAAAGACCGGCGTTGCGGGCTTTTTCGTGGTGTCCGCCATTGCCAGCGCAAACGACCCCGCCGCAGCCGCCCTCGAGCTGGCCCGCGTGTGGGACGGCAGCGCCAGATAGTCAAAGGCTTTTGCCGCGTACTCTTGGGTCATGGCGCAACATTCTGCATGCAGAGCAGGCCGCACTTTCCTTGTCATTTGATTTGCGTTGATTCTTTCCACTGCATTATTTATTTTTGAAAGGAGTTTTTCTCATGAATGCAAGCGTAGCCATCCAGGTTCTCCCCACCGTGTCAAGCGATCAGATGCTCCCCGTTGTCGACAAGGTCATCGAGTACATCAAAAGCAAGGGACTCAAGACCTTTGTCTCCCCCTTTGAGACCACCATCGAGGGCGAGTATGACGAGCTCATGGAAATTGTCAAGCAGTGCCAGCTCATCGCGGTGCAAGCCGGCGCGTCCGCCACGATGACCTACGTCAAAATCAACTACAACCCCGAGGGTGTGCTGACCATCAATCAGAAGACCGACAAATACCAGGCCGGCAACGCCGAGCTGCTGTAACATGATGAAGCAGGCCTGCGTTTCCGATTTGTGTCGCTATCCCTATCTGATTTGGGACATGGACGGCACCATTCTCGACTCCATGCCCTACTGGACCAACCTGGGTCGGGACTATCTTGTCTCGGTGGGCATCACGCCGCCCCAAAACCTGCACGAAATCATCGACGCCATGACCATGGAGGAGTCCGCGCGGTATTTTCAGCAGGAGCTCGGCCTCGACAAGCCTCAAAAGCAAATCATTGAAGAGGTCTTTGCCTTAATTGCCGACGAATACCGTCAGCTTGTGCCTGCAAAGGGCTTTGCGGCAGACGCCATCCCACAGGCGCACCGGGCAGGCTGCCGCATGTGCGTATTGACTACCTCGGACAAGGGCCTGGCCTCCCAGGCGCTGCGGCGCGTTGGACTGCTCGACTGCTTTGAAGCCATCCTGAGCACCGATATGCTGGGGCTCGACAAGCGAAGCGGCGTTATCTATGAGCGCACCTGCGAACTGCTGGGCTTTGACATCGCGCAAACCCTGATTTGCGAAGACGCGCTCTACGCCGTCAAGGCGGCAAAGCAGACCAAGGCGCAGGTGCTGGCTGTCTACGATGCGGAGTCAGACGGCGACTGGGACGTCCTCTGCCGCTTGGCGGACTGGTACGTCAAATAATCTTGTTTCCCCTTCTCGCAGGCCGTATCCCGTGAAACACACATGGGATACGGTCTGCTTTTTCTTTTTGTCCCCTGCCCCAGGTGCAAAAAGCCCTTGCCCAGGGCGGCACTCCCTGCCTTTGGAGAGCGCAGTGGACGCGCTCCAGAGCAGATTCCCGTCCCGGGGCTTTTCTTTTTGCCATGCCTTTTTTCTTGCCTTTTGACCTTCCTTTCGGGTAAAATATAAAAAGACAGCTTCACAGGCCATACAAAAAGCGTTCTCTTTGAAAAGACTAATTTCAGACGTTTGGAACAAATGGGCGCTGCACCCGTCTGTCTTGCATAAGAAGCAGAAAAGCTACAAAGCCTTGTGACCCAAGCTCTTTTCCCTATATCGAGGGCTTTTTCAAAACACCCGGGACTGTTTCGGAACAAAAAAGGGGGCTTTTCATATTTGATATCTACTGGGGCGACATCGAGCTGACCACGCTGGTCCTGATCCTGTCGGTCGTCCTTGTCCTGCCCGCTCAGACGCTGCTCTGCTTTCGGGCAAAGAGCCTGTCGCTTCGTCTGCTGCCTATCTTGACCCTGTCGGCGCTGGCGGTGGTCTTTCTTGTCTTGAATGTTGCCTCTGCAGGCTGGGATGGGCTTGGCTACGTCTTTCTTTCCCTGTTTTGCGCCATGATGGTGCTTGCCTGCGCTGCGGGCTGGGGCGTCTGGGCCGTGGTGTCAGGGGCGGCCAAAAAAAGGCGCTCCTACGCTCCTAAAGGTGCAAAAATTTTTTGAAATTCGCTCCCCCTCGGCAAAAAAGAGGCTTTGGCGTGAGGGGCCCTCTTCCTCAAAAAATGAAAAAGATGAAAAAAGCCCCCCTTTTGGGGGTTGGCAAAGTCCTGAGCCAACCCCCAAAAGGGGGACAGAGAGACGGTGCCGGGGCCTTTTGCAGACTGCAAACACCCAGGCACCGCCCAAACGGGGGCCTTTTTTTCAAAAAGGCCCCCGTTTTTTACAGGGGTTTTCCGTCCAGCACGGCCAGTGTCAGACGCTCCCCCTCATAGACCAGCTTGAGCGAGAAAAAGGGGGCGTTTTGCTCGAGCAGGCTCAAAAAGATTTTGTCCCCCTCCCACAGCGTCAGCTCCGCAAGCCGGGTCTTTTCTATCCACACCAGCTCGCCCTCGTCGCACTCCTTCTGCCGCCCGGTAAAACCCGTGGCCGTAAACAGATGCATGTACTCGGTGGGCCATTTGTCCGAAACAAAGGTGACGATGCCGCGATAGCGGTAATCGGTCAGCGTCAGCCCCGTCTCCTCCCTTGTCTCCCGCAGCAGGCAGTCCTCCGGGCTCTCCTTGTCCTCAAACTTTCCGCCCACGCCGATCCACTTGTCGACATTGAGGTCGTTTTGCTTTTTGGTGCGGTGCAGCATCAAAACCTGCCCGTCCTTTTCAAGATAACACAGGGTTGTGTTGATCAAGGCGCACGTCCCCCATTTCTTCCAAACTATTTCCTCAGCTTCCGCTTTGAATCAATCATACCATATTCTGCTCCTTTTTTCCACCGCCCTGCGAATAACACACCCGTTTTGGCCGATACTGACGGCAGGAGGTGCAATCATGCAAGAAGATACCATCCGTTTGCTTACCGTTTGCCATTCCGGCGCACAGATGGGGGTCTCCTCGATTGACGAGGTGCTTCCCTCGGTACGCGACTCAGAGCTTGCCAGGCTGCTGCGCAGCAGCCGTCACGAACATGAGGTCCTGGGCGACGAAGCCGAATCGCTGCTGGCGGATTACCACCGCGACGGCAGCGCCCCCAGCCCCATTGCCAAGGGCATGGCTTGGATGAAAACCAGCCTCAAGCTCTCGATGGACCCCGGTGACGACACCGTGGCCGGCCTCATCACCGACGGCTGCCACATGGGAGTCAAATCGCTTCAGGAGTCCCTCAACGACTGCAGCGACGCGGAACCGCGCGCGGTGGAAATCACAAAGCGCCTGATTCAGCTTGAAGACGAACTGGCGGAAAACCTGCGCTCTTACCTCTGATTTCCCAGTGTCTCCGCCTCCTTGATGAGGCCTGCCCTTTGCAGCCTGTGCCTTTTAAGTACAAACCGTCATCCACAGGCTGTCGCCTGAGCACTCAGTCCCTTTCCCCCAAAAAAAAGAACAGGCAGGCGGCTGGTGCCGTCTGCCTGTTCTGGTACGCCCGACAGAATTCGAATCTGCGACCTTTGGAGTCGGAGTCCAACGCTCTATCCAACTGAGCTACGGGCGCTTATTTTGAAAGGAGGCCGGGCTTTTCCCCGCTTCCCTTCGCGCAAAGGAAACAAAGCTCTCCCTAAGACATGCCTGCAAAAAAACCACCGGAACCGGTGGTTTTTTATTGACATTTACTTCAAGCCAAACTTCTTGTTGAAACGATCCACGCGCCCGCCGGTATCGACCAGCTTTTGCTTTCCGGTATAGAAGGGATGGCACTTGGAGCAAATTTCAACCTTAATATCCGACTTGGTCGAGCTGGTCTCAATCACCTCGCCGCAGGCGCAGCGGATGGTTGTGGGCTTGTAGTCGGGATGGATTCCCTCTTTCATTTTGTTTCACCTCGCTTAATGACATTTCATTAGCCTTAATATCATACCATACCACACGTCAAATTGCAAGAGCTTTTTCTCGAAAATTGCATAGCCCTTGTCTGTTTTTGGCTCTTCGTTTTTGCTTGAGAAGCCGCGAAGGGCCATTCTCTTTCGCCCCCTTTGCGCCCGGCATTTTACCCAAAAGCAGTCGGCTTTGAAAAAGAGAACTTAGTCGAGTTCAAACATGCCGGTATAGAGCTGATAGTATTTCCCGCGCGCCGCAATCAGGTCGTCGTGGTCGCCGCGCTCGATGATGCGGCCCTGCTCCAGCACCATGATGGCGTTGGAGTTGCGCACGGTGGAAAGCCTGTGCGCAATGACAAAGACGGTGCGGCCCTCCATCAGCGAATCCATACCGCGCTCGATGAGCGCTTCGGTACGGGTGTCGATGGACGAGGTGGCCTCGTCAAGCACCAGCACGGGCGGGTCGGCGACGGCGGCGCGGGCGATGGCCAGCAGCTGGCGCTGTCCCTGGCTGAGATTGTCGCCGTCCGACTGCAGCACGGTGTCATATCCGTGCGGCAGATGCCTGATAAAGCTGTCGGCATTGGCGAGGGACGCCGCCTTGAGAACCTCCTCGTCGGTGGCGTCGAGCTTGCCGTAGCGGATGTTTTCCATCACGGTGCCGGTGAACAGGTGCGTGTCCTGCAGCACCATGGACATGGAGCGTCTCAAATCCCCCTTGTGGATGCGCTCAATAGGGATACCGTCGTAGGTGATGCCGCCGCCCGGCACGTCGTAAAAGCGGTTGATGAGGTTGGTGATAGTGGTCTTTCCGGCTCCCGTTGAGCCGACGAAGGCAATTTTCTGACCCGGCTTCGCGTAGAGGCTGACGTCGTTGAGCACGGTTTTCTTGCCGTCGTACGAGAAGGTTACATGATCAAACACCACCGCGCCGCGCACCTCAACATAGGACACGCTGTCCCCCTCAGGCACGCGCCACGCCCACAGGCCGGTGCGGTGGCCGCATTCCTGCAGCTTCCCGTTTTCGTCCTGCACCGCGTTGACCAGCGTCACGTCGCCATTGTCGGTCTCCACCTGCTCGTCCATGAGGCGGAAGATTCTCTCGGCGCCGGCAAGGGCCGACAGCAGCGTGTTGAACTGCTGGGAAATCTGCGTGATGGGCTGCGAGAAGGAGCGGGTGTACTGCAAAAAGGCGGCGACCGTTCCGAGGTCCAACATACCTGCAATGGCCATCAGGCTGCCCACCACCGCCGTAAAAGCATAGTGGATATAGGAGAGGTTTGCCATGATGGGCATGAGCAGGAAGGCGGCTGTGTTCGCCTCCACGGAGGCGTCGCACAGCGTCTCGTTGAGCTTGTCAAACTCTTGCTTCGAGACCGGTTCGTGACAGAACACCTTGACAACCTTCTGCCCTTCGATCATCTCTTCGATATAGCCGTTGGCATTGCCCAGCGCTCGCTGCTGCCGCTTGAAGGCGGCGCCGCTTCGTTTTCCAAGCACCGCAATGATCTTCAGCATAATAAAGAGCATGAGCACCACCAAAATGGTGAGGGCAGGACTCAAAAACAGCATGGCCAAAAACACGCCCACAACCATCACGGCCGAAGAGAGAAACTGCGGCAGGCTCTGGCTGAGCATATTGCGCAGCGTGTCGATATCGTTGGTGTACCGGCTCATGATGTCGCCGGTGGAATGGGTATCAAAATAGGAAATGGGCAGCTTCTCCATGTGGGAGAAGAGGTCGGCCCGGATGCGGTAAAGCGTTCTGGTGGAAACTTCCAGCATGAGGCGATTTTGGATGTAAAGCGCCACCACGCCAGACAGGTAGAGCATTCCCATCAGCACCAGGATCCTGGCAAATTCCGATAAATCGGGATTTTGCTGGCCGATGAGCGGACCGATGAAGTTGTTAAAGAGCGGTTTGAGAAAATAGGTGCAGGCAATCGAGCTCGCCGCGTTGACCAGCAGGCAAATGGCCACAATCGTCATATGCAGCCGGAATCCTTTAAGATATCCGAAAACCCGTCCGATGGTCTTTTTGATTTCCTCCGGCTTGCCCATGGGAACGCCGCGCGGGCCCCCGGGGCCGCCGGCGCCGCCGTTTTGCACTTTGGTGTTTTTCTGGTTCACTCAGGCCACCCCCTTTTGCTGAGATTCGTAAACCTCACGGTAAATGGCATTGCTCTGGAGCAGCTGCTCGTGCGTGCCGATGGCGTCGATTTTGCCGTCGTCGAGCACGATGATGCGGTCGGCATCCATCACCGAGGTGATGCGCTGTGCAATGATAATTGTCGTGGTGCCGGCCAGCTTCTCATGCAGCGCCGCTCGGATCTTGCTGTCGGTCGCCGTGTCCACGGCACTGGTCGAGTCATCCAAAATGATGATTTTGGGATGCGCCAGCAGTGCCCTTGCAATACACAGCCTCTGCTTCTGACCGCCTGACACATTGACGCCGCCCTGTCCGAGCTCGGTCTCGTAGCCGTCGGGGAAGCTGGTGATGAAGTCGTGGGCCTGCGCGGCACGGCAGGCCTCTTCCACCTGCTCCTGCGTGGCGTTTTCGTCGCCCCAGAGCAGGTTTTCTCTGATGGTACCCGAGAACAGCACGTTCTTTTGCAGCACCATGGCCACCTGACGGCGCAGCGTGTCGAGCTTGTATTCGCGCACGTCTCTGCCGCCCACCAGGATGCGTCCGTCCAGCACGTCGTACAGACGCGGGATGAGCTGCACCAGGGTGGATTTTGCCGAGCCGGTGCCGCCAATGATGCCGATGGTCTCACCCGAGGCGATGGAGAAGTTGATGTCGCTGAGATTGAGGGTGTTCTTGTCCTTGCTGTAGCTGAAGTCCACATGCTCGAAGACAATGGAACCGTCCTTCACCGGCACGTCTTCCGTTACATTGTCGTCGGTGAGGTCAAGCTTCTCGTTGAGCACCTCGGAAATACGCGAGGCCGACGCTCTGGACATGAGCAGCATGACAAAAATCATGGACAGCATCATGAGAGACATCAAAATCTGCGACACATAGCTGATAAAGCTCATCAGGTCTCCAATCTGCATGGAGCCGCCGATGATCAGCCTTCCGCCAAACCAGGAAATTGCGATCATACAGCCGTACATGCAAAACTGCATCACGGGGCCGTTCCACACCAGCAGTTTTTCGGCCCGCACCATGGTGTCGCGCACGTCGTCCGCCGAGGTGTCGAACTTCTCAATCTCATAGTCCTCACGCACAAAGGCCTTGACCACGCGGATGGCCGTGAGGTTTTCCTGCACACGGGCGTTGAGCGCATCATATTTGGCCAGCATGGCCTGAAAGCGCGGAAAGGTCTTTGCGGCAATCACGCCCAAAAGGCCGCCGAGAACCGGAATGACAACCAAAAAAATCAATGCCAGCTTGGGGCTGATATAGGCTGCCATAAAGGTGGCGCTGACCAGCATGACGGGCGAGCGCACCAGCATACGAATGCACATCATGAAGGCCATCTGCATGTTGGTGACGTCGGTGGTCAGCCTTGTGACCAGCGAGGCGGTGGAAAAGCGGTCCACGTTGGCAAAGGAAAAGTCCTGCACCTTGTGAAAAAGCGCCTGACGGATGTTTTTGGCAAAGCCTACACTGGCATTGACGCTGGTCTTGGCCGCCAGAATCCCAAACAACAGCGAGAGCAGCGCCATCACAACCATGGCCCCGCCATGCACCAGCACGGCATTGATGTCGCCAAGGTTCACGCCCAGATTGATGACCTTGGCCATTTGCAGGGGAATGAAAACCTCCATAAAGACCTCGGCCAAAATGAAAATCGGCGTGAGAATGGCCTGCCGCCGATAACGGGGCTCCAAATAGCCCCAAAATTGTTTTAGCATTGGAAAGGCTCCTCCTTATTTTCTTTTTGCTGACCCCTTTGGGGCCGTGGGGGCAGCGATACATTCTTGAGAACCTCCTCAGCCAGCTTGTGCAGAGGTGCCGTCTCCAGCCCTAAATCCTGGTTGATGGCAGCGCCCAGATTCTTTCCGATGCGCTCGAGCGTCGACGCCAGCGAGGTAAATTCCTCCTCGGTAAACCCTTCAAAGGTGCGGCTGTCAAGCTCGCTGAAAACCTCCCGTCCCCGGCGGGCACGCGCAATGCCCTCGGGCGTGGCCGACAGCCTCTTGACGCGCAAATCCTTCTCATCGGTCTTTTTGACAAGCAGGCCCGCCTTTTGCAGCCGCTTGGTCGACACCGCAACTGAAGCCGCCGACACGTCGAGCGCCTGCGCCACCTCTACCTGCGTGCAGCCGTCGTGCAGCCAGATATATTCCAGCATGGGAAGCTGCCCAAAATAAAGGTCGTGATCGGGCATGGTCTTTTGCATATACAGCCTGCGCAGAAGATGAATGCGCTCCATGCGCATGACCACTTCCATCCTCGCACGCCCCTCCGGCGTCTCGTGAGGCCAGACGGGTTTGTCTTCCCACATCCCTTGTTTGGACTCCGGTGCCATGCTTTGCTTCCTCCTTTCCATGCCGCCCGCGCAGCATTTAATTAGTCGTCAATTCATTAACCGTTTATTATTTTACCACACAACTTTTTTCTGTCAATGCCTTTTCTGAAAATTCGGGAAAAGGACACATTTGCCCCCTGTATTCCAATCCCTTCGCTCAAAATCTTTAAAAAAGAAAGGTAAGTCTTTTTTCTCAAAGCTCTTCAAAAAAGCCCTTTCCCTTTTGCGTCAGGATGTTGGAGGAAGAGCCGGCAGCCCGCATGCAGGCTGCTGCCTGGCGTGCCTTCTTTTCCGTCAAGAGCAGGAAAAACATGCGCGGGGGCCCCGGCACATTACGCGCCGGGGCCCCCGTGGGGCCTTCCCTTGCCTCACCAGCACTTGTCGCAGGCCGTCAGTCCCTGTTCCAGAGCCTGCTGCAGCGTGCTCTCAAAATACGTCCCCGCGCCGCAGGTGCTGCTTTTGTGATACTTTTTGCCCGTTGCCGTCACATAGACGATGCTTTGCGCCTGCTGCTCGGTGATGCCGAAATCCTGCGGCACATAGCCCTCCCACATGCCGGCTCCGGCCTCTTTGGCCCTCTGCTGTGCCTGCGTGAAGCTCTCAACGTATTTGACATTGGGCGGCCAGGTCGACACCGCCGCCATGCCCTCTTCCAGCAGCCGCTCGTTGAACATCTCCCCGTCCAAATAGACATAGCAGAGCAGCCGTCCATACTGGTCGCGCTGCTGCACGTCAAATTCCAGCTCCACGGTTTTTCCCTCGAGCGCCTCCCTCGTGTAAGCGGCGGCCAGCTTGCCAAACTCCGTGTTCTTCTGCTCATCGGGATGCACGCTCTCCGCCGTGTCCACCCCGATCAGCCGCACCTTTTCCGAGCTGTCGCGCCACAGCACCTCCAGCGTGTCGCCGTCCACCACGCGCTCCACCGCAGCGCTCTCGCGCAGTGCGTCGCTCAGTGTGACGGTTTTGCTCTGTTCATCCCAGTCCACCTGCTTGCCCATCAGGTTTCCAATGGCGCGCAGCGGCAGGTAGGTGGTTCCCTCATACAGCAGGGGGTAGACCTCGCTGCCGTTGACATCGGAAAAATGTGCCGTCTCTTGATCAATCACAATCACAAAATCGGGCCGAAGCTGAGCCGTAACCTCCCTTGCCTCCAGTCCCTGCGACACCCCGACTCCCATGCAAAACGACGTCAGCACCATCAATGTCAGGCAAAACGTCCTCCAGCCTCTCGTCCATCGTCTCATGTTTCCCGCCCCTTTCGTGTTCTTTCTTAAACCTTTGTCGGATATCCGCAGTCCTCTCGGCACGGAGCCGGACAACTACCCTTTTAAAGCTGCTGTCCCCTTGCGTCAAAGTCGTCAAGGGCCGTCCCAGAAATATTTGACACTTGACTTTTGCCTCGTTCGGAAATATGATATTTTCGAACATATGATTGTTTTTTGCTCCTGTTCCCTATTGTAATTGATGCCTCTTCCATTTTCAACCGCATTTTTCAAAAAAGCCACACCTTTCCCCGCATTCCCCGCAGACCAACACAAGGAGAGCTTCCCATGCTGCAGATTATTGTTTCCATTGACGCACCCGCAGGGCTGGCACAGTCGGTCAAGGAGGCGCTTGCCTGCTACCTTGACCTTTTCGGCCGCTCACGGGTTGTGGAGGTCAATGAAATCCTGCCGCAGCAGCTGCGCCTGTCCTGCTCAGGTGCCATCTGCGGCATCCCTCCGGACGCTCACGAATCGTCATCGCCCAGAAAGGGCCGCCCGCAGATACCGGTGCCATCCGATTCAGGCTCTGCGCCGCCGCACAGGGCCTGACGCCGCCGCAAAAAGCCGCCGCACCCCTTTTTCCCGGGAGCGGCGGCTTTTTGTGCGAAAAACTCATTTCCCTGCGGTATCGGCCGCCCTTCGAGGCGGCCTTTTTCTTTCAGATATCTTATGATACGGCCCTTTCTTTCCAAGAAGGGTCAGCCGACAAAAATCTGCGTGCAGTAATTTCCGTCCTGCACATGGCCCACGCCAATCTGCGTATAGGACGCATTCAAAATATTGGCGCGGTGTCCGCTCGAATTCATCCACGCGTCAACAACGGCCTGCGGGGTGGAGTAGCCATAGGCGATATTTTCCCCGGCGGTCCCATAGGAAATTCCGAAGCTGCGCAGCATATCAAAGGCGGAGCCGTAGGTGGGGCTGGTGTGGTCAAAATAGCCCTTGTCGTGCATGTCCTGCGACTTAAGGCGCGCCACATGCGAAAGCTCGGCGCTTGCCGTCAGCTCTCCCAGTCCGTTTTGGCGGCGAATTTCGTTGACCAGCCGGATGACCTCGGCCTCATAAGCCGAAATCACACCCCCTGTGGTCTGCTCCTCGTCCGGCGCGGGTGTTCCCTCGTCAGGCGCGGGCGTTCCCTCGTCAGGCGCGGGCACTTGGGGCAGCTCCCCCAGGCACATCAATCGAAACAGGGACAGGCACGGGCTGTCCGCAAGCATCTGCCGCAATGTCTCCTGACACCCGGCAGACAGTCCGTGCGCAAGCTCGCCGCACACCTCCCTGCACGACAGGGCCGACGCGCCAGTCGTCAACATAGACACGACAAAGGCAAACACGGCCAGACGGGAAATCCATCGTTTCATTTGCAGCACCTCCTGTAAAAAAACACGAAATCGGGAAAAGATTGTATCGCAAAGAAATTGTATCCAAATTTCCCGTTTTTTCGCAATGGTAATATCCTCCGCCGCAGGGAGATTTGTCCATTTTCCGGCCCATTCTCTTTCTCTGAAAATCACCTCTATTGCCGGAGATACCGCCCTTTTTCTCCTTTGCCGCATGCGCGCAGCGCCGCCTGCTTTCACCGTGAAAATTCTTTGCGTCCACGCCTGATTTTTCTTCGAAACGCGTCAGCTTGCGCCAATTTCTACAATTTATTTTGTATTTATTCAAAAAACATATAATATAAAAATACCCCCTGCTCCCCTCCGCCATCCCGGGGGCAACGCCGCGCCGACTTCCCTGGCAAGGGCTCCAAGGGACAAACGGCAAGGGATTTTCAAATCAGCATTTCCAAAACACCCAGCGCGATCATGGCCGCGCTGGAGATTTGGGTCAGCAGAGCACCCGGGCACCTGTCCTCAAGCCTTTTCCCGAGGCCCTGCCCCAGCCATACAAAGCCCAGGCTGCACAGCGTCACGGCCAGGGCGGCGGCCTGTGCGGGAATACCTGTGAGCCCTGCGGCAAAGGAGGCGGGCAAACAGTTGAAGGCCAGCGCCAGAGACAGCGTCAGCACCTCTCCTGCCGAAAGGCGCCGTCCCTGCGCTGCCCCGGCATCCGCAGGAGCGTGTTCCCCCGAAGGGCGGACCAGCAGGGGCCACAGGCCGATGGCCACTAAAAGTCCGCCGCCCAGCCAGTTGGAAATTCTGCCAAGCCCCACCGAAAAAACGCCCAGCCGGCACAGCAGATAAGACACGGCGCCGGAGGACAACGCAATAATGCAGTTGGTCAAAAATGTAATTTTTTTGCCGCGCGCGCCCGCCGACAGCCCAATGAGCAGGTTGTCAAGATTGGTCGCAATGCCGAGCAGCACGGCCGAAACGAAAACCACGCAAACCACCTCTTTTCCCATGCTATTCCCCTGTCTGAAAAGGGTTCCTTTGCGGGAAAAGAGGGGAAAGCAGGGCGCGCGCAGAAAACGCCGTCGAGCGCAGGGCGTCAAAAAGGCACAAAGAGGGCAGGCTTTTTTAAGAGGAAGCAGGGCCACAGGCACAAAAAGAGGGCGGCCGGAGCGGCTGGAAGCCGCTCCGGCCGCCCGGTATCACGCTGTCAAAACGCCCTGCCTCTGCGGTGCACAGGAGGCGGCTTTTCGTCTTTTCTCTTTTTGCCTCAGGCGCCCTTTCCAAGGGCGTCCCATCCCGCAAAGCGCGGCGTTACGACCCCCAGTTGGAGCGCATGACGGCTTCATAGCGTCCCTGTCCGTTCTGCGAGAACACAAGCGTATAGCCGCCCTCCCACAGCGAACAGGTCACAACCAGCTCGCAGTCTCCGTCGCCGTCCAGATCGGCCACGGCGGAGACCTCCACGTCATGACAGTAGTCAATGTCGGACACCGGGAAGAAGCCGTCCTCAAACGTGACCTCCTCCCCGTTGTGCCAGGGCCGCAGATCCGAGAAAACCACCTGCAGTTCCTTGTCCTCATAGAGAAGAAGCGCAAAGGTGCCGACGTTGCCCGTCACGCCTTCCCCTTCCATCAGGGGCCAGCCGCCCTCGTCTTTCGGGGAGATCAGCGTATAGATTGTCTCGGGTTCTCCGTCGGCGTCAAAATCGCCCTGTTGCGCCCTGACCAGGTTGGGGCGGGTGTTTCCCATGCCGGCCTGAGCAAAGATCTGTGCCACGGCGTCATCCACGTCACACTTCGACAAGTCGAGCTCCTGCACCTGCACCGCCGCCAAGTCGTGGTTTGCATTTGTCACAAGCAGGCTGACGTCTTCCCCCACGCTCCCGGCAATCTCCTGCCCCACACTCTCGCCGAAGTAGGTGACAAAGGAATAGTCGGGGATTCTCAGCGCGGCGCCATCCTCATAGAGTGTTCCGGGCAGCTGCATGCGGTAAAACTCCCTGGAACCAAATTCCTCCGACTCCCACAGCGTGCCGGCCTGTGACAGGATGTCGTTGGCCTGTGGGCTTTCAAACTCGCCTAAGCCGCCGGTGCCCGCAGGCCATATCAGCCAGTCCGAATGCCCGGAGAAGGCGCCCTCTTCAAAGAGATAGTAAATGGGGGCGGCCAAAACGTCGTTGGCCGTGTAGATCCTGGGGGTGGCGTCTGCGCTGACTGTGTAGCTTTGCTGCCCTCCCCCTGTCAAATCACAAAGCGAGTACCAGCCCTGCCCGTCGAAACTGCCAAGCAGGGAGCCGTTGTAAAAATACAGGCTTTGCTCTTGCACATCTGAGACGCTGTCAAATTTCACACTTTGATACCGGATATAAAATCCAAGCGGCTCTTGCAGATCCTCCACTTCCTCAAAGACCAGCGTCAGCTCCCCGGCATAGAGCTTCTCCAGCCCCTGCGTCTGCCCCTGCCGCAGACGCTCCAGCACATTGTCGCTGCCGCCATACCCGGACAAATCATCTTCGGGCAGGACGTACACTTCAAAAACTCCTTTTTTCCCGCCGTCTTGCTGCTGCAGATGACGGAGCACCGGCCGCACCGTTCCATGAAAGCTAAAGCCGTCCCAGGTGATGTTGCCCGAAGGCAGCTCTCGGGTCATGTTTGTCTCATAGTCGGTCACGGTGCGCCCGAAATATTTGATCAGCACCTCGTCGATGCTCTGTTTGCTCACGCCCGCCTCCTGCGAAGGCAACGGCATGTTCTGCAGTGCAAAAAACATCAGGTTCTCATCGTCCTGACGCTGGTCGCCGCTGGGGAGGGAAAACAGGGGGTTGAGCTGGCTGCTGTGCTGCTCAAAGTAATCATAATACCTGCGCGCCGTCATCTCGTCCTGCGCGGCAAAGGAGACGTACCGGTAGCTCTTTTCCCCCGTCTGCCGCACCGTCACCTCCCGCAGGCCGTCCTCCTGTCCTTCGATCGAGACGTAGTAGCGAAGGGTCAAAAGCCCCTGCTTCCCCTGCTCGCAGTCAAGAGCTACAAGGGCCTTCTCCTGCGGCTTTTCCTCGGACGCGACAAGATAGGCGTTTTGCTCTGAATCATACTGCGGCATGGCGCGCAGCAGCTCGGGGGTCACGTCAAAATAGCGCATGAGCAGCCCTTCAAAAACATCCGAGGGCACAAGATATTGCTGCGCGCTGCTCTCAGCCTGGAGCACATAGGGAGACAAGTCCCCGCCTTCCCATACATAGGCGTCCGGGAAAAAGTCGCAGAGATATTCCGGCGGCAGCTCCCCGATGTCGCTCCACGACTGCTTTGCCGCCCCGCTTGCCGCAAAAAGCATTAAATAGGGCTCTTCATACAAATGTGGCTCAAATTCCTCAAGGCCGTTTGTTTGCCGGATACGCTCCAAAAGCCCGGGCAGCTCCCCCTGCTGCTGCGCCTGCTCCCCGCCGTCCGGCAGTTCCTCTTCACCGGCCTGTGCCCCGCCGGCCTGCTCCGCCGACGGCCCTTCAACGACATAGACCGTATCTTCCTTTCTGGCAAAGGCCTTCACGCTGCCGCCCTCACGGCAGGCCTCTATGGCGCCGCGTTCCCACGCGCCCTGCGTTTGGGCCAGAAGCCGGAACAAAAAGACGCCGTCCCTGTCGTAAACCTCGGCAAGAACGCCCTCGCTCAGCTCCTCTTTCGGCGTGAGCTCCACGCTTTTATAAAACTCCCTTGTAAAGGGAACCACAAAGCCGTCTCGCTCATATTCCACAATGTCGCTTTTGCTGCAGCCTGCAAGCCCTGCAACAGCCCCCGCCAGAAGCAAAATGCCAAGCAGCGCCGCAAGCCCTCTCTTTCCTCTTTTGCCGGTCTCCAGCTTCATTGACCTCATCTCCTTGCTAAAATGTCCTGCGCTGCTGCGCCCCTCTTTTACGAGGGCCGTGCCATCTCTTGGAGCCGCATGTCCGCCAAGGGCCTTTGTGAAAAGGGATTCCCCTTGTCATTCCTCGGAACGTCCTGAATCAATGACCTTCTTTTGGGGGAAATCCCCTGTTTTTCGGACTTTTTCCAAACTCCTGCCCCATCTGCCACCCAGTGCCCCAGCAGGGCATCTCGTCGGCAGGTCAGACATATCTGTTATGGTGATTTGCTTTACATGAAACAGGCCGGTGTAACAGCTTCAGTCCGTCTGGCTGTCTTCCTTTGTCATCCTTTGTGGCCGCTTTGGTGTGTCCATCAAATTGTACCGTCCCGCCCTGCCCCTTGTCAAGAAAAGGCTGACGGAGCCCGGCCAATCAATTGCAGACGCATTTTGGCCTGTGACGCCTTTTTCTCCTGTCCACACTCTTTTGCAGCGCCTTTTCCCCGATTGATTTTGGAGAAAAAATCCTTTATAATAAATTTCATTCCAAAAAAGGCCTCTTTTTCAAAAAGGCCGGCCTTCTTTATTAAGGGGAAAGGGGATATCTATGTCAGGCCGGGCAAATTCACGCGGCAACGGTAACATTGTTTCCTACATCAGGGAACTGGGCTATCAGAGCTTTGACGAGCGTCCCTTCTGCGAGGTGGACAGCCTGATACTCTCGCAGCTTTCTTATCTCAACTACCGCAAATGTGACACCTGCACCACACCCTGCAGTGGCTCCCTTTATGACATTTTTTCCAAATGCTTTGGCGGCTCCTATGTGCGGCACACCTGGAATCCAGACGGCAACATTGCCCTCATGCGCTGCGCCGCACTCAGCCGCCGTTTTGGGGATGTCAGAGTTGCGCAGCATGTCTGTGTGGTCGACCGTACGGAAGAGGAACAGTTTTCTGCCATCACCTTTCACTTAAGCGACACCCTGCACTACATCGCCTATCGCGGCACCGACGCCACCGTTGTCGGATGGAAAGAAGATTTCAACCTCTCTTTTTCCAAGAACATCCCCTCCCAATATTCCGCCCTGCGCTATGCCGAGCAAATTGCACGCACCAGCAAGGGAACCCTAATTTTAGGCGGCCATTCCAAGGGGGGAAACCTGGCCGTCTATGCGGCCATGCACCTTCCAAAGGACAATCGTGCACGCATCTTTCGCGTTTACAACCACGACGGTCCCGGGTTTCCTCCCGAGGTGTTTGACTCCCCTGCCTACCGTTCCATTCACAGCCTTATCCACAAAACCATTCCCCAGACCGCCATCATCGGCCTGATGCTTGAACAGCACGAGAGCTACTTTGTTGTGGCCAGCAACGCCTTCACCCTGTTCCAGCATGACCCCTTTTCGTGGATTGTAGAAAAGGGCTCCTTTGTCTATATCAAGGATGTCGATAATTTCTCGAAATACACCAACCGCACTCTCAATGCCTGGCTGAGCGAGCTCGACATCGACACACGCAAGACCTTTGTCGACTCTCTTTACGCCATCCTCCAGCATACCGACGCCGTAACCTTTTACGACCTTGCCTCCAATTGGCGCCGCAATCTTAAAACCATCTATGAAGCCGTCCGCGACACGGATCCCTCGGTCAGACACGTTATTTCACAGACCATCGGGGCCCTTATCCGTGCCAGTGCAGAGGAAATGAAGGATCTGGTACACGACCAGGTGCTCATGCTCCGGGAAAAAATGCAAAATGAGGAATAAGCCTTCCGTTTGCAGGAGGACGCCTTCTAAGAGGCGTCCTTTTTTCCCGCCAAAGCTCCCGGCGCAGGCTGATTTTTTCTATCATTTTCATGCAGCCGTTTCGGAAACATTGCCCTTTGAAAAGGGGATCAGCAAAAGCGATGTGTCTTTCCCGCTCATCCCGATGGCATAACACATCTGTGTCCCGTCTTCCCTCTCAAAGGAGATCCCCACATGGGGGACAACGCCGGCAAAGGCCATTGTCACAACCAGTGGGGTGTGCTGGGGGAGAAGGTCAAGCCTGCCGTGTTCCTTTGATATTTTAAACGCCATTTCCCCCCTCGGTTGGCTCTCTTTCCACTCCAGCTGCACCAGTTTGAAGTTTCTCAGCTCTTCCTGCGCCAAAAGCACAACCTCCACGGCCTCGTCGGAAGCATCCACCGTCCATTCATACCGGGCTTCACTTTGGCCCAAAAGCCCCCGGTCTGCGTAGTCCACCCCAACCAAAGGCTCGGCCTGCACTTCCTGCTCCCGTTTTTCCTCCAAAAGCTGCTCCAAGCGTTCCAGCTCCAGATGCTGCTTCTGGTCTTTGACGTGATACAGTTTTCCCCCCATAGCAGACTGTCTGCCATCGAGAATGTCGGCCTGCGCCATGTGCCGGCCTTGGTCGTCATACCATTCCAGGCAGTAGCCATGACAATCCTCCGTGGGACGCAGCTCCAGCACTTCATACTGTAAGCTGTTGAGCTCGTCTGCCATCTCCAAAATGGTCTCGGGGCGTGTGATCTCCACTGCAATTTCATCTTTTGTCACCCTAAGTAATGCCGCAGAGCCTTTCTCAACCTCTATCAGAGGCGCCTGCGTACAGCCGGTCAGAGCCAGCAGGCAGCCCAGCCCCAAAAAAATCCATTTGACCTGATTTTTCATCAAATTCCCCCTCTTTTCCTGTTTAGGCTCAAAACGCCCCAAAAAGTTCCGGGCTTTGCCCCTTTCAAGCAATTCCGCGCCTGCACAATGCCACTTCCCAATCCCACTTTTCCATTTTTTCTTTTCCTATCCAAAAATGCCAAGAAGGCGCCTTCCGGAATTTCCAGAAGGCGCCTTTGAAATGGCCCTTATTCAGACAAACAAGCTGCCCTTTTGCTTTTTGAGTTCTTCTGATCCCTTAGGGGCAACAGCTTCACACACCCTTGATGACCTCGTCAAAAAGCTCGGGCGTAATCCCCACTTCAAAGCGCAGGGCGAAAGTTTTGTCGTTCTCACTCCACTGCGCCGCATAGGCCACACCGCCTTTTCCATAGAGCGGCACCGAAAACCCCTTGCAGGTGCTTTCAAACTGCTCGGTAAATTCACTCACATCGCCCAGCAAATCCACATCTGCCTGCTTTGCCATGGTAAAAGTGATGGTTTGCTCGTCACTCTGGTAGACAATCTGCGCCACGTTTCCCTCGAGGGCACGATAGCTCTCCGTATAACCCTTCCCCGGCAGATACATGGGAGTATTCACAGAATAGCCGACCTTCTCACCCAGCTCCTCCAGGCTTCCGCATTCGTCGCCCGTATCTTCTTCCTCCTTGCTGCACCCGGCAAATGCCAGCAGCAGCGCCAACAAAAGCAAAGTGCCCAAAAAAAGCGCACTCTTTCTTCGCATCATGGGAACATCATCCTTTTTTCTACGTTTACTTGTTCTTTTGCAAGCCGCTCACTTGGGAAGCTTCACAGGCTCGGGATAACTCTCGCCAAAGGTCTCCACGCGGACGCGCACCATGGTTTCAGGCGTCACGGGGCGGTTGATCTCGATACCAGGGTGTGAGCAGGGCACATTGACCAGCTCCACATGCTCCAGCCTCTCAACCTCATCCCAGCCCTCGATCACTTTTCCGAACACAGGATAGTTGCCGTCCAGACGCTCGTGGTAGGCCAGTGTGAAATAAAATTCGCAGCCCGAAGCCCTGCTCTTTCCGTCGCCTCCCATGGCAACGCAGCCCACGTCGTTTTTCAGGTGGTTGGGAAACCCGTTGCTCAAAAACTCCCCGTCAATCTCATACCTGCATTCCTCGTGGTCAAACTCGGAATAGCTTGGCTGAATGACAAAACCCGGCACAATCCGATCCACCGTCTTGTTGTCGTAACGGCCACGGTTTGCCAGCCAGATAAAGCTGGCACAGGTGTTGGGGGCCTCCTCAGGATAGAGCTCTATCACGATGTTCTTTCCGCTTGCCATTTCAATGGTTGCAACAGGATGCTTTTTCACTTGGAAAGTCCCTCCTTTTTTGACGGGCTATTTCGGCGCCGCTTCCTTTGCACCGGGCTTTTTTAGTATATCATACAGCAAGCCTTGATGCAAGGCAAGATTGCCTCTTAGTTCTGCTCTCCTGACGCCCAGGAGGCGGGCTTTCGCACGCGAAAGCCCGCCTCCTGAAAGGTTTGATTCAAAAAAACTTACGCGGCTTTCACTTCGGCCGGCTCCTTGGAATTTTTGCCAAGCTTTTTCTCAAGCCAGTCTTTCCCTTCGACAAAGCGCGTCACCAGCATGGCAGCGACCGTGTCGCCCACGGCATTGATCATGGTGGCGGGAGCGTCAACCAAAAAGCCGATGGTGACAATGATGGGATAGGCCGATGCCGGGAAACCGTAAATGCTCATGAGCAGAGCCTCGCCGATGAGGCCGCCGCCCGGCACACCCGACATGACCATACCGCACATAATGGAAATCAAAATGGCCGACACATAGGTGCCGATTCCCTCAAAGGGACGGCCAAAAATTCCAAACATGACTGTGATTTTCAAAATGGAGGAGAGGCAGGTGCCGTCCATGTGCATGGTCGCGCCAATAGGCAGCACAATTTCGCGGATGTCCTTGGGAACGCCGATGCGCTCGGCAGCAGAAAGGTTGACAGGCAGCGTGGCGATGCTGCTCTGGGTTGCCAAAGATGTGGCCACGGGGTTGAGGGCGTTTTTGAAAAAAGTCTTCACACCCAGCTTTCCGCCCGCAACATAGGTATACAGGGCGAAAAACACGACAAAATAAACGATGCACGCCGGCAGGTAGATAAACACGACGGTGCGGGTATAGGTGCCGATGAGCTGAGGTCCGAGGTCTCCCACCAGATAGGCAAAGTATGCGCCCAGACCAATCGGGGCATAGTACATGACGACGTTGACCATCTTGAGGAAAATCTCAGCCATCAAATTCAAAAACCGAATGACCGACGCCGCCTTTTCTCCGAAGCTGGCCGTGACCGCACCGAAGAAGATGGTAAACAAAATCAAGGGCAGCATGTTGGAACGCGAAATCAGGTTGGGGAAGTCGCTGACGGTAAGGGCGTTGACCACCTGCTCGCTGAACTTGAGCGGCTCGACCGTAGCAGTCTCGTCAAGCTCAAACTGGGTATCTCCCACCGGAGGAATAGCCTTGCACAGACCAATCATGATCACCGACGCAATCAGGCCGGTGATGACAAACACAATGATCATCCACAGCAAGATTTTGCCCAGGCGGCGCAAATTGACCATGGAGGCGATGGAGGAGCTGATCGAGAAAAACACAATCGGAACCACCAGGGTGAAAATAAGGTTCAAAAACACGTCACCAAATGGTTTTAACACCACGGCTTTCTCCCCTGCTACAACACCGATCACACAACCCACGCCAATCGACGCGAGCAGGATGAGGGGAAATCGGTACGACTTTAGGACACTTTGCTTGGTAATTTGACTCATGGTACCCTCCTTGAAAACCGTTTGCTGAATTGTTGAATAAATGTATACGCCCTTACAGCGATGCTACCATTGTATCAAATGCCATTTGTACGTGCAATATACACATTTGTCAAAAATTTCACGTTTCCCGCGTTTCGTTTTGGCAATGTAAAGTGATGTGGCTGAATCGCCTGAAAACAACCAGCTTTTTTGACACTCTCTCATTGACAGGAGGTCGAAACATGGAAAAAAAAGGGAGCTTTTTGATCGCCTTTACCCTCTTCTCCCTGGCCATTTTTACTGTTACGGGGCTGAATCTTTCAGCAGGCAGCCTCTCTCTTTCCGACTCCCCTGACGCAGTTCTTTCCTTAGAACGCGGGCAGGATGGGCTGGCGCTCATCATCCTGGATCAACGCTATCTCGTGCCGGCCTCCTTGGTGGATCGTTTTGAGCAGGGCGGTGAAAGACTGCACCAGACCATACGACTGCTGCTGCCCGCCCATATCCAGACCCTGCTGGGGACTTCGGCCCTCATTCGGCATGCCCTTCTCCCATAGGCCCCTTTGGGTGCAAGGCATAAGAGTCTCTCCCCGCGCATAAGTTTTGACAGATACAGCCTTGTCCATCAGGGCGTTAGAAGGGGGAGGTCTTTTCATGCCGGCGCGGCACACCAGAATCCGTGTTTCCCGATTTTCAGCACTGTCTCAAATCGCACTGCTCAATGCCATGGGCGGCTTCTTGGCGGCCCTTTGTTTTTTTCTCATGCTTCCGGTCTGTGCAACCATTGTGCCGGAGGGGGAAGAGGAGTTGCAGCGCCCGCTGCCCTCTCTCATTCTCGCCCAGCCCTCTCCCGACGAAGGCCCCATCCCGGAGGGCATGCTCCCGGTCTCCTCTATCACCATTTCAGGCGCTTCGGGGGGCTACGAAGGGGCAGACGGGGTATACTACCAAAACCTCTCGGGGCTGCCTGTTGACTACGAATCTCTTTTGGAAAATATCCCCTCTCTGGGGCAGCCCTCCGACGGTGCCCAGGTTTTGATTTTGCACACGCATACCAGTGAAGCCTACTCCGACGGCGCCTCCTACTATGACCCCGACGCTTCGACTTACGACCAAGACGACCGAAACAACGTCGTTGCCGTCGGCGATACGCTGGCGGCGGCTTTGGAACGTCTGGGGATAAGCGTCATCCATGACACAACCCATTGCGACACTCCATCTTTCAACCAGGCATATAACAAGAGCCGTACGGTTGCCGAACAGGTGCTGGCCGAAAACCCATCCGTACAAATCATCATCGACCTGCACCGGGATTCCATGATTTCGGCCCAGGGCGTCAAATACCGCCCCCTTCTCACCATTGACGGCGTCAGCACCGCACAGCTTATGCTGGTCGTGGGCAGCCCAAAAAACGGGCTTGAGCATCCGAACTGGCAGAAAAATCTTGCGCTCGCCGCCAGGCTCTATCAGATCCTGGAGCAAAACACCCCCGGCCTTATGCGTCCTATCCACATTTCGGCCAACCGCTACAATCAGCACTTGCTGCCCGGAGCCATGCTTGTTGAGGTTGGAACCTGCGCAAACACCCAGGCCCAGGCCGATGCTGCCGTAGAGCTCCTGGCCACGGGGCTCGCCCAGCTGCTGCAGGAAACCTCTTCTTAAGCGCACGGGTCAACTCCTTCTTTGCCCGCTCTCCTTACAAAAAATCCCGGGAAGCAGCAAATGTCTTTCCCGGGATTTTTTCCTTTTTTGCTCCAGGCCCAGAGGCAGGCCCGGCCAGGCTGGCCGGTACACCGTCTCACAGCACCGCTTTTATGGCAATGGCCAGCAAAATGACGCCGCCCGCCGCCTTGGCCTTATCGCCCAGGGCCGAGCCGAAACGCCTTCCCAAAAACAGCGCCAACAGGCTGCACAAAAAGGTCGTCACGGCAATCATGGCACAGGCCGGCACCACCTCTACGTCCATTGCCAGCAAACTCACGCCGACGGCAAAGGCGTCGATACTCGTGGCAACGGCCTGAAGCAGCAGGAGCTTCCAGGTCAGCATTGCCCCCAGGCCGCTTTCCCCTTCTCCCCGGAGACCGTCAAACAGCATTTTGGCTCCAATGTATCCCAGCACCACCAATGTGACGACTCCGGCATACCGATGCACCAGGTCCGCAAACAGGCCGCTCACCCAGTAGCCCAGCAGGGGCATCAGCCCCTGAAAGCCTCCAAACAGCAAGGGCATGGCGGCCATCTCCCTGGCCTTGCATCGGTAAGCCAGGCTGTTGGCGATGGTCACAGCCACGGCATCCATGCTCAGTGCCGTCGCAAGCAGCAGTGTCTCCCAAAAGGTCATGCTTCCTTCCCCCCCTCAAAAGCATACGGAACAGGGCTGAAAAAAAGACTTATTGATGAGCTTCCCCATCAATAAGTCTTGTCGTTTCAGGCAAACCAGGCCATGCGGCCAATGTGTTGACTTGCCCCAGGGCATTGCCCTGCTGACTACTCCCTTACCGAACGTGAGGGTATTTTATCACAGCATGCGCCTGCTTGTCAATTCCCCTGCGGGCAGGTCCAGGCAAGCTCCTCTCCTACCCTCCTTTGTTTTGCCCTGTTCCGGCCTGCCGGGGAAGGACAAAAATCAGCTTTCCAGATAATAGCGCAAATCCTCCAGCGACAGGGTGGGCTGCAGCGCCAAATTGATGGCGTCCGCCAAAAGACGTGCCAGCCTGCGGTTGGTGGAGTCGATCTCCTTGGGCGCAACATACAAGCTGGCATAGCGCCCCATGGGGGGTGACGCGCAGGGGTTTGGGGTCAAATCCGCCAGCACGTCCTGCACCAGCGTCCCCGCACTGATGACGGTTGGCACCCCAATGCCCACCACCGGCACGCCCATGGTGCGAAAGGAAAGCTCCTGACGGCTGTTCCCGATGCCTCCGCCCGGCAAAAGCCCCGTATCGGTGATCTGAATGGTATTGCCCAGGCGGGTCAGGCTGCGCGCGGCCAGCGCATCAATGGCCAAAATGGCCACGGGCCGCACGGTGGCTGCAGCGCCCCGCAGCAGCTCGGCAGATTCCAGGCCCGTCTGCCCCAGCACGCCGGGGCAGACCACTGCCACAGCGCGGAACAGCTCTGCCAGCTTTGAATCGGCCGTCGTCAAATGGCGCGTGACCAGAACGCGCGAGGCTGTTTCAGGCCCCAGGGCGTCCGGCGTTACGCCTTCGTTGCCAAGCCCTGCCACCAGCAGGCAGCCGTCCCCGGCGGGAAGCAGCTCCCCGAGCAGCTCGGCCAACGTCTGCGCCGACTGCTCATAGTCGTCATCCCCCTGCCCCAGCGTATCGGGAATCTCGGCGGTATAGTAGCGCCCCTGCGGGCGCCCCAGCACCGCTTCACCCGCCTGCGACGTAATTTCAAGCCGGGTAATGCGCAAGCCCCCCTGCATCGTCGTGTGCGACTGCACTCCCGAGGTCCCCGTCGGCGCCTGTGCCGCCGCCTCCACCGCAAGATCGGTAAAGATGCTCGACTGCATCGAAAAACTCCTCCCAGCGTCTTTTCTCTTCCATACAGTATGCACCGTCCGTTTCTTCTTCATTCTTTTTGTTTGGGTCTTTCCTGCGAAACGGCCACGGCGTCAAAAAACTACGGTAAGGAAAAAGAAAAAACAGAAAAAGCATCCCGGTCTTTCCCCTGTGCCCGGCTTTCCCAACTGTTTCTCCCGCATCGGCAGGTATTCTTCCATAGAAAAACAAGAGAAAGCCACGGCCAAGATAGGCTTGAACATTTACCGCGCCGGCCCTGCACCAAAATGCAAGCCCACCCTTGCCCGTTTGCCTTTTAGGCCCGCAGCAAAAAGGGACGTCTTCCTCCCGGAAAGACGTCCCAAAACACCTGCGTTTGACGCTGGTTACATTGCGGCTTTTTTGGCCAGACGGCTCTTGGTGCGAGCTGCCGTATTCTTATGCAAAATCCCCTTGGCAGCAGCCTTATCCACGCACTTGGTCGCGCGGGCCAGAGCCGCCTTGCGGGCCTGCTCATCGCCTTCCGCAACGGCTGCATCAAACTTTTTGAGCTCGGTGCGCATGGCGTTTTTCACCATCTGGTTCTGCAGCGCCTTGGTGGCATTGACCTTCACGCGCTTTTTGGCGGATTTGATGTTGGGCATTTGTTTCACCTCCGTACCATCGGCATTGATTAGCAGACGTTATTATATCTTATTGGGAGAAAAATTGCAAGAGTTTTTCCCCTTCTCTCGCAAATTTGTGAAGAATTCCTGCAGCAGTGCGGCACATTCCCTCTCCATCACGCCCGAAGTCACATCCGGACGGTGTGAAAAAGGCATCGCAAACAAATCGCACACCGAACCGCAGGCCCCTGCCTTTTCATCGAATGCACCGAACACCACGCGATCCACTCTGGCCTGCACAATGGCTCCGGCACACATGGGGCAGGGCTCCAGCGTGACATACAGAGTACACCCCTGCAGGCTCCACCGGCCCAAGCTCGCGCAAGCCTTGGAAATGGCCTGTATCTCGGCGTGTCCCAGCGCGCTGCCTTCCTGCTCGCGCACATTGCGGCCCACCGACACAACCTCTCCGTCCCTGACCATCACGGCACCCACGGGCACATCCTGCGGCAGCGCCAGATTTGCCTGCTCCAGCGCAAGCGCCATAAACCGCCTGTCGGTCTGCTCAATCCTGCTCCCAGTTGTGGTAGACATTCTGCACGTCGTCGTTGTCTTCGAGCATTTCCAGCAGCTTCTCCATTTTGGAAACCTGCTCCTCGTCTTCAATTTTTGCATAGGTAGAGGGCACTCTGGCCACCTCAGCCTCCACAAACCGATACCCCTTTTGCGAAAGCTGCTCGAGCACCTGGGAAAAGGCCTCGGGCTCGGTGGTAATGGTGAACACCTCGCCCTCATCTTCAAAGTCGGAGGCTCCGGCATCCAAGGCATCCATCATGACCTCATCTGCGTCAAGCCCTTCACTTTCAAGCACAAGCTGACCCTTGCTGGCAAACATCCAGCTCACCGAGCCGCTCTGGCCCAAGTTGCCGCCGTATTTGTCAAAATAATGGCGCATGTCCCCTGCCGTTCTGTTGCGGTTGTCGGTCAGTGCCTCCACGATCACAGCCACGCCGCTCGGCCCGTAGCCCTCATAGGTCACATCCTCATAATTGTCGGCAGCGCCGTCTCCGGAGGCTTTTTTGATGATGCGATCAATGTTGTCCATCGGCACATTGTTGGCCCGCGCTTTGGCAATGAGGTCCTTGAGGCGGGAATTGACATTGGGGTCAGGCCCTCCCTGCTTGACGCAAAGCGACATCTCCCTGCCGATTTTTGTAAAAACCTTGGCGCGCTGCGCATCGGTTTTCTCTTTTTTATGCATGATATTTTTCCATTTGGAATGTCCTGACATATCAAAAGCCTCCATGATGCAAAGTAAGCAGTAATTATTGTATCACAGATGGTTTTCCTGCGCAACACGAAAAAACAAGCTCTTTCACGGAGGCCCGGCATACTCATGGCTTTTTGTTCTGCCTTCTTCAGCCCTTGCCCACATGCTCGCAGCCGCAGCGTTTTCTTTTTGAATTGTTCTTTGTCCTTGAATAAAAATCTCAACTTGCGTCCATGCTATCTCCGAACGGCTTTGCCGTACACAACGCTTCAACGGAGGTGAATAAAAATGTCTGACCCGAAAAACAAGCACCAGCAAAACAAGAAAAACAACCAGGAAGAACCCCAGACCAGTTCTCAGAACATGGAAAATCAGCAGAATCCCAAGGGCAGCCGTGGCAATTGCCCCTCCAAGTAAGCGCAGGCCCTGTCCTGATTCAAAGTATCTTCTCTCAAAAAAATCTGAGCCGTGAGCGTCACGGCTCAGATTTTTGCTTTTTTCTGTTGGTGTCCCATGCGGCCGGCCCGTCTGGACAACGGCCTTTCCAAACGCTGCACACACGGCCTGCCCAAAGCTTCGACGCCCTCCCCGGCGCTCCGGATGGCAGACTTCCTACCCCTCCTGCGGCTCCGACAGGCAGGCCTTCACACAGGCCGAAAAGATGTCGCGAAGCCGATCCTCTCTTTTTTCCAGATACAGCGCCCCCATCAGCGTTTCCAGGCCGGAAGCTGCGCTGTGGATGCCGGGATTGGCCTTTTTCGTCACCGAGAGGGCGGCATTCCGTCCCCTCTTGAAGTGGTGTAGCTCCCGCTCATCGAGCATGGGCAGCACCTCCCGCACGGCCCTGGCCTGCCCCACGGCGCTGCATATCTGCTTTGCCCTGCGGTGCAGTTTTCCGCTTTGGCTTTGCATCTCATGCAAAAGATACTCCCTGGTCATGAGCTCAAACACCGCATCTCCCAAATAGGCAAGCACCGCAGGATTGATTTGTTCTGCCGGCACCGGCAGCAAGTCAAAATACATCGTATGCGCCTCTTCTGTTGTTGTCCTTTTGCAGCCGCCGCCTGCCGTCTTTTCGGATTACGCCCTTCTCCACTTGACGCCCTGAGGCGTATCCTCCAGCACGATGCCCATGTCGTGCAGCTTGTCGCGAATGGCGTCGGCCGTTTTGAAGTCCTTTGCCTTGCGCGCCGCCTGTCTCTGCTCAATGAGCGCCTCGATCTCATCGTCCAGCTGCTCTGCCTTGCCCTGGCAAAGGCCGAGCACCGAGCAGAGCTCCTCAAAAATGTCCAGCGCCGCCTTGGCAAAAGCCTGCGTCGGCGCCTCCTGCTCGCCAGTCACGGTATTGATTTCCCGCACCAGCTCGAAGATGGCCGAAATGGCGTCCGCCGTGTTGAGGTCGTCGTCCATGGCGTCCAGGAAGGCCTGCTTGTGCTTGGCAAAGTTGCCGGCAGCCACCTGCTCCGCCTCCGTCATCTCGCCGGCAGCCCCCTTCTCGCACAAAAACTGCAGGTTGTTCTTGCAGTTATACAGACGCTCCAGCGCCGCCTTGGCCTGCTCAAGCGTCTCGGTGGAGTAGTTGATCTGGCTGCGGTAGTGCGACGAGAGCATGAAAAAGCGGATGACCTCATAGCCGTAGGTCTGCGCCACGTCGCGCACCGTGAAAAAGTTGCCCAGCGACTTGCTCATCTTCTGGTTGTCGACATTGATGTAGCCGTTGTGAACCCAGTAGCGGGCAAACTCACATCCGTTGGCCGCTTCGGATTGCGCAATCTCGTTTTCGTGATGCGGGAAAGTCAGATCCTGCCCACCACAGTGGATGTCGATGGTGTTTCCAAGGTGCTTTTTTGCCATGGCCGAGCACTCGATGTGCCAACCCGGACGTCCCGGCCCCCAGGGGGAATCCCAGGCCGGCTCGCCCGGCTTGCTGGCCTTCCACAGCGCAAAGTCCAGCGCGTTTTCCTTGTGCTCCGACACGTCGATGCGTGCGCCGGCCTGCAGCTCGTCAATGGGCTGGTGCGACAGCTTGCCGTAGTCCTTGAACTGAAGCGTACGGAAGTAGACGTCGCCGTTGGACTCATAGGCATAGCCCTTTTCCACCAGCGTCTTGACCATGTCGATGATCTCATCCATGGTCTCGGTGGCCTTGGGATGTACGTCGGCCGGCGCGACGCCAAGCCCGCCCGCGTCGACAAAATACTCGTCGATATATCGCTGCGCCACCTGCTCGCTGGTCACGCCCTCTTCGTTGGCCTTTTTGATAATCTTGTCGTCTACATCCGTGAAATTTTGCACAAACTTCACCTTATAGCCCCGATAGGCCAGATAGCGGCGCAGACAATCAAACACGATAAAAGGGCGCGCATTCCCGATGTGAAAATAGTTGTAAACGGTCGGGCCGCAGGAATAGATGGAAACTTCGCCCTGCTTTAAGGGGACAAATTCCTCTTTTTGGCGGGTTAGGTCGTTATACAGTTTCATGAAATTCCTCTCTTTCCCTAAAATTGTCACCAATTATGTCCAATACATTCCCAGTTGTTTGAGAGATACCGATACCCGGAATAAATGGTCAGCACCGCAGAGGCCCACAGCAGCACCTCGCCCGGAAGCTCAGCCGGTTCCCACACCATGCCAAGCAGCGTCAGATAGACCGCCACATTCTGCACAAAGGTCTTGGCCTTGCCCCAGCCGTCAGCCGCAAGCTCCAGCCCACTGCCCATCGCCACAATGCGAAACGATGTGACCACCAGTTCGCGCATCAGCACCAGAATACTGATGTAGGGGCTACATCGTCCATACCAGGTCAGGCAGATGAGGGCGGAGAGCACCAGCAGCTTGTCGGCCAGGGGGTCTAGGAATTTTCCAAAGGTTGTCACCAGATTGTATTTGCGCGCCACCCATCCGTCCAGTTTGTCGGTGCTGGAGGCCAGAATATAAAGCACGAGCGCCCACAATGGCCCTGCCGGGGCGGGAACGTGCAGCAGCAGCACCAAAAAAAGGGGGATGAGCAGCATGCGCGCTACCGTGATCCTGTTTGCAAGATTCATGGAATGCCGCTCTTTCCGCAGGCGGGTTGGACCCTTTCCTGCTCTGTAATATTTTTATTCATTATATCGGAAAGAGCCAAAAATTACAATAGAAAGATGGCGTTTCCCCACACTCTGCGTCGGGCATTTTGCAAAGCTTCTCTTGCTTTTTGACCTTCTTGCCGCTATACTGGGAAAAATCGACCCTAGTTTCCCCATTGTCTGGAGGTATGCAGTTATGAGTGTTCTCACATTGCCCAAAGAGCAGCTTCGCGCGCAGAGGGATGCTCTGCGCCGCACCTATGATGACTACTGTGCCAGAGGCCTTGCCCTCAACATGGCGCGCGGCAAGCCGTCTCCTGAGCAGCTTGACCTGTCAAACGCCTTTTTGCAGGCCCCGGCCTCCTACATTTCAAAAGAGGGCCTGGACGCGCGCAACTACAGCACGCCGGAGGACCTTTCCGAGACGGCGGCCCTCTTTTCGGAGCTTCTGGACATTCCAAAGGAATATATCCTGATCGGAGGAAACTCCAGTCTCAATCTGATGTACGATACGCTGTGCCGCATGCTGCTCTTCGGCAAGGCAGGGCAACGCCCCTGGGTGGAGCAAAAGGACAGGAAATTCCTCTGCCCCGCGCCGGGCTACGACCGTCATTTTGCCGTCACGCAGGAGCTGGGCTTTGAGCTGATCACGGTTCCCATGACGCCCCAGGGGCCCGACATGGAGGTGGTGGAGCAGCTCGTGGCGCAGGACGCCTCCATCAAGGGCATCTGGTGCGTGCCGCTCTACTCCAATCCGCAGGGCATCTGTTACAGCGACGAGACGGTGGAGCGCCTTGCCGGCATGAAAACCGCAGCCCCGGATTTCTGCATCATGTGGGACAATGCCTATGGCATTCACCATCTCTGCGAGCCCGTGCCCTTAAAGGACATCTTTGAAGCCTGCGAAAAAGCGGGCACGCTGGATCGCGTCTTTTACTTCTTTTCCACCTCCAAGGTCTCCTTCCCGGGCGGCGGCGTTTCCATGATGGCCATGAGCCCCCAAAACCGTGCCGAGGCGCTGCGCCACATCTCCATCCAAACCATCGGCTCGGACAAAATCAACCAGCTTCGCCTGCTTTCGGTCCTGCCCACGCCGCAGGCCGTGCGCGACCACATGGAGCGGCAGGCCGCCCTGCTGCGGCCGCGCTTTGAGCTGGTGCTCTCCACCCTTGAGCGCGAGCTGGGCGGCACCGGGCTGGCCTCCTGGACAAGCCCGAAGGGCGGGTACTTCGTCTCGCTGGACACCCTGCCCGGCTGCGCCAAGGCCACGGTGGAGCTCGCCAAGCGCGCCGGCGTCACGCTGACGGGGGCAGGCGCCACCTTCCCCTACAAAACCGATCCAAACGATGCCAACATCCGCATCGCACCCACCTATCCGCCGCAAGACGAGCTGCGCACCGCCATTGACCTTTTGTGCGTCTGCGTCAAACTCGCCGGCATCGAAAAACTGCTTGAGGAGGAATAGACTATGTCAAGCGAGCATCTCGAGCGTTCCCTCTCCCTGCGCCGCGCAGGCTATTCCTGCGGGCAGAGTGTTTTGATTCCCTATGCCGCAGAGTTTGGGCTGGACGAGGAGCTGGCCAGCGCCATGGCGCTGCCGCTTGCCGGCGGTATGGCAAAGGGCCGCGTATGCGGCTGCCTGTCGGGCGCCGCACTGGTGATCGGCCTCAAGCTGGGCAGGGGCTTTCCCCAAAACCGCGATGCAAAAAAGAAGTCCTCCCGCGCCCTGCGGGAGCTGACCGAGCGGCTGGAAGCGCAGTACGGCTGCACGAATTGTCATGAGCTTTTGGGGCTTGACCCCTCTACGCCGGAGGGGGGCGCCCTCTTTGCGCAGAACAATCTGCGCGAAACCGTCTGCATCCCGGTGATGGAGCTCTGCATCCGGTTTCTGGATACCCTGTAACATCCGCCCTTCCCCCTTCACGCCGGTGCAAAAGCCCCCCAAAAAAGGCGGCCGGCCGCAGTATGCGGCCGGCCGCCTTTTTCTCTTTTTTGAAACTCAGCTTTTCAAAAAAAACTGC
Source organism: uncultured Clostridia bacterium (assembly GCA_944376235.1). GTDB lineage: Bacteria > Bacillota > Clostridia > Oscillospirales > Feifaniaceae > Galloscillospira. The sequence continues at coordinate 33,399 of CALWCA010000019.1, read as the reverse complement.
AAAGCGGAAGATGCCCCCTGCCGGGCACAGGGCGACTTCCTACTCTGCCGCTTTCCCATAGAGGTCATAGTCGTCGGCCGCCGTCACGGTCACGTCGACAAAGCAGCCCTCCTCGTGCGCCTGTCCACTGGTAAAGTACACCCTTCCGTCGACCTCGGGCGCGTCCCGGTAGCTGCGTCCGGCATAGCGTCCCAGCTCCTCGTCATACTCCTCCACCAAAACGGGCAGCGTTTTGCCCACCATCTCCTGATTGAGCTGCGTGGAGATGGTGTTTTGCAGCGTCATGAGCAGCTCGGTGCGGCGCTGCTTTTCGGCCTCGTCAATCTGATTTGGAAAATCAGCCGCCGGCGTGCCCTCCTCGGCCGAGTAGGCAAAGCAGCCCATGCGCTCAAACCTCTGCTGCGCCACAAAATCGCAAAGCTGCTCAAACTGCTCGGCCGTCTCTCCCGGAAAGCCGCAGATAAAGGTGGTGCGGACGCAGGCGTGCGGCAGCGTTTTGCGGATTTTTGCAAGCACCGCCTCAATGTCCGCGCGGCTGCCCCGGCGGTTCATGGCACTCAAAATGGCGTCGTTTGCATGCTGCAGGGGCAGGTCAATGTAGGGCAGGATTTTCTCGCTTTTGGCCATGAGCTCGAGCAGCTCGTCGCTGATGCGGTCGGGATAGGCATACAGAATGCGAATCCAGGCGATGCCCTCCACCCGCTCAAGTGCGCGCAGCAAATCGCAAAACCGGTTTTCCCCATAGAGGTCTTCCCCGTAGCGCGTGGTGTCCTGCGCCACCAGCACAAGCTCGCGCACGCCGCTTTGGGCCAGCGCCTGCGCCTCCTCCACCAGCTCCTCCAAGGGACGGCTGCGCAGCCGTCCCCGGATGAGCGGGATGGCGCAGTAGGTGCAAAAGTTGTCGCAGCCGTCTCCCAGCTTGAGGTAGGCGGTGTAAAAGGGAGTGGTGAGCAGACGGTCTCCCCCAAGCGGCGCCTTTTCGATGTCGGCATACCGCTCAAAGCTTTTCCCCTGTGCCGCCTGCCGCACGGCCTCGACAATGTCGCCCACGCTGCCGCCGCCCAGCACAACATCGACCTCCGGCATCTGCTGACGGATTTGCTGGCGATACCGCTCGGCCAGGCAGCCGGTGACGACAATGCCGCAAAGGCCCTGCTGCTTGAGGGCCGCCATTTCCAAAATGCTGTCAATGGCCTCCTGCTTGGCCGAGTCAATGAATCCGCAGGTGTTGATGACCGCCACCTGCGCCTCGGAGGCGTCGCCCACCAGCTCACAGCCCGCGTCGGCAAGCAGGGCCAGCATGTGCTCGGCCTCCACCTGATTTTTGGGGCATCCCAGCGAAATCATGGCCACTCTGATGCTCATTCCCATTCCTCCTCCTGCACATGCCCCACCACGGCGGCAATCTGCTCCCAGGCAAAGCCGTCGCGCAGCAGGGCGCACACGGCACGGCGCCTCTGCACCGCGTCGCTCCAGTCAACCGCTCGGTGCTTTTTTTCAAGGCTGCGCCGCAGCGCCGCCTCGTCGGGCGGCAGCGTTTCCAGCACCTCCTGCACCGTCTGCTGCTCTACGCCCTTGGCGCGCAGCTCCTGCGCAATGCGCCGTTTTGCATAATTTTTGGTCTCATGCAGCCTTTGCGCCAGATTCTGCGCAAAAGCCCTATCCTCCAGATATCCCAGGCTGCGATAGTGCTCCACCGCCTCCTGCGCCGCCTGCGCCGGCGTGCCCTTCTGGCGCAGCCGCCGCTCCAGCCCTTTGGCCGAATAAGCCTGGCAGGCAAGGCTTGCCGCCGCCCGTTTGCGCGCCTCAAACCTCTGCGCACACTGCTGCAGCACCTCACAGCTCTCCCCGGACAGCGCATCTCCTCTGGACAGGCCAAATGCGCCCCAGTCCGCCGCATCGATGACGCAGAGCGCCTGCCCGTCTACAAAGACGCGCAGGCCTCCGTTTCGAAGATATGTCAGCTTGGTGATCTGCCCGCTCACTCAAAGTCCTCCGCCGAAATGTCGAGCTTCTTGGAAGCGGAACCCCTGGCCTCGGGCTTCCCGGCGCCGCGCGGCGCCGCAGGGGCGGAGACGGCCCCCGCCTCATTTCCCGTGCCGGCCTGGGACACGGACGATGCAAAGGCCTTTGACGGCGTCTCCGCCGGCGCCTGCCCCTCTTCGGGCTTTTTCATGAGGATGGCCCTGATTTTACTCTCGAGCTCGTCCATGAGCTCGGGGTGGGCCTTGAGATATTCCCTTGAATTTTCTTTTCCCTGCCCCAGGCGCAGCTCCCCATAGGAAAACCAGGAGCCGCTCTTGACAATCAGGTCGTTTTTCACGCCAAGGTCGATGAGCTCTCCCTCGCGCGAAATGCCCTGCCCGTACAAAATGTCAAACTCGGCCTCACGGAAAGGCGGCGCCACCTTGTTTTTGACCACCTTGGCGCGCGTCCGGTTGCCCAAAACCTCGGTGCCCGACTTGATTTGCTCGATGCGGCGCACGTCGATACGCACAGAGGCGTAAAACTTCAGGGCGCGGCCGCCCGGCGTGACCTCGGGATTCCCGTAGACAACGCCCACCTTCTCGCGCAGCTGGTTGATGAAAATGGCGGCGCAGTTGGCCTTGGCCATTGCCCCCGCCAGCTTGCGCATGGCCTGCGACATCAGCCTTGCCTGAAGGCCCACATGGGTGTCGCCCATCTCCCCTTCGATTTCGGCCCGGGTGACAAGGGCCGCCACCGAGTCGACCACCACAATGTCGATGGCGCCGCTGCGCACCAGCGTTTCGGCAATCTCCAGCGCCTGCTCCCCACTGTCTGGCTGGGCCACCAAAAGCGACGCCACGTCTACGCCGAGCTGAGCGGCATACACCGGGTCGAGCGCGTGCTCCACGTCGATAAAAGCCGCCTCTCCGCCCGCCTTCTGCGCCTGCGCCACACAGTGCAGCGCCAGCGTCGTCTTGCCCGAGGACTCGGGCCCGTAAATCTCAATCACACGGCCGCGCGGAATGCCGCCGATGCCCAGCGCGGCGTCAAGCGCCAAAGAGCCGGTCGGGATGGCCTCCACGTTCATGGCCGTGTTCTCCCCGAGCTTCATCACGGCACCCTTGCCAAACTGCTTTTCAATCTGCGCCAGCGCGTTTTTGAGCGCCTCCTTGCGATCAGACATGCTCCTGCCTCCCACGCGTGCCCTTTTTTCAAAGGAGCACCTTTTCTAAAACGTTTGTTCTTTTATTTTACCATGCCGGCACCCATCCGGCAAGTGCTTTTTCAAATTCCCTTTTCGGTTTCGCCACAGGTATCCTCCCGCCGCACCCTGACGCCTGTGACCATGCGGTCGCGGCCCTCGCAGTCGTACAGCATGCGCACATCTTGGAGGCCTGCCTGCGAAAAAAGCCCGGCAACCGCAGCTCCCTGGCCCATGCCGTGCTCCACCAGCAGCATTCCCCCAGGGACAAGTGCCGGCACCCACAGCCCGGTCAGCGCGCGGTAAAAATCAAGCCCGTCTTCCCCTCCGAAAAGCGCCATGGCGGGCTCAAAGCGCAGGGCCGGCTCCAGCACCAGCATGTCCGCCCCGGTGAGATAGGGCGGGTTGGAGACAATGAGCTCCCACTGCCGCCCTTCGGGGGGCGGCGCCAGCATGTCGAGCCTGAGAAATTCCGCTTTTGCACAAAGCCTTTCGGCGTTGCGGCGCGCCAGCGCAAGCGCCTGCTCCGACAGGTCTGCCAGCGTCACCGTACAGGGGGCCTCGAGCGCCAGCGTCAATCCGATGCAGCCCGTCCCGCAGCCGAGGTCGAGCACCCTGGCTCCCGGCCTCCTGCGCAGCGCCGGCAGCGCCTGCTCAACAAGCAGCTCGGTCTCGGGGCGCGGAATGAGCGCCTGCTCGCTGCAAAAAAAAGTCCTCCCGTAAAAATCCCACTCCCCGAGCACATACTGCAGGGGCTTTCCCTGCTCCCTCTGCCCGAGCAGGTCAGACAGACGCCGGCAGGCCGTATCATCCACAGGGGTGTCGTGGGGCAGCAGCGTCAGCTGCCGGCTTGAGACGCCCAGCGCGGCACACAGCAGCTCGCGCGCCTCAAGCCCCGGCGCATCGCAGCCCATGCGCCTGAGCCTGTCGGCAAGCTGCTGCCGCAGCTGCGAAATCACCACTTGTCGTCCTCCGGATTGCCCGTCAAAACAGGCAGCATGGAGGCAATAGCCACCTCAATCTGAGAATCGTCGGGCTCCTTGGTGGTCAGCCTCTGCAGCCAGAGCCCCGGAGCGGACAGCACCCGGGTGAAGATGTTGTCATATTTTCCGGCCAGGTGGATGAACTCATAGGCCACGCCCACCACCACCGGCAGCAGGATGAGCTTGGTTGCCATGCGCAGCAAAACATTGTCCCATGTGACGATGGGCAGTGAAAAAAACAAGATGCTGACAATCATGGCGATGAGCAAAAAGCTGGTGCCGCAGCGCGGATGAAAGCGCGACATCGGGCGTACATTTTCCACCGTCAAATCCAGCCCGTTTTCATAACAGAAAATGGTCTTGTGCTCCGCACCATGGTATTCGAAGGTGCGCCGGATCTCCTCCATGCGCGAAACCAGCGCGACATAGATAAGAAAAATCCCGATTTTGATTACGCCCTCCACCAGAGAGCGGCTCCAGTCCGGAATATAGCCGGCCACCAGCTTCACTCCCATGGAGGGCAGCAGCATAAAGAGCATGAGCGCCAGCAAAATACCCAAAACGCCTGCAAAAACCGTGGCAATCTCCATCACCGATTTTCCAAAGGTCTTTGAGAGCCACAGCTCAAATTTTGTCGGCTCCTCCTCTTCAAAGCCCGCCTTTTCAAAAGAATAGGTCAGCGTCTTATATCCCAGGACCAGCGATTCTATCAGACCGACCATGCCCCGGAGAATCGGCAGCTTCAAAATTCTGACACGGTCCTTGAGGCTCTTGTTGGGGTGCACGGTGGTCTCGATGCTCCCGTCGGGCAGACGCAGGGCAATGGCGTAATTCTTGGGCCCGCGCATCATCACGCCCTCGTAAAGCGCCTGGCCTCCGATGGAGGTTTTGTGCTTTTGATTCATAGTGTTTCCTTTCTGCATGTCAAACTGGGCAGCACTTTCCTGCGCCTTGACATTACGGTTTATTATATCAAATCTGCCGCCGTCTTGCAAGGCATGCGCCGCTCTGCTACAATACGAAGTAAGCAAAAGCGGGCGTTTTCAATTTCCGTCCCAGTGAGGAGGTTGAAGGCTGGTATATGCCCTCTGGCAAGAGGGCCGGTGTATCCTCTTTTTGACTGTTCTCTTTTGGAAAAAAACAGCCCGCTTGACTGAATACGAGGAGGAAAGGGTGTTTTTGAATGGAGAAAATCCGTCTTGGCAGAACCGAGATCATGGCTTCCAAAATCGGATTTGGCTGCCTGCCTCTGCAGCGCCGCCCCATGGACGAGGTCACAAAGCTGCTGCGCAAGGCCTACGACAGCGGCATCAATTACTTTGACACCGCCCGCATGTATTCCGACAGTGAGGAGAAGATCGGCGCAGCCCTCTCGGAGGTGCGCAACCACATCTACCTTGCCACCAAATCCCACCATTTCACGGCAGAGGGCATTTTAGAGGACCTTGACACCAGTTTGAGGCTCATGAAGACCGACCATGTAGACGTGCTCCAGGTTCACAATCCTCCTTTCTGTCCCAAGCCCGGCGGGGAGGACGGCGTTTACGACGCGATGCTGCGCGCCAAAAAAGAGGGCAAGCTGCTGCACATCGGCATCACCAACCACCGCGAGCATGTGGCGCGCGAGGCCATCGAGAGCGGCCTGTATGACCTGCTGCAGTTCCCCTTTGCCTATCTTTCAAGCGAGTCGGAGTTCAAACTGAAAGACGACTGCCTGGCGAGCGACATGGGCTTTGTCGCCATGAAGCCCTTTGGCGGCGGCGTTCTGACTGACGGCGGCGCCGTTTACCACTTCTTCTCCACCCAAAAAGATGTGCTGCCCATTTACGGCATGCAGCACATGTGGGAGCTGGAGCAGATGCTGGGCTTTTTGGACAATCCGCCCTCCGAGGCCGACGCCGCGCCCGTGATTGCGGCCGACAAGGCCCAACTCAAGGGCAATTTCTGCCGCAACTGCGGCTACTGCCTGCCCTGTCCCATGGGCATCCGGGTCGACATGGTCATGCGCAGCTACTATAACCTGCGCCGCATGCCGGTTTCCCAGCTCATGAACGAGGAATGGCGGCAAATGATGGAGGATACCAAGCTGTGCATCGGCTGCGGCGCCTGCTCGAGCCGCTGCCCCTACGAGCTCGATCCCCCCTCCCGTCTGCCTGAACTCTATGAAGACTACATGGAGCACTGGAACAGCTACCACGCAAAATAACAACGGTTTTTTCACAGCAGACTTCAGAGCGCGGCGCCTGAAAAGCAGGCGCCGCGCTCTTTTATGCCGCTTTCAATTTCTTTTTACCGTGCATCCGCCCAGCCCTTATCCGGCGCACAGCGCTTTCCAGGGCACACGGGCCCGCAGCCCTTTTCCCCGTGGCCCTGCGCACCCAAAAACGCCGGCTCCAGGCTTGCCCAAATCAGCCTCCTGCCGCCCTGATTCAGCTTTCCGGCTCCTGTTCCAGTCCCTCAAGCTCAAGGCCTGTGGCCTGCGCCGCCAGGGAAATGCCCTGACGCATCCCTTCGGGGCTGAGCATTCCAAGCTGGCCCGCCACATAGTAGCCCTCGCTGTCCACAAAGAGCGTTGCCGGCAGGCCGGTCACACCGTAGACGTAGGCCGCCTCCCCCTGTGTGTCAAAATAGGCAGGAAAGGTATACCCGTTTTCTTCCAGATATGCCTTTCCCTTCTCGACCGTCTCATCCACGCCGTCGACGACGTCGACCATGACAAACGTCACTTCATCGCCAAACTCCTGATACAGGCTCTCCCAGTCTGGCATCTCCTGCTCGCAGATGCCGCACCAGGTGGCCCAAAAATGCAGCACCATGGGCTTTCCCGTCAAATCAAAAAGCTGCACGGTCTGTCCCTCCATGTCGGTCAATGCCACATCAATCATGGCCACGCGCTCTTGCTCCTGCTGTCCCAAACCGGCATCGGGCAAATTGCCCCCCTGCCCTGTCAGCCTGTTGTAGCCATACCAGGCAAGCAGCAGCAGGGCTATCAGCGCAGCCAGCAGCAAAAGCGGCTTTTGGCGAGCGTCTCTTGTGGGTCTTCCCTCGCGTTTGTCGTCCATCGTTGCCTCCTCACATCAATTTTCCCAACACCGACTGCAGCATGCCAGACGCCGTTAATATCCCAACGGCAATCAAAAACGCCCCGCAGACAATGTCGATTTCCCTTTGACGGCGCTGTGCGAGCTGCAAAACCTGCCGCAGCTGCGACACCAGCGCCACACAGATGGCAATAGGGCTTCCCAGCCCCAGCGAATAGCAGAGCAGCATGATGATCCCCTTTGCACTGCTGCCTGCCGTGGCGGCCAGCAGCAGTGCCGACCCCAAAAAGGCGCCGATGCAGGGCGTCCAGACAAGGGAGAGCGCCGCCCCCAGCAAAAAGGAGGACAGCATGCCCATGCCGATCGCGGCTCTCGGCTGCAGAAAGGAGAGCTTTGACAGTCCGGGAAGGCCCTGCCCGGCCAGGCGGGACAGCCCCAGCGCCACCATCAGCGCGCCGCACACCAGGTTGAGCGCCGTGGCATAGCGGATCAGCAGCCGGCCCATCAGGCCGGCCAGCGCCCCCATGCTGCAAAATACGGCTGCAATTCCCGCCGTGAATGCCGCCACGCGCAGCATAGTCGCTTTCCGGGACTGCTGGGCCGAAAAATAGCTCAGGTAAATGGGCAGCATGGGCAGCAGGCAGGGAGAAGCAAAGGAGAGCACCCCCTCCAGATAGGCAATGAGATAATCCATAGACCGTCTCCTTTTCAAGCTGTCTTGCGGCGCTTTTCCTTCCGGCCGCTCATTTAGGCAAAAAGCATTTTTGAAATTTGCCGTCCCCGTGCACTTCATTGGTCAAAGCAGCCATGCTTTTAGAGCAAAAAAGGCCGCAAAGCGACCTTTTTAAGGCACGCTCTTCAAAAGGCGCGCCGCAAATCAAATCAATGATACATCAGACGATATGTGTAATACATCCCAAGTGCCACGGCAAGGCACCCAAGCCCCATCAAGCCGTAAAACACGGCGTAGGAAGGGGATTTGACAAATACGCCGCCCACAACCATCACCGCAACGCCTGCCAAAACGGCCGGCACACAGGTTTCGGACTTCTTGAAAAACTGCCGTTCCAAGCTGCCGATGCGCAGCACACCGTCGTTTTTGGTACAGCGCAAGCACAAAAGCGCAAAGGCCGCTCCCAGCAAAGCCAAAATCAGGCCAAAGGGAAGTTTCCAGCTTGCAAAAAGGCCCCACAAAAGCAACCGGTCAAATACATAGAGGAGTGACGCCGCCAGCAGCAAAAAGCCCGCCGCAGGAAAAAACCCGTTGGCATAAATCAGCTTGATCAGATAGACCACGCAAAGCCCGGGGAGCAGGATATAGAGCAGCTTGATGGCGTCGCTGTAAAACATCTTCAAAAACAGGCTGGAAAGCAGCGCCAGAACACTCAAAAAAAGTCCCGTTCCCGGGGTGAGCAGCATGCTTGACACGTCCTTACCCCGCGAGGCGGCCACGCGCCACGCCGAGACGGCCACAAGCGCCACACTCAGCCAGATCAACCATCTCACACATGTGTTGAAAAACGAAATATGGGTTACGCTTTCAACCGCCCGATACAAAAACACCAGTCCCACCAGGCAGACAAATGCAAGGATGATATAAAGCGAAAGCCGGTTGGCCTCCATTTCCTCAGACAGTTTTTTCCCGGTATTGTTTTTGGTATTCAAAAAATCCAACTCCTGACAAGCGTGCGCGCTGCCAAATCACCCCTCGGCAGGGCACCCTTCTTACTCGAAATTTCCGGTCAGATATTGCAGTACTGCGATGGCGGCCGGCCCCGCCGTTTCGGTGCGGAGAATACGGGGGCCGAGCCCCACGCACAAAATCCCTGCCTTGCGGCAGCAGTCCGCCTCCTGCGGGGAAATCCCCCCTTCGGGGCCCACCAGCAGCCCGACTTCAACAGCCGACGCCGGTACCTGTGCCAGCGCGCTGCCCCTTTGCTCCTCATAGAGCAGCAACTTGTGCTGCAAGGAGGAAAGCATGGCAACCGCTTGTTCCCACCGGCAGACCGGCGCAACCTCGGGAACCATTCCCCGGCCCGACTGCTTGGCTGCCTCCAGCGCAATCTGCTGCCAGCGCCGCCTCTTTTTTTCCAGCGCCGCGCCTTCCGGCCTTGAAACGCATCGGGATGAGAGCACCGGCACAATGCGCACCGCCCCAAGCTCCACAGACTTTTGAACAATGCCGTCCATCTTGTCTCCCTTGGGGAGGCACTGAAACAGCGTCACGGCGCAGGAGGACTCGCTCGCACAGGGCTCCCTCCCGCACACACGCACGGTCACGGCCGTCTTTTCCACAGACTCAATTTCGCAGTGCAGCGTAAGGCCCGCGCCGTCGCTCAGCGTCAGTCTCTCTCCCGGCTGCATGCGAAGGGAACCCGCGATGTGCCGCGCGTCTTCCCCAGTCAGGCACAAAACATCCTGCTGCGCCTGCTCAGGCGACACGAAAAACAAAGGCATAGCACGCACCACTTCCCATGCAATTTGCAAAAAGACCATATCCTGTGCCAACACGTGTTTTAGTATACCAACATTTTGTGTCTTTTACAAGTCCAACCTGCGCACAACCGGCATCGTGCCCCTCTTTTTTGCACCGCACACGGCGCAAAAAGCTCTTTCCCGCAAGGAAAGGGCGGCACACGCCTCAAAGGGGTTTCTCACACCGCAGCACAATCCAGTCCTGCTGCTCACCGCGTTCACGCAGGACAAACCCGCAGTCCAGCAGTGCCCTTTCCACCTCGTCGGCCCGCTCCCCGATGATGCCCGAGGCAATCAGCGTTCCGCCGGGGCGCAAAAAGGCAAGCAGCTCCCTGCGCATGCCGATAATCACGTCGGCCACAATGTTGGCCAGCACCACGTCGTAACCCGTTCCCACGCGCTGCGCCAGCGCGGCATTGCCGGTCACATCACCGCGCAGCAGCGTGAATTTCTCGGGGTCAATGCCGTTTTTCAACACATTTTCCCGCGTTACCCCAATCGAAGCCTCGTCGATGTCCACCGCCGTGACACGTTTTGCCCCCAGCAGGGCTGCCGCAATGCCCAAAATGCCGCTGCCGCAGCCCATGTCCAGCACACAGGCCCCCTCCACGGGAACCTTCTCAAGCTCCTTGAGACAAAGCTGCGTGGTGTGGTGCGTCCCCGTGCCAAAGGAGGAGGCAGGATCGATGTGCAGCACGATGCGGCCCTCGTCGTCGTCAATGGTCTCCCACGAGGGCTTGACGTAAAAGTGCCGCCCCACGCGAAAAGACTTGAAATACTGCTTCCAGTTGTTTGCCCAGTCCTCCTCCTGCACGCTGCCGCAGGTCAGCGCAAGGGAGCCAAACTCTCCTGCCGCATCCCTGCCGTGCAGATTGGCAAGGGCCTGCCGGATGTCGGCCAGTTGCTGCTCGCCCTGTGCATTGTGCGGCAGGTAAAAGGTGACGTGCGGCGCGGCGTCGCGCAGCTCCATCAGGCTCTCGTCCACATAGTCCCAGTAGGTCTGCGTCTTGTTTAGAAAATCCTCGAAATCCCTGGGGTCGCTGACCACCATCCCGCTCACGCCAAGCTCTTCCAAAAGCCCTGTCAGAACCTCGATGCCCTGCGACGTGGCGGCAATGTCAATTTCCCAAAAGCGCATGGCCCATTCCCTCCATCCGCGACGCAAGCGGGATTGGAAGCGGCAGACTTCCAACCCCGCCTTGCGTTTTTGTTTTTGTTATTTTACCACGACAAAGCGGACAATTCCGGCCGTCACATCCGTGTAGATGTCAAACCTGTTGAAGTCCTCCTTGGCCTGCTGCAGCGTGATAAACTTCTTGGTGGACTCGTTGTAGACCTGCACCTCGTCCGAGATGGGCAGGCTCCTGCCGTCCACATGCACATTGCTGGCTGCGTCAAAGGCGTCCAGCGTCACCTGGCCCTGCTTTTCCAGCTTGTTGAATGCCCTGGCATAGCCGCCGCCCACGGCAAGGCCGCCGTACGGCCCCTGCACCGGCAGGGAAACCCCGCCCTGTGCCGTCACGGTGGAAACCGTCACAACTCCGCTGCCAGCCGTGGTATCGGTCGTCACAGAATAGGAGCGGTTTTCCCCGTCATCGTCCTCTGTCGCGGAGACGAGTCCGTAAATGAAGGCGTTGCCGGTGGCGTTGCGCATGACGATGGCGCGCACCACGCCGGAGGCATCGGTCTTATAGTAGAGGATCTTTTTGGCCTCGACGATTCCGGTCGTCCCGTAGGCATCCTCCAGGGAAATCTCCTCAAAGGAGGCGAGCGGGTCGGCGCACTCGTAGAGCGCCACATCGGCGGCAACCGTCTTTCCTCCCAGCGTCATCTTGGCAACTGAGAAATCGGAGGTTCCGAGGCTGGAATAGGAGGGCTCGCTCAGCGAGAGCTTGCCGTCGTAAGACACCGAGACCTCCACATAGCGGTCGGCAAGGCTGCTGAAGTCGCGCGTGGTGTCGCCCGAGATCTCGTAGCCCGACCACAGGCTCACCGTGGCAGCGCTGCCCGAAACCTCCTTCGCAACGCCGCCCATCAGCGCCGAGGCGCTGGAGGAGTTCACAACGCCGGCCACCGTTCCGTCGGGGGCAATCAGCGCCGTGACCACCTTGCCGTCAAAGCCGCTCAAATCAAGCTCCTTGTTGTCGGACAGCGAGAAGGTGATGCCGAACATTTCAAAGCTCTGGGCCCTCGTCTTGGTGGGGTATGCCGCGCTGATGACGCCCGACAAACGCATGTCGCTCACCAGGAAGCGTCCCAGCGACTCGGAGTAGGTGACGACGTCGTTGGCCTTGAGGGCCGAGGCGTCGACCTGAACCCCATTCTTATAGATGGGCGTCTGCTCCACAATCGCAGCTCCGTAGTGTTCCAGCAGGGGATTTTTGGAGGAAGTGTAGCCGCTCTCCAGGACATAATTTTCGCTCCCCGTCACGCCGCTTGCCGTGGTCGACAGGTAGCTCAGCGCACCGTTCTTATCATAAAAGAGCTGCAGGGTGGTTCCGGCCTTGAGGTCCACATAGGCAGACTGGTAGGTCTGCACCGTGCCCCGCAGCACCACCTCAGTGCCTGCAGGCACCAAAATGCGCCCGCCCTCGGTGGTGTTGATGCCGTCGGCATCGCGAGACTTTACCACCACCGAAACCGGCTCATACCGCCCTGCGACAAAGCCGCACACACGGCCGTCCTTTCCGGTCAGCAGCACGCCGCGCATCCCCACCAGCGACGAGGGCATGTCGTTGACGGTGCTCATCTGGGTCACGGTGCCGCCCACCGAAACGCTGATGATGCCCTGTGCCAGCGACAAATCGGTCTTTTCGGTGGCCAGCAGCACCGCGTTTTCGGTGCCGGTCAGGCCCATGTTGAGCGAGAAGACCGAGCCCTCCTTGTTTTCGGTGATGAGCAGGTTGGCCAAAAGCTGCGCCGCCCTGCCGCGCGTCATGGGTGCGTAAGGGGAAATGGACAGCCCATCGGTCAGGCCAATCTCCTCGGCCTTGACCAGGTAGTCATTTGGCCAAAAGGAGCCGATGTCGGTCTCTTCATAGCCCAGCATCCTCAGGCAGATGGTCACGGCCTCGGCCTCGGTGATGGCGTTGTCCGGCCGGAAGGTGCCGTCGGGGTAGCCGCTCAGCAGCTTGCTCTCGCGCACCGCCACGTTGACATAGCCCACGGCCCAGTGCCCGGTCTTAACGTCGGGAAAGAGCGTGTAGTTGTGGTAGAGCGCCACCTTGTCCTCATTGCCCATGCTCAGCACGCCCATTTTGGCAAATTGCGCCCTGGTCAGCGTGCTGGTGGGGCGAAAACTGCCGTCTTCAAACCCCGTGACAATGTCGAGCGCGGCCAGCGTCTCGGCTGCCACCCGCACCTCGTCGTCCCTGATGTCGGAAAATGCAGCCGCCGACATGGGCAGCATCGTCGCCAGCATCAGGGCAACACACAGAAAAATCGTCTGTCTTTTCATGTTGTTTCCTCCTATTCCGCGCGCAGCGCCTCAATGGGATGGAGCTTGGATGCGCGGTTTGCGGGATAAAATCCGAAGAACATGCCGATGAAAATGGAGAAGGCGGCCGCGCCAAGCACCAGAGGCATGGATGGCAGCAGCACCATATCCGTGCCCTGGAACAGCAATCGCCCAAAGATGAGCGAGAGCAGTGAGCCGATGGCAATGCCAATGAGCCCACCCAGCAGGCTGATGGTGCCCGCCTCGATGAGAAACTGCGAAATGATGTCGATGCGCCGTGCACCGATGGACTTTCGGATGCCGATTTCCCTTGTTCTCTCCGTGACCGACACCAGCATGATGTTCATGATGCCGATGCCGCCCACAATCAGCGAGATGCCGGCAATGCCGCCGCCCACCAGCGACATCATGGCAAGCTGCTCATCGTAAAAGTCCATATACTGGTTTTCACTGTAGACCCAAAAGCCCCAGTCGTTGCCCGTGAGCTCCTTCATATACTCCTGCATCTCGGTGACAACCTGGTTGGTGGCGTCTCCGTCTACCGCCTTGATGATAAAGGAGGAAACGGCAGGCGAGTTCATCAAAAAGCGGTTGTTGGTATAGGGCACCACGATGACATTGTTCATGTAGTCTCCGGCGCCCGTCTTCTCTTCAAAGAGGCCCACTACGGTAAAACGCTCCCCCTTGATGCGGATGGTCTTGCCGATGGGGTTCTCAAAGTCAAACAAATCGCTTCGAACCTTGCTGCCGATCACCGCAACACGGTCGCAGTTGAGCACGTTGGAGTGGGTGAACATGCTGCCGCGCTCTATCGTGTAGTTGCTGCACACGTCGTAATCCTCGCTGCCAAGCAGAATGCGGCAGCTGTTGATGCTCTTGTCCTTTTGCTTGACCGTTTCATAGGTCGAAAGGTTTGGCGTATAGGCCTGCACGAGGTCGGAGAGCTCCAGCGTCTTGCTGTAAATCTCCTTGGATACGTCGCGCTGGTCCTGATAATATTCCACCTGCACCACATTGGTGCCCATGGTCTCAAAGCTCATCATGAACTGCTTTTTTACACCCGACACCAGCGTAACCAGGGTGATGACGGCTGCCAGGCCGATGATGATGCCCAGCATGGTCAGAAAGGAGCGGCCCTTGTTGTTTTTGATGGACTTGATGGCCATGGAAAAGGATTGACCCAGCCTCATTGCCCCGCCTCCTTTTGCGCCTTCTGCTCCTGCAGATGGTCGCGAATAATCCTTCCGTCGCGCAGCTCGATAATTCGATGGGCATACTCGGCCGTGTCGATGTCGTGGGTGATGAGGATGATGGTCGTGCCCTTCTTGTTGAGATTGGAAAGCATCTCCATAATCTCAATGGAGGAGTGCGTGTCAAGATTTCCCGTGGGCTCGTCGGCCATGACGATGGGGGGCGCCGTCGAGATGGCGCGGGCGATGGCAACCCTTTGCTGCTGGCCGCCTGACATCTCAGAGGGCCGGTGGTGCATCCTCTTTTCCAGGCCCACCGCCACCAGCGCGTCCTTGGCAAGCTGATGGCGTTTGGCACGTCCGATATTGCGGTAGATGAGGGGAAGCTCCACATTTTCGATGGCCGTCAAATCCTTGATCAGGTTGTAGCCCTGAAAAATAAATCCGATGGCACGGCTTCTGACCCGGGCAAGCTGATTGTCGGAGAGCTCATTGACGTTGGTGCCGCCCAGAAGATACTCCCCTGCCGTCGGCACGTCAAGACAGCCCATAATGTTCATCATGGTCGACTTACCGCAGCCCGAGGTGCCCAGCACCGCCAAAAATTCCCCTTTTTCCACCGAGAGCGAGACTCCGTTGAGCGCGCGCACCTCGCTTTCCTCTCCGGGATTGTAAACCTTGTAAATCCGCTTCATTTCAATGAGCGCCATGACAGCCTCCCTTAGTACATCATGCCATACGGATTTTCCTGCACGGCGGTGGTGGCCACCTCATCGCCCTCCTGAAGGCCCTCGGTGATTTCAATTTGTGAGGCGTCCGAAGCGCCGGTCGTCACCCAAACGGCAGTGAAGCCCTCGGGAATCTGCGCTGCGGTGTTGGCGTCGAGCATACCCTCGGGCAGCGCCGCGCCGTCTCCCGCCACCGCGTCTCCTGTCATCTCGCCGTCAGAGCTCTGCGCCTCTTCTCCTTCGGTCACAGTTTCAAGCTGGGCAACGTTGTGCCACTCCTGCACCTGGCGCACGAAGCAGACCGTGCCGCCTTCCACATACTTCACGGCGTTGGAGGGCACCGTCAGGCAGTTCTCCACGCGGTTGGTCGTGATTTCATAGTCCAGCCACATGCCGCTCATGAGGCCCTGCGCATTGAGAATCTCAATCTTGGCAGGGAAGGTCGACATGCCGGTGCCCACCGTCGCCTGCAGCGAGACGCTTGAAAGGACACCGTCATACATGGCGCCGCCGTCGTAGCTTGCGCTGATGGAGACCGGCATGCCGGGCACCAGCGAAGAGACATACATCTCGTCAATCTCAACGTCCATAATCATGCGCGAAAGGTCGGCCACCGAAACCACGGCGTTGCCGCCGCCCGTCAGCTCGTCGCCCTCCGCAATGTTGACGGCCACCACCTGCCCGGCAATCTCGGCCGTGGGAGCATAGTACTTGTACTGCTCGGCAATGGTGTCGTAATTCTTCTTGGCGGCGTCAAGCGCCTTGAGCTCACTGGCAAGGCGGCTCTCTAAATCTTCGTTTTTGATGGTGAAGAGCTGCTCGCCGGCTTCAAAGGAATAGTAGTCGCGCATGGCGACCGAGGTGATTTCTCCCGACGTTCCGGCCTTGATGTTCTCCTCCTGGTTGAAGCTCAGCGTGGCCGCTTCTGCCGGCGTCACATCCCCCGCCGGGGTGTGAATCACGGCGGTGGCAACCATTCCCTTGGTCAGCGAGCCGGGGTTGTCGATGGAGATTTCCACCTCAAAGAGCACCGCGCCCTCGTCGGTGATTTTGGAAATGCGCTCGATACGGCTGACCGTTCCCGTGACCAGCGCCATGCTCTTGGGGATGGACACGTCGGCCGTCTGCCCCACGGCGATGTCGTCTATGTAGGCCACGCTGTAGTAAGAGACCAGCTTCATGCTGGAATCATCGGCCAAGACGCCCAAAACCTCTCCCTTGGAGACAATCTGGCCCTTCTCGCAGTTGACCGAAAGCGTTTTGCCGGAAAATTCGGCGCGCATGTCCTGCGAGGCGATTTCCTCCTGCACCAGCTCCACATTCTTGTAGGCCTGGTCCAGGCTGGCCTGATACTCGTTGAGGTCGGTCAAAATCTCCTCGTCGTTGACCGTGAACAGGGGGTCTCCCACCTCCACCTGGTCGCCGACGCTGACAAAGACCTCCAAAACCTCGCCCTTGGCAAGGCCGGGCACGTCCTGCTTCTCCTGAGCGGTGACGGAGCCCGAGCCCTGGACTTTGGTCTCAATGGTGCTGATGCTGGCAAAGGCCGTCATCATCTCGGGCGGGGGTTCTTTTTTGAAAAAGAGGCTGTAAATCACGAAGCCGATGGAGAGAACCACGGCTGCAAGCAGACCCCATAAGATAATTCGCTTGATGTTTTTCCCCAGCTTGCCCTTCTTTTCCGGGGCAAAGGTCAGGGTTTCCTCCAGTGGGGGCTGCGTAACGGTCTCCTGCGCCTCTGCGGAAACCTGCTCCTGCAAGGGCTCTTGCGTGGGTGTCTGTTGCATGGTGCTTCCTCCTTAAAGACGTTTCTGGTGGCTGTGTGTGTTTCCTGTTGACGTTTTGTGTTCCCACACGTTACAAGTTTACTTAGACGAAGTCTTCGTCCGAATGTTCCGGCTCCCCGCCAAAAAGCCGGCACTTAATTTTTGCGCCGCCGCTCCGGTGCGCAAATATCCCCGGACGGATACCTGCGTCTGCCGCACACACCAAAAGGCCCCCTGCTTTCGCAGGGGCCCCGGGGCGCAGGCTGCCTCCGAACGAGACCGCCTGCAAAGGCCCTGCCCGCCGCAGGGCGGGCAAGGCCTGTTTGTCACAGCAGCTTGTCTAGCTGTTCCACGCGCTGTGCAAACAGCGCGAGCGCCTGCTGCACGGGGGCCGGTGTGGCGAGGTCAACGCCGGCAACCCGAAGCGCCTCCAGAGGCGGCACACGACTGCCAAGCGACAGGAAGCGCAGGTAGTCTGCCGCACCGTCCTGCTCCAGGATGCACTGGGAGAGCGCCTGCGCCGCGGCAAAGCCGGTGGCGTACTGATAGACGTAAAAATCATAGTAAAAATGCGGAATACGCGACCACTCCTTGCGGATTTGGGAGTCGAGCACCACGCCGCTGCCGAAATAATCTGCGCAAAGCGAGCCGTAAAGCTCGTCGAGCAGCTCGGCGGTCAGCGACGCGCCGCCTTCCACGATTTCATGGGTCTTGAGCTCAAATTCGGCAAACATGGTCTGCCGGAAGAGGGTGGCACGGAATTGCTCGAGCGCATGATTGCACAGGTATGCTCTCTTTTTCCTGTCCCGCCCCGCCTCTTTTTCCAGATAGCGCAGCAGCAGCGCCTCGTTGACGGTGGAGGCCACCTCGGCCACAAAGATGCTGTAGCCCCGGTAGATGGGCGGCTGCTCCCTGTTGGAGAAGTAGGAGTGCATGGCGTGCCCCAGCTCGTGGGCCAGGGTGAAGACCGACTCCAAATTGTCCTGATGGTTGAGCAGGACAAAGGGATGGCAGGTGGGCGTGCCGTTGGAGTAAGCACCGCTGCGCTTGCCCTGATTTTCATAGACGTCAATCCAGCCCTCGTCCCGCGCGCGGTGCAAAAGGCTCACATATTCTTCGCCCAGAGGGGCAAGCGCCTTGAACACCAGCTCAAAGGCCTGCTCATAGGTGATGCCCTGATAGGGATTTTCCGTCACCGGTACATAGAGATCATACATGTGCAGCTGCTCGAGCCCCAGCGCACGGCGCCGCAGCGCCATATAGTCGTAAAAGGCGGGAAACGCCCCATGCACCGCCTTAATAAGGCTGTGGTAGACGCTCTCGGGGATGTCGCCCGAAAACAGGCACATCTCCAGGCAGGATTTATAGCCCCTAGCCTGCTTGTAAAACTTATTTTTTCGCTCGTGGGCGCAAAGCAGGGATGCCAGCGTGTTGCTGTGCTGTTCGTAGGCCCGGTAGAGCGTCTCAAAGGCCTCTTTTCTTACGCGGCGGTCAGTCGATTCCAAAAAATGGATATATCTGCCATGCGTCAGCGTGACGGGCTCCCCGTCTTCCCCCGTGATTTCTCCAAAGCGCATATCGGCGTCGTTGAGCATGGAGAAGGCCTCCTCGGCAGCTCCCGCCATCTCCCCCGTCAGCGAAAGCAGCCGCTCCTCCCGCTCGGGGAGGATGTGGGCCTTCTGACGCAGGATGTCGTCGAGATACTTCCGGTAAAGGGCGAGCTCCGGACAGGCCTTGATCATGTCGTCCACCCGATCGCCAAGCGCCAGAATTTCCGGGGTAAAATAGGCCGTTGCCGCCGAAAGCTCCACCCCGGCGGAGGAAACCAGACCGACATACCCCTGATACACGGGATTTGCCGTGTCCTGATCGCTCTTGAGCGCGGCGTAGCTTCCCACATTTCCGGCCAGCTCCTCGGTCTGCTCCATCAGCCTCAGGCAGCGCAACAGCGTCTGCGCGTCGCCCAGCGTTCCCTGAAAGGCGGCCAGTTCCCCGGCGCAGCCCTTGAGCTGCTCAAGCGCCTTCAAAAACTGCTCGTCACTTTCAAAGATGTCCTGCGTATGCCACAAAAAAGCGGCATCGGCTTGCTCCCTGGTGGGGAGGCTCTTCTTTTCGGCCATGATGTTCTCCTTAAAATTTCATTTCATTGCTTTCCTTGTGCACCGCGCCGCGCGCCACCGGCTTGCAGCCGAAAAAGCTCTCGCACAGCGCAGACAGCTCGTCGAGCGCCGCTTCCACGCGCGGGGCAAGGAAGGTGAACCCGTCGATGGGGAAAAAGACATCGGTGGTGTCGCGCTCAATCTTGCTGATGTCGCTCTGTCTCCAAATCCAGCGCCGCGTACCGACAATGTTGCCGTTGGCATAAATGAGTTCGCCCACGTCGGGCTGCTCGTCCTTTTCGGCGCCGAAGGGGCGGAAAATGTCCCCCTCTCTGGCAAAGCGCACCTCTTCGTCGAGCGCCTGCAGAGGATGCGCCCCGATGGGCAGCAGATATTTAAGCGAAATGGCGTTGCCAAGGTCAACAATGGGGTTGATATGAGGCATGCCCTTGCCCTTCTCAATGCGCGAGGCCAGCGCCTCGATGGAGGGCATAAACTTGTTGGGATTGATTCCAAGGGCGTTGAAGGCTCCCCGGAAGGGCAGAATAAAGGGATGCTCCTTGATTTTTTGTCCGGCCAGGTCCCGGTGCAGGTTCTGCACGCATTCGTCGAGAAACTCCGTCACCTGCGGATAATCCTTCGTGTTGTCAATTCCCTTGACAACAAGGGCTCCAATATAAAGCTCGGGCAGCTTGTCAAATACTTCGGGTACAATGCGAAAGCTCACAGCACAACATCCTTTCTTCTCCTTTATTTTTTCCTTACAGGGCTCTTTCAAACATCACACGGCGCGAATTTCATCCTCCGCCCGCTTGAGCACATTGAAAAATGCTGCCGCATCCTTTGCAAAGCGTGCGCGGATGGCCTCGTAATCCATGGGCTGCATCACCATCCCGTTTTTGGCCATCTGCGCGGCCAGCAGCTTGAGCTGAAGCTCGCACATCTGCTGTGCGGCGTTGCCGGTCTCGAGAAAGGCCATCTCGGGCAGTGAAAACAGCCCCTGCAGATGGCCGGGGTTTGCCATGGTCAGGTGGCGGAAGACCTTATAAATGGAAATGCCCAGATACTGCTGTGTACAGGATGCAAATTCCTTTGTCTGCTCCATCTCCATCAGCCCAAACAGCACATTGACGGCGCTGACGGTGAGGTTCTTGCCTAGAGCGGAAAACACATTGCGCCCGCGCAGCAAATTGTCGGGCGCCTGCTGCACATTGGGCAGCTCTTCTCCCGGCCGGCGCTCACTCGAGCGCCCCAGCAGATAGTCCACCGACACATTGTAAAAGGAAGCCGCTTTGCACAAAAAGTCCAACCCCGGCTCGCGCGCCCCCTTTTCATAGTGGCTGAGCAGCGCCTGTGAAATGCCCAGCTCGCCCGCCGCCGACTTCTGACTGAGCCCGCGCTCCTTGCGCAGCAGCGCCAGCACACGGGGAAATTCCTTGTTCATGCCATGCCTCCACACTCGTTTTTCTAAAGGTATAGTATATCTGAAAGATTGCTTTTTGTAAAGAAGCGATGCCTCGGCCCTTTCCTGACGAACAACTTTTGCACGCCCCCCGTTCAGGCCGGCGTGCACCCGCCGTATTTCTCCTTGAAAAACTGCCTCAAATTCCGTATCATAATCTGTAAAAAGGGCGTGCCCCGAAAGGGGCTGCCCTCTGTCAGGAGGAAAGCCGCCATGAAGCGATATCCCAAAACCGAACAATATGATCCCGCATGGATTTGTGAAAACTGGATGGGACCAAACCCCCTGTGGCTTTTGGAGGAGCTGTGCCAGCATCTCGACTTAAAACCCGGTATGAAGGTGCTGGATTTGGGCTGCGGACAGGGCCTCACCTCGGTTTTCCTGGCCCGGGAGTTCGGCGTCACCGTGTTCGCCACCGACCTGTGGATTGAGGCCTCTGACAACCTGCGCCGCTTCGAGCAGGCCGGTGTTGCAGACCGGGTCTTCCCCATCCACGCCGAGGCCCACACCCTTCCCTACGCCCGGGACTTTTTCGACGCCGCCATCGCCATAGACAGTTATCAATACTTTGGTGCCGACGAGCTCTATTTTCCATGCACATTTTCCCGGCTTGTCAAGTCCGGCGGGCAGCTCGGCATCGTGGTGCCGGGGCTGACTCGCGAGGTTGAAGGGGGCTGTCCCGACACGCTTCGCGAATTCTGGAGCGGGGAGATGTTCAGCTTCCACAGCAAAGACTGGTGGCGGCACCTGTGGGAAAAAACGGGCGCCGCGCGCATCACGGCATGCTACAACATGGAAAATCCCAAGGAAATATGGCGTCCGTGGGCGGTGTGGGCCAAGGAGCACCGTGGATTCATTGACGTGGAATTTCTCGATGCCGACACGCAAAACGACCTTGCCCTTATTGTCATGAGCGCAATCAGGCTCTGACCTTTTCTAGCCTGCCCGGGACGGCGGCGCGGCCCTCCTTCGAGGGGAAAGGGCCATGCGTGCAATTTTTATGCCGCACACAGACGCCGCTCCCCAGTTTCCCCTTTGACTTAGGCGTTTGCCAATCCCGCAAAAAGGGTTTTTCGCGCACGATGCGGGAAAAAGGCCCCCTTCCCCTCGTATTTCTTCTCCCCTTCTCTTGCAAGCGCCGCCTTTGTTTGGTACAATAGAAAGGGTGCGGTTGTCCTTTCATCGGCTGAGCTCGTATGGAAGTCCCTTTGTTTCCGCACCACTTCTGGAAAGAAATTTTACCTCATGAAAGGAGCCCCCGCCATGTCTGATAAGAAAATTCTCATTGAAACCTCTGCGCGCCACCTCCATGTGTCCAGAGGCGATCTGGACGTCCTGTACGGCCCCGGCTACCAGCTCACCAACAAGAAAGACCTCTCGCAGCCCGGTCAGTTCGCCTGTGAGGAGAAGGTCACGGTTGTCGGCCCCAAGGGCGAGCTCAAGATGTCGATTCTCGGGCCGGAGCGTTCCGCCACCCAGGTTGAGGTCTCTTTGACCGACGCCCGCACCCTGGGCCTCAAGCCCCCCGTGCGTGAGTCCGGCGACATCGCCGGCACCCCCGGCGTCAAGCTGATCGGGCCCGCCGGAGAGGTGGAGATCAAAGAGGGCGTGATGGTTGCAAAGCGCCACATCCACTTCCACACCTCGGAAGCCAAGGAGTTCGGCGTTGTGGACAAGCAGATTGTCGGCGTGAAATATGAGGGCCCGCGCGGCGTCATCTTCGAGGAAGTCGTCTGCCGTGTGGCCGACAACTATGCTCTTGCCATGCATATCGATACCGACGAGGCCAATGCCGCCGGTATCTCCGGCAACGTGGAGGGCACGCTGATCAAGTAAGCCCGGCCCGGCCTCAAAGCCCTGCAAAATCAAACCGGAGCGGTGCAAACATGTTTGCACCGCCCCGGTTTTTCTTTTTCCCTTTCAGGCAGGGCTGGGCTTTTGTGCGCCCGGCTTTTCCGGCGCCTTCCAAAGAGCAGGGGCCTTTCCCGCTCCAAAGAGGGACAGAAAAGGGCAGGCTTTCCCTGCAAGGCAGAAGGCGCCCCGAACGCCGTCCTGTGTCCGGGGCGCCGCAAGCCCCGCCTTACGGCAGGGCGGCAATCCAGTCTGCAATGATTTGCGCCGTCTGCTCCTGCTGCTGCGCGGCAGGGATGGCGGCCTCGGTGTCACCATCCTGCAGGCCGTAATCCCCAAAGCCCGAGTGGTTGCCGCCGGCAATGGTTTGTTCCACGGTATCCTCAGGCAGGTTCTCGCGGTTTCTCCCCATCTTGTTCTCGTCCACCACCGTGTCGAGCTCGGCCGTAATGGAGAGCACCGGCAGGCCGCTTTGCGTCAAATCCTTGGAGGAGTAGGCACCCAGCAGCACCAGCCCGCTCAAACTTTCGGCGTTTTTGGCGGCATAGGAGGCGGCCATGCGCCCTCCCATATCATGCCCTCCGATGACCCAGTTTGTGATTTCGGGATAATCCGCCGGATAAACCCCCGCCGCAGACTTCTCAAGAATGGCCAGCTCAAAGGGCATTTCCACCAGCACGCAAAAGACGCCGCGCTGCGCCATCTGCTGCATGAGCGGGGCATAGGCCTCATACTCTACCTTGCCGCCGGGATAAAAGATAAAGCCCGTGTCTCCCATACCCTCAACCGGACGAAAGGCCAGCGCCGCATCGCCGCGCTCCACCGTCACCTGCGAGTTGGACTCGGTTGCCGCCAAGGCACTGTTCTGGGCCTCATAGACGTCTTTGATATTCATATAAAAGAGCACGCACGCCACCGCCACAATCACCGCTCCAAACCGTGCCGTTGCGCTCCACGCCCGCCGGCTTCCCAGCGCCGGAAGGCTGACCGAAGAAGCAGACGAGCCGGAGGCCGACGCCTTGACAGGGGCTTTTTTCGCAGGGGGCCTTTTTCCTGATTTTCGTTGTTTTGTCATGGTAGCACCTTCTCCATGTGATAATTGGTCATCGATACGCCGTGCCTGATCACCGTCTGCTCCCGCAGCACACGGTAGCCCCGGTGTTCAAAAAAGGGCCTTGCCGTAATGGAAACGTCGCTGACCATGCGGGAAGCGCCCTGCTGCGCCGCACGGCGCTCCATGGCATCTGCCAGGGCCGTGGCAACGCCGCGCCCCTGCATCTGCGAGCTGACGTAAAGACAGTCGAAATACCCGTCTTCTCCCAGATTGGCAAAGCCCGCCAGAACACCGCCGCACTCGGCCACCAATGCATAACTTCTGGCCAGGCGCCCGCACAGGGCGGCGCAGTCAAACTCCCGTGGGGCCCAGGCGTCACACTGCTGCTCGGTGTAGTCCTTCGCGCACACGGTGTGCACCGTGTCAAAAAACAGCGCACACAGCACCGCAGCGTCGCTCTCGCGATAGGCTCTGAGCAGCATGCCGGCCTCTCCCCTTTCATGTCATACGCTTTTGTGAGTATACCACAAGCCCCCTGCCCCTGACAAGGCTTTGCCGCGCACTGCCGACAAAATTTGCCTGCGGCGCCCCGCCGCACCCCCATTCCTTTTCTTGACACCCTTTGCCGCGCTCTGCTATACTGAGAGCAGTCATCCTGAAGTGAGAATTTTTAAGCAAAATTCCAAAGAAAATCGGGAGAGGCTGAAGTTTTTTTCGTTTCCCTGTCGGCTTCCCTCGGCAATTTTTGAGAAAAGGACGGTGCGCAAAATGAAAATCGCAAAAATCCTATTTGAGGGCAAAACCTGCTACGGAAAACTGGAAAACGGGATGGTCTACCCCATTTCGGGCGATTTGTTTGGCTCCTTTACGGTGGGCAGCGCTGGCATCCCCCTGGAAAAGGCCAAGCTGCTGGCGCCCGCCGACCCCTCCAAGATTGTGGCCATCGGCAAAAACTACGTTGACCACATCAACGAGATGTCGGCCATGGCGGCCCCGGCACTGCCCGAGGAGCCCGAGGTCTTCCTCAAGCCCCCGTCCGCCATTTTGAATCCCGGGGAGGACATCATCTATCCCATCGGGGCGCAGCGAGTGGACTACGAGGCTGAGATTGCCGTCATTGTCAAAAAGAAGGCCCGTTACGTCAAGAAGGAGGAGGTCATGGACTACATCTTCGGCCTCACCCTGCTCAACGACGTCTCCCGGCGCGACAAGGCCAAGACCACGACCCAGTGGGTCAACGGCAAGGGGTATGACACCTTCTGCCCCATCGGCCCCTGGATTACCACGGTGGACAGCCTGAGCGGCATCACCATCCGCTCCCACCTCAACGGTGAGCTGCGCCAAAACGCCACCATTGAGGACATGATTTTCGGCATCCCCGAAATCTTCGAATTTGTCACCAACCGCATGACCCTCATGCCGGGCGACGTCATTGCCACCGGCACGCCGAGCGGCGTGGCGCCCATGCAGGTGGGCGACGTCATTGTCATCAGCTCAGACGAGCTGGGCGAGCTCAAAAATCAGGTCGTTGCCGAGGTTCCCCGCTGACCTTTGGAACCCCTTTTTCAAAAACAATCCGCATTCAAAAAGAGCGCTGGCGGCAAACCCGCCAGCACTCTTTTTCTTTTTCTCTTTCCCAAAGCGCGGCTGCCCGAAAGGGCTTTGACCGTTATGCTCCCGCGCCGCCCGCCGCAGCGGAGGTGGGAGTGAAAATGGAGGCAATCTGCTCGTCGGTCAGCTCCACGCCGAACACGTCCTTGTAGTAGCTGCGGGCGCGCTCGGTGATGTCGATATCTTCAAAGAGCTCGGGGTAGACGCTCTTGGCCAGCCACAGCAGCGTGACCGGCGTGTCGGCGCCCGGCGTATAGCTGCGGTACATGCCAAGCGGCATTTTGAAGACCCGCCCGTTCTGGATGGCCGCCACCGTGCTCCAGTCATAGTTGCCGATGGTGTTGTTCATGAGGTCTTCGGGCTGAGCGGCCGTAAAATTGGTCACGACGATGGTGTCGGGGTTCCAGGCATAGACCTGTTCCATATTGACCTCCACCGAGTTGTCGGTGGTCAGCTCCTGCGCCACATTGACGGCGCCCACCGCATCACACCACCACTGACCGAAGAATTTTGCGCCCGAAGAGGCCAGCATCGTGTCGGTGTACTGGTAGATGAAGAAAACCCTGGCGCGCTGCTCATCCGAAAGGGTGGAGACGCGCTCGCTGATGAGGTCGTAGACCTCGTTGGAATATTTCTCAACGGCATCGCTCTTGGCGTCCTTGGGGAACATGGCGGAGAAGAGCTCAATCCAGTTGTTGAGCGTCTCAATGCAGTCGTAATCCCACTTGTTGACCGACACCGCCACCGCCGCAAACCCTGCGTTGGTCAGCTTCTCACCGACGGCGGGATTTGCCGCGTTGTAGAACACCACGTCGGGCTCGAGCAGCATCAGCTCTTCGAGGTTGACGTCGTCGCCGTTGATGAAATCGGTCTTGGCGTTGAGAATCTCGGGATAGAGCTCGCCGAGCAGCCCGTTTTGCGCAGCCGTCAGGCTGGCCTCGGGCATGCCGACAATCTTTTCGGCCGAATTGAAGAAAATGGTCAGCACCGAAGGCAGGGGCCACACGCCCACCACCGCAATGCGCTCAATATCTGCGGGAACCGTGACCTGCTTGTCAAGGTGATCGGTCACGGTGATCGTATCGGGAGTTTGCTGGGTTTCGCCGGGGTCCTGGGTGTCGTCCTGCGTGTTGGAGCAGCCGGCTGCCGACAGCAGAAAGAGCAGGGCCAAAAGCAGGGAAATTGTCTTTTTCATCAGAAGCTTCCTTTCTTTTGAATCAGAGTGAATTAAAACAGGGAGTTCAGTCCGCGTCCAATCAGGTCTGGAATATCGCGTCTGAAAATACGGCCGGAAAAAGCCTCATGTGCAAGCGGTACAAATACCGCGTCTTTGGGACAAATGGGTTTGTAAAGCGGGTCGGCGACAATGAGGCGCTCGCCGGCCAGGCATTCGGCGATGTCGGTCTCGTCATGAACGTGCAGGCTGTCGGCGCCCAGCAGCTCCTTTTCCGCCTCCAGTGGGCAGAGAACACGCAGGTTTTTCCCTTGCTCCAGCAAGGCGGCAGCCGCCAGCGAGTGCGCCATGACGCTCTCCCCGATGATGACGCCGTCAAAGTGCCCGCGTGCCTTCTTGGGGTAGGCAACCGCGTTCTCCTCCGTCCTTGCCGCACTGTACAGCCTCTGCACCACCAGGCTTGAAAATTCCCTGCCTACCGGCACGCCCGCCACATAGGGCGTGCCGAAGCGCTCCTTCAGCAGTTTTGCCGTTTCAAGGCCTGCATAGGAAACCACCAGGTTGACATGCGCCGCTCCCGCCCGCTCGAGCTGCTCAAGCGAGCTGCCCATGGCCCAGGATGAAACCACCTCGATGCCGTTTTGCTCCAGCAGGGCTTTTATGTCCTGTGCGCTGCCGTTGACGGAGAAGTCAAGGGGAGTCAGCCCCAGAATGTT
Source organism: uncultured Clostridia bacterium (assembly GCA_944376235.1). Classification (GTDB taxonomy): domain Bacteria; phylum Bacillota; class Clostridia; order Oscillospirales; family Feifaniaceae; genus Galloscillospira. The sequence goes on along the minus strand of CALWCA010000019.1, from coordinate 6,623 downwards.
GGCGCCTAACGCCTCTGTCTTTTCGGTCTCTCCTAGGCAGAAGCGGCGTGCCAGCCCGGCAAAGGCCATAGAGGCCCCGCTCAAATAGGAGTGCATGCCGTTTGTGGAAAAGCCCATGGTCGGAATGCCGCTCCGTTTTTCAATCATGGACGCTACGGCGGCAAAATCGGTGCCGATGACCATAGGAATGGGAGTGCCCGCCACGGCGATGAATTTGGGGTTCAGCTCCTTCGCCACCGAGACGATGTCTCCCACCAGCTTTTCATCGTCTCCCATGACGGCCTCCATTTCGGAGAGCGCCGAAATGTAAACCATACTGTCCATGTCGTACCAGCGCGGCTCGTCATGGGTGTTGTAGGTGGAGTTGCAGCCCGAGGCGTCGTGCATGACGGTCATACCCCCCAGCTCGTAAAGCGCGGAGCACACGCCCGACACGTCGGCCGCGTAGGTAGAGATAATTCTCGCAGTCTGTTTCATGAGCAGCATCCACACCCCAATCCCTTGATTTGAATGAGCGCTTTGGTGTCCTTTTCCTCGCAGAAGGCCTCTTCCATCAGCTTTGCCAGGCGGCAGATGCCGTCAAAGCCGAACATGCCGCCGCACTCCACCACGTTGACAAAGTGGGGCGTGCCGGCAAAGTAGGCCGCCTTCTGTCCCAGCGCCAGCACCTTCTGCTCTCTCTCGCGCGAAGCGAAGCGCATCCCGGCATGGATGGTGGGACGCAGCAGCAGATCGGGAGCCGTTTCGCGCAGAGCCTCAAAATCCTGCCGTTCCTCGCCCAAAAAGGCGTCGGCATACATCGTGGTCACGCGAAAGCCGTAGGACAGCAAAAGGCGCGCGAGCCCGAGCGGCTTGAAGGTCAGCGTATAGTCTATTTCGACGGGCGTGTCCCCGATGAGATGCCGGGCATGACGCAGTGCGGCGTCGGCGCGCTCGCGCTGCTTCGAAAAGTCGCGGCGTGCAATTCCCAGCGTATCGCACAGGGCGTCATAGCCCGCCGCAATGGCGTCAAAGTCATAGGAGAGCGGCAGGTAAAGGTGCTTTGCCCCAAGATGCTGCTGCACAAACTCTCCCGCCGGAATGGCGGCCGGGTTGTAAGTCAGCGCCAGGGCGCTTTGCGCCATCTGCTGATACTCAGCGTAATCCCTGCAGCGCGTGATGTCGCGAATGGTAAAGCCCTCCTCCGACAGGATCTGATACAGCTCGCTGCTCTCGTCGGTGGGCAGGTCGTTTCCTAGAATGCTGACCGACTTTTCATTGAGCGGGCAGGGCTCAAGCAGCGAATAAAGCCCATGCCGCATGAGCTGATCGGGCGTCAGCCCGCTCTTTCGCATGATGGGGTTCATATAGCACTGCGCAAAGCCGACATGGGGAAAGCGCTGACGCAAAATATCGTATACGCGGTCGAGGTCGCAGGCCAGGAAATGGTGGATGCAGCTCGTGTAAATCAACACGGCAGGCGGCATCTGGGGCAGGCGCTGCAAAATGTCGCTCACGCCCTCGATGATGAGCTCCTCCATGTCCCCGTCGAGCAGGTTGTTTTCTCTAATTTCCACCGTGGAAAAGCGCTCTTCCAGCCCCATCTCGGCCGCCGTGAGCACCACGCCGCGCAGGCAGCCCGCCGCGCACACGAAAATCTGATGTGCCTGCGGAATCAGCATGCCCGTATGGACGATGTTCCAAGTGCCCCTGGCCGGCGTGCCGTATTCCAGCCCCTGCGCAAAGGGAACAGGGAAGGCGGCCTCGGCAATGGTGGCCTGCGTGCTGTCGAGAACGGCTCCGGCTCTCAGATTTTTCACCCCTTGTCCCCTCCTTTTCGGCAGGCCTGCAAGAGGCTGTTTGCCAGGTCGCGGTATTGCTGCGCCATATCGGAGCCGGGAAAGGCCTCGAGCACCGTCTTCCCAAGCTCCTCGGCCTGCGTCACCAGGTCGCTGTGATCCAGCGTGCCCACGATATCGGTCCCCAGCTCCTGCGCCAGCTCCTCCACCTTCTGCTGCTCGTTTTTTACATTGCGGCGGTTGAGAATCAGCCCGCCCAGAGAAGCATACCCCCTGTCTCGGAAATTCTCAACGGCCGTGGCGATGTTGGCGGCCGCGTAAATGGCCATGTTCTCGCCCGACGTCACCACAAACACCTTGTCGGCATAGCCCTGGCGCATGGGCATGGAAAAACCGCCGCACACCACGTCGCCCAGGACGTCGTAAATGACAAGGTCGGGCTTGTAGACCTCATAGGCCCCCTTTTCTGCCAGCTTGTCCAGCGCCGCCACGATGCCGCGCCCGGCACAGCCCAGCCCCGGCGTGGGCCCGCCGGCCTCGACGCAGATGACGCCGCCAAAGCCCTGCACCACCATCTCCTCCAGTGAAAAATCGTCCTTACGCTCGCGCACCAGGTCGAGCACGGTGGGGATTCTCGTCCCCCCGTGCAGCATGGTGGTGGAGTCGGCCTTGGGGTCGCAGCCAATCTGCATCACCCGCAGCCCCTGACCGGCAAGGGCCGCCGCCACGTTTGACACCGTGGTCGACTTTCCAATGCCGCCCTTACCGTAAACGGCAATTTTCATCATTTGTCCGTTCCCTCCTTGTAGTCTCCCCGGCCCACCTGCAGCTCATAGCCGATTTCCTGCATGTGCCGCCGCAGAATGTCAAGACTCTCCCCGGCGTCGTCCCCTGAAATGGACTTGCCGTCATACAGCATATACTTCTCGCGCACCGCAAGCGGCGACAGATTGGGCATGATCACGTTTGCCCCCGCCAAAACGCCGCGCTTGCGGCCCTCTCCGTCCAGTGTGCCCAGCGCTGTGGTGGCGGGCAGCAGCACGTCGGGCAGCATGATGCGGCACAGCGACATCAGCATGAGCGTCACATCGGCGCTGCCGGCCGGCTCATTGCGAAAGGGCGTGTCGTGGTGGGGCAAAAATGGACCTGTCCCAATCATCTGGGGCCGAAAGCCGCACATGAAGAGCATGTCGCGCGCCAGGTGCTCGGGGCGCTGCCCCGGCGTGCCCACCATCATGCCGCAGCCCGTCTGATAGCCGATGTCGCGCAGGTCATATAGGCAGCGCATGCGGTTTTCAAAGGAAATCTCCGGCGGGTGCAGCGACTCGTAGTGCTGCTTGTCGGCCGTTTCGTGGCGCAGCAGATAGCGGTCGGCCCCGGCGTCAAACAGCCTTTGGTAGGACTCCCTGCTTCGCTCGCCCAGCGACAGCGTGATGGCGCAGTCGGGATACCCTTCCCGGATGGCTTTTACGATCTCCTCCATGCGCTCATCGCTAAACCAAGGGTCCTCCCCGCCCTGCAGCACAAAGGTACGGAATCCTGCACGGTAGCCGTCTTCACAGCTCAGCAGGATGTCCTCCTTGCTCAGACGGTAGCGGCTGGCGCCGCTGCTCCTTCGGATGCCGCAGTAAAGACAGTCGTTTTTGCAGTAGTTGGTAAATTCGATGATGCCGCGAAAGAAAATTTTGTTGCCGAAGCGGGCCAGCGAAATCTCCCTGGCCAAATCGGCCGCATAGGCCTGCTCACGCTCCGTAAAGGTTCCAATTAGCTGGGTCCACTGTTCAAAGGTCAGATGCTTTTGCTGTTTGAGCATTTGAATGAGCTCGATATTTGTCACCGTTTACGCCTCCTTTTTGGGCTGCACGTCGCCCCGGGACGCGGTCTCTCGCGGATAGGTCGCCTTCACCGCCACCCCCGGCAGCACATTCAGCTTTGCGCAAAGCGCCTGCATCACGCCGGCAGGGGCGTCAAGCGTCACGTTGATGATATAAAGGCCCATGTCCCTGTAGGGCATGCCCATCCTGCCGACGATGTGCTGTGAAACCTCGTGCAGCAGCTCATTGATTTGAGAGGAAATTTCAAAATCTTGCGAGATAATCGAGACCACCGCCAGCTCGCGCCGCGCCTGCTCCTCTGCGTCGCTCTCAACGCTCCCGCGCTCGCAGATTTCCAGCGCCACGACGTCGTGCACCATGTTCGAGGGGGTCTCCAGCTCCCCGATGACGGCACGCACGCCAAAGGCCTTTTGAATGTTGCGCTCGGTCACCACGGCGTGCGTCTGGCCAAACAGGCTCTCTCCCCCCTTTGACAGCAGCAGAGCCTTACCGGCGCGCTGCAGGGCGTGGGCGGGGTAGTGGGTGTTGAAAATGCAGGTCATGCCGGACGCCGTCAGCTCCGACATGGCGTTGAGCACCAAAAGCTGATTTTTGAAATCAAGATTTGATTCGGGTTCGTCCAGAATGAGGATGTGCGGATCGGAGGCCAGCGCCCTGGCGATGAGCACCATCTGCAGCTCGCCGCCCGACATCTCGGAGCAGCGCTTGCTTTCCAAATGCTCAATGTGCAGGCGCCGCATGGCCTGCTGCGCCGCTTCGAGGTCTGCGGCGCCCGGCTTTGCGAAGAGCCCGACCCTGCTGCCTCTGCCCAGCAGCACCATTTCAAGCGCCGTGCTGGAGGAGGCCACGCCGCGTGCCTGCGGCACATAGGCAACCGTCTGCCACAACTCACGGTAAGGGATGTCGCGGATGTCCCTGTCGTCCAGCAGGCTGGCCCCCGCATTCCAACGCAAAAAACCCATGATGCAGCGCAGCAGCGTGGTCTTTCCGGCGCCGTTGGGGCCCAAAATAGCCACCATGTCACCCTCCTGCGCCGAAAAATTGATGTTTTTGAGCACTTCCCTGCCGCCGCGCGGATAGGAAAAGCACCCATTTTCAACTGACAGCTTCACATCTGCCACCCCCCCGAACGCCGCATGAGAACGATGAAAAAGGGCGCGCCGATGATGGCCGTGAGAATGGAAAGCGGAAGCTCTGCCGCCGAGACGCTGCGCGCCATGGTGTCCACCGCCACCATGAAGGCGGCCCCCACGCACACCGACGACGGAACCAGCGCCAAGTGATTGCTGCCATAGCGCATGCGGCACAGGTGCGGCACCAAAAGCCCCACCCAGCCCACCTGACCGCACATGGACACGCAGGAGGCGGTGATGCCGGTGGCGCACAGCACCGTGACGATTCGCATGGCCTTCACGTTCATGCCCGAGGCGCGCGCCTCATCGTCTGACAGGGGCAGAATGTTGAGCCGCCAGCGCAGCAGGTAGAGCACCATAATGCCCAGCACGATGAGCGGCGCTCCCAGCAGCAGCGAATCATATCCCGCCGCACTCATGCTGCCCATAAGCCAGTAGGTGATCACCGGCAGCTGCGACTCGGTGTCCGCGGTGAATTTGATGAGCGAGATGAGCGCCGTAAAGAGCGAGCCCACCATGATGCCAGACAAAATCATCATGCCCATGGAGGAGCGGCCCTTGCCCGAGCCCGCCAGGTAGGTCAGCGCCACCGCCGCAATGCCAAAACACAGCGCCATGGCCTGCACACCCAGCATCCCAAAGCCCAGCAGAAGGGCCAGCGCGGCGCCAAAGGAGGTGCCGCTTGCCACCCCCAGCGTGTCGGGTGTGGCAAGCGGGTTGGAAAAAAGGCTCTGAAAGGCGCAGCCCGACACCGAAAGCCCCGCGCCCACCAAAAGGGAGAGCAGGATGCGCGGCAGACGGAATTTCCACAGCACCGACTCATACTGCGTCATGAGCTCCGCCGCCTGCATGCCCAGCTTTTCGAGCACCGAATTAAAAATATACGAAACCGGAACCCCCACACGGCCGATGGACAGAGCCGCCACCACGGCCACCATGGGAAGCAGCAGCAGCAAAACCCTGCTGCGCCATGTGAGGCCTCCCGTGATCTCCCGCCTCATTCCCGCGTCACCACGTTGGAATAGGCCGTCTTTGCGCTGACGCCGGCCAGCTTTCCAATCTTGCCCGACAGCGCGCTGATGACGTCCTGCGGCGCATCCACGGCAATGCTGATAATACTGATGCCTCGCTGCCTGTAGGGAATGCCCATGCGTCCGATGATATATTGTCCGTAGTCGTGCAAAATCGCATTAAGCTCGCCCACGCTATCAGGCTCCTCCACAATAATCCCAATTAGGGCCACTCTTGTTTCCATGCCTTGCTCCCTCCTGTCTTTCCTCTTTCCGACAACAAAAAATGGCTGCATCGAAAGATGCAGCCATATACCGGCACGTTTTCAGGAGTGCGAGCGCATGTGCGCCCCTCTCTTGCTTGGTGCATTCGTATAAGAACCGTATCTTCCATCTCAATGCACATTTCGATGTCAGAACACTGTCATTACTATAGCACTATTGCGAATGATTGTCAATAACAAAATCAAAAGAAAAAACTTTGAAATACCTCTTTGATTTTTTGTGAAAAGGCGATTTCCCATGAAAAAGCGTGTGCCTATTGTATTTTGTTGACATTCTCTAAAAATTATGTATTCTACACAAGAGAAGGAAAAAAGACTGCTTTCAAGCATACCAAGCGACACAGGGAGAAGGTTTCCCATGAGGCTCTCCCCCGCAAGGGAGTTTCTGTTAAAAACCCTCTCTTTTCCCCGACTTGTGAGAAAAAGAAAAAGAGCATAGCCTTCGCTATGCTCTTTTGTGTTGGCGCCGACTTATTTTCCCGGGCCGTCACCAGCCAAGTATCGTCAGCACTGAGGAGCTTAACTACCGTGTTCGGAATGGGAACGGGTGGATCCTCCTCGTCATAGGCACCAACTCTTCCGG
>CALWCA010000018.1 GCA_944376235.1 uncultured Clostridia bacterium | reverse complement strand
ATCCCCCTTACAGTCGCTCAACGAGATAGAGAATCAGTCCGTAGACGCTTGAGGTCAGGATGCCGTAGACCAGAACGGGGCCCGCGACCACAAACATTTTTGCGGCAAGCCCCAGCACCAGGCCCTCGCTTTTGAACTCCATGGCCGGCGAGACGATGGAGTTTGCAAAGCCGGAGATGGGGATGATGGTGCCCGCGCCGCCGAATTTGGCAATGTTGTCGTAGAGGTTGAGGGCGGTCAGCAAAGCGCCTAAGAAAATCATGGTGACGGAGGTGGCGGTGGAGGCGGCGTCCTTCCCGATGTCCATGGAGGTGTACCAATTGGAGAAGAGCTGCCCCACTGTGCAGATGGCTCCGCCCACCAGAAAGGCGCACAGCATATTTTTGCCAAGCGGCGAAGGAGGGGAGATTTCTTTGACATAGGAAAGATATTCCTGTTTGCTCATATTCATGGGATAATCCTCCAAAAGCAATATCGATTGTATGGGTGTAGTATTTGCTCCAAAAAGAGGCATTATGCGTGAAACGGCAGGCAAAGCCAGATTTCTCTTGCGCCGGGAGGAGGTGCCGTATTATAATAAAAGTAAGGAAAGAAAAGGCAGGCAGGGAGAATTTTTGCGCCAAAAAATAACAGAAGAAAGCGAGGAGATATTATGCTGGAAACCAAGGCTATTTTGGACACCGTCGCCGGACTGGAACAAGAGATGATTGCCAATCGCCGCATGCTTCACGAGAATCCCGAGCCCTCCGGGTCAGAGCTCAAAACCGCAGCCTTTGTTGCGGCTGAGATGAAGAAGCTGGGCATGGAGCCCATCTGGGTCAAGGAACCGGTTGCGGCCTACTATGTCCTCGATACGGGGCGTCCCGGGAAGACGGTTGCCCTGCGGGCAGACATTGACGCCCTTTCCATGCCGGAGGACGAGGAGAACCTCAAGGGGAAAAAGGTGTGCGTTTCCAAGGTGCCCGGCGTGTGCCACGCCTGCGGGCACGACGGGCACACGTCCATGCTGCTGGCGGCGGCCAAGGCGCTCACACAGCACAAGGATCAGCTGTGCGGCAAGATCATGTTTATTTTTGAGTCGAGCGAAGAGATGATTGCCACGGCCTCGTATCCAGCCATTGTGGAGATGCTCAAGCAGCAAAAGCCCGACGTGATTTGGGGAATCCACCTGTATGCCATGATGAAGACCGGGACGGTTTCGGTGCAGCCCGGCCCGAGGATGTCGGGCGCCGGTTCCTTTGAGATCAAGATTATCGGCAGAGGCGGCCACGGCTCACGGCCCGACCAGTCCATCAATCCCGTAGTGACGGCGGCCGAGATTACCGGCAAGCTGGGCACCATCGTGCCGCTCCAGATTGCGCCGGACGAGGCCGGTGTGGTCACGGTTTCCTGTCTGCAGGGCGGCGAGACCTGGAACATCATTCCCGACACCTGCACCGTCATTGGCGGCATCCGCTATTTCTCGGTGGAAAACTTTGAAAAGATTGTCTCGCGCATTCGCATCATCACCGATTCGCTGTGCGCAGCCAATGACTGCAGGGCGGAATACATTACCATGCCCAAGCTGATGTATCCCGTCATCAACGACCCCGCCATTTCCAAAATTGCGGCGGCTGCTGTGGAAAAGGTGCTGCCGGGCGGCGTGGTGGAAGAGCCCGCCTGGATGGCTTCCGAGTCCTTTGGCGCCTATCAGAATGTGGTGCCCGGCGTGTTTGCGTTTGTCGGGATTCAAAATGAGGAGCTGGGCAGCGGCGCGGCACACCACAATGTCAAATTTGATCTCGATGAAAAGGCGCTTTCCATCGGCGCTGCCGCGACGGTACAGTTTGTCAGCGACTTTTTGGCACAGTAGACTGTGGGCTAAAAAGAAGCACACAAACAGCGATTTGGCCCAAAGTCAGAGGCTGTTTTACGGAAAAGAACAGGAAAAAAACCGGTGTATTCGGCAGAATCCAGGTCATATTCCGTCAAAATTCATAAAAATTTCCTCTTTTTGTCCTGCCCTGAAAAATGCGCTTGAAAAGTGTGTTTCCTGCGTATTATAATAACCCATAAACCTTCGCGGGAACGCCGCCTTCAATTCGGCGGAAGGCGGATGCCTGCGACGGCTGGACCACTTCAAAGGCTGTAAGCGATCCCGAAAAAGAAGTTCATTTTTAGGAGGGAACCATCATCATGACTATCGCATGGACCATGCAAAGTGCCCTGGTGTTTATCGCCATTGCACTTTGGATCGGCGATGTGGTCGCATCGCTGACCAAAGCCCGCGTCCCGTCCATCCTGATTATTGCAATCATCTTTGTCGTGGGCTATTGGACCATCCTGCCGCAGGATTTTCTCGATATCGCGCTCATTCCGTATTTTTATCAGTTTGTCAACTTCATTATCATGGTTCACATCGGTACCTTGTTCAACCTGCGCGAGCTCAAGAGCGAGTGGAAAGTGGTTGTAATCACCCTGGCTGCCGTTGTGGGCATCGTGATTACGGTCTACTTCCTCGGCCAGTATGTTCCGTGGGTTGGCAAGGCGCAGGCTCTGGCCATGGCGCCGCCCTTTACCGGCGGCCTGATGGCGGCCCTGATTATGGGCGAAGCGGGCAATGCAGCAGGTATGCCGGCGCTCGGAACCCTGTCGTCCATCTGCTTTATCATGCAGGGCTTCGTGGGTTTCCCGCTCACCGCGCTGTTCCTCAAGAAAGAGGCAACCCGTGTGCTGGGTGAGATTGAAAACGGCTCCTGGGTGATGGAGGAGAAGAAGGACGAGTCTGCGCAGAGCAAGGCGTTGGTTGACAAGGTGCCCGAAAAGCTCAAGGGCAACTACTGGTACATTTTGGAGCTGTGCTTCTACGGCTGGATTGCCAAGCTGCTCTCCGATTTCCTGAACACAACCTTCAACTCCACCCTGTGGTCGACCTCCATTACCGGTATCGTGGTCGGTATTCTGGCGGCGGCGTTTGGCATTATCGACACCTCGCCCATGAACAAGGCGCAGTCCTATGGCTTCCTTAACTGGGCGCTGACTGCCTACTTCATGAGCTTCCTGAAGACCGCCACCGCGTCGCTGCTGCTGTCGCTGGTCGTGCCGCTGGTCACGGGTCTGGCGCTGGCCACCGCGGGCATCTTCGTCGGTTCGATTCTGCTGGGCACCTCCAAAATTGTCGGTTTCTCCAAGCCTATGGCACTTGCAGTTGGCCTCAACTGCTTCCTTGGCTTCCCCTATAACTTCATTTTGGTAAAAGAGTGTATTGCCTCGCTGGATTGCTCCGAGGAGCGCAAGGAAACGGTGGAAAACCATTTGATGCCCAAGATGATTTTGGGCTCGGTGATTGCCGTGTCCATCGTGTCGGTGCTTATTGCAGGTATTTTGGCTCCGGTTGTCATGGCCATGGGGGCCTGACAAAAGGCAGCCCTGCCTTCAGGGATTTCTCACAGCTCAAGAACCCCCGCGCTGCGGCGCGGGGGTTTTTCGTTTGGGAAAGGGAACAAAGTGGTTTCAAAACGAGAAAGGGCTTTGCCGGGGTTTTGAAGGCCGATGCCCGGAGGCCTCAGAGCATCCGGGGTCACTATGAAAAAATTAGGCAGCTTAACAATTTGTGGACAACGTGCTGCAAGATGGATTTCTTCTTATGATGAAGCCTGATATAGGGGGAGAACTACTCCTCGCAGAATTTGGGAGGGATCCGAATGCAGACGACGACTGTTTTGCTGCAAAAAATTGTAGAAATGTTTTTGCTTATGGCAGGGGGCTTTTTCTCTGGCGCAGAAGAATGCTCAGCGGGCAGGGGACGGAAGATATTGGGAAACTGCTGACATCGGCAGTCATTCCCGTGATTTTGCTCAACAGCCTATGGAGAGAAAAACGGCCGAGAAAACTGCCCTTTTGCTGCAGTCGGCCGTGGCGTCAGCCCTGCTGATGGCACTCTCGGTGGCGCTGGCTGCGCTGCTCTTCTCCCGGGACGGGGTTTCCTGTTTCAGCGCCGCCTTTTCCAACGCCGGATTTATCGGGATCCCGCTGGTGCAAAGCGTGCTGGGCGGCGATGCAGCCTTTCTGATTTCGGCCATGATTGTCATGATAGGGCTGCTGCAGTACACGGTGGGCCTGTTCATGATTACGGGAGACAGGGGAAAAATGAAGGCAGGCGCCGTTTTGAAAAATCCCGTGGTGCTGTCGGTGGCTTTGGGAGTGCTGCTGTATGCCGCAAATATCCCCAAGCCGGCGCTTGCCGCTTCGCTGTTTTCCACCGTTGGAAGCATCAACACCCCGCTTGCCATGCTGCTGTTGGGAGCCTATCTGGCAAAGACGGATTTGAAAAAAGTGTTTGCCATCGCCTCAAACTATGGGGTCTCCTTTGTGCGGCTGCTGCTTATCCCGGCGGTAAGCGTGCTGCTGCTGCGGCTGCTGCCCTTTGGCAGCGAGCAAATGAAGCTGGCGCTTTTTATCACCTGCGCCTGTCCGGCGGGAAGCCTGGGCGCCATTTTTTCCCTGAAATATGGCGGGGACTATGAGAAGGCAACGGGACAGGTTTGTATTTCCACCGTGCTGTGCTTGGCGAGCATTCCCCTGATGGCGGCGATGTGCATGGGCCTGCTGTAAAAATGCGCAAGGCCCCGGCAGAAGAAGGCCGGGGCCCTGCAGATGGGAAGAAACACCCTGCGTCTTGGAGGCTCTTGAAGCCAAGGTCAGGGGCTTTTCGGAAGGGAAGCCTCTTTGGAGGAGGAGTTTTTTGAATTTCTTTTGGCGCGTGGAGGAGGATTCCCGCCCGAAGAGGGAGCAGAGGCCTCCCTCTTTTCACGTTTTTTCTGCGGGCGCTTGGCCTGCTCGGAAGTTTTGCCCGCAGTATCTTTTTGCTCGATCATCTCGTAAAGGGCGTCAAAGGCGTCGGCAATGCCCCCCAGGGAAGAGACAAGCCCCTCGGCCACGGCCTCCTCTCCGTTGAGGATACAGCCGATGTCGGTGGCCAGCTCCCCGACGTTTTTCATAAGCTCCAGATATCGTTCGCGGGTGATTTTGGAGTTGCGGGCCACAAAGCCCACGATGCGCTCCTCAATGCGGTCGAGATAGCGGTAGGTCTGGGGCGCCGAGATGATGGTGCCGTTGTAGCGCACGGGATGGATTGTCATGGTTGCGGAGGGCACAATGAAGGATTTGCGCGCCGAGACGGTGAGCGGCACACCAATCGAATGTCCGCCGCCCAGCACCAGCGAAACGGTTGGCTTGCTCATGGAGGCGATGACCTCGGCAATGGCAAGGCCTGCTTCCACGTCGCCGCCCACGGTGTTGAGCAGGATGAGCAGGCCGTCGATGTTGGGAGACTGCTCAATGGCGGCGAGCTGGGGGATAATGTGCTCATATTTGGTGGTCTTGGTGGAGGAATTTTGAGCGGTGTGCCCCTCGATCTGTCCCACGATGGTGATGATGTGGATGGTGGCACGGGCGGTACGCAGCGTGATGGAGCCATAGTCTTCGATGGAAGAAAGGCTGCCCTTTGCGGCTCTGTCGCCGCCTTCGGGAGAAGGCGGCTCCGAAGCGGTTTGAAACGAAAACTCCTGCATGACAACTCTCCTTGTAGGGCCGGCGCGGGCCGGCGCAATGAATTTTCTCCGCTATCAGCATGCACAAAAAGGAGATTGTTATGCGCATAGGCGCGCTTTGGAAGGGCTGAAGACCTTGAAAGAATGAAACGCTGGAAAATACAATTTGAAAAAATTAGGCATTTTCTAAAAAACTTTGAAAAAGCGTTGAAATTTTACGGGTTTTCCTCTATAATAAATCTGACATGTTCGTCGGACTGCGCACAGTCCGCGCAAAGATACTCTTGTGCAGGGCGCAAGACTCTGCACAAAATCAAGGAAATAAGGGAGGAGACGGGGGATTTATGGCCGACAAAACGAAAAAAATTGATGCCGTCGATACGAAAATTATTAAGCTGCTGCAAATCAACGCAAGAACCACGGCTTCAGACATCGCAGAGAATATCGGCATGTCTGTGCCGGCGGTCAGTGAGCGTCTGCGCAAGTTGGAAAATGCAGGGATTATTGAGAGATACACGGCCATTTTAAACAATTCCAAATTGGGCAAGGAAGTCATGGCCATCATGCTGGTGGCAATGGGCAACCCCGACCTGGCGGTGGGCGCGGCCTTCCGCGATCTGGTGACAAGCGAGCCCGACGTGCTGGAGTGCTATTCTGTCACGGGGGAGTATGACTATCAGCTCAAGATTATCACGGCGTCGACGGCCTCCCTGGAGCAGCTGCTTGCCCGCATCAAGGCGGCGGTGGGCGTGTCCAAGACATCGACGGCCATCATTTTGTCCACGGTGAAGCTCAATTTCCCCATTGAATTATAAGGGGAAACGACAAGGGAAAAGAGCGGGGGAGCCCTTTTGGGAAGGGGAACTTCCCTGCGTGCGCCATCGTCTAATTTCAGCAGGAGCCGAAAGGCGATGCGGCGGAAAAACGCGCAAGGCGGGAGCTCCCGCCTTGTCTTGCGTTTGGCGGCAGTTTGGCCGTTTTGTGTGCAAGGAGGTTAAAAGGCATGACAAAGCATCGGCGGGCGCTGGAGCCCGAGATGACAGGCCAGCTCGGGAAGACGCTGCTGTATGGGCTGGCTGTTTGGGTCGTCATTTTGGGACTGGCTTTTTTCGGACTGCGCAGTGCGTGGCGCGCGCTGCGGTCGGCCGATGAGGTGCTTCCCCCGGGAAGCAGCGACGAAGCCACCCGTTATGAGGAGACCATCAGCCAGTCCCAGCAACAGGAGCAAGGCCAGGAACAGGCCACGGCTGAACGGGTGGCCCAGATGTTTACCGGTCAGGAAGTGGATTATGCCGCTTTGATGGAGGGGGACACCCTGTATGCAGGCACCATTGCTTCGCTGGTGTCGCTCAACTTCCCCGATTTTACCGACATCAAGGCGGTGGAAAACGACTACATCATTGCCTACGGCGTGTGGGAGAGCCTGAAAAATCCTGCATTTGCCGGAGGGGCGGTGGCCAGTGAAGACCGTGTATATGTCACGGCCGAATCGGTGGAAAAGGTGGCAAGCGAGGAGCTTGGCTACGACAGCGTGCTCAACCACCACTCCATCGAAAGGTTTGGCGACTTCAAGTTTGACGTGATTACCAGCCGGTATTCGGCGCCCTCCTATGGAATTGACGTGGCGGGATATGCCAAGGTGAAGAGCTGCGAGACGGAGGGCGACATCGTGGAACTGACGGTGGACTGCTATGAGGACGACGTGGAGACCGAGCAGAGCACGCTGACGGCTGTGCGCCGCATTGTAATGGATCTCTCGGGCGATCTGCCGCTCGTCAAATCCGTCGAGACGCTGGAATAGGCAGACGAAGGCATCAAATTGAGAGAAGGAGGATTTGCCATGAAGTTGTTGCGCAGGACAGGGGCGGCGGTGCTCGCGCTGCTGCTCTTTGCGGCCCCCGTATCGGCCGGGGCCTTTTCGGACGTGACGCAGGAGACCTCGCCCTACGCGCAGGCCATAGACGCGCTGTATGAGCTGGGCGTGATTGCGGGCTATCCCGACGGGAGCTATCGTCCCGACCAAAGCTACACGAGAGAGGAGTTTGCCCAGCTTTTGAAAAATCTGCTGGCAAAGCAGCAGGAGGTTTCGGTGGAGCAGGCGCCCTTCCCCGACGTGGAACAGGAGCGCTGGTCCGCGTCGGCCGTTGCCTGGGCCGTGCAGACGGGGGCCATTGAAGGCCGGGACGACGGGCTGTTCTGGCCGCAGGACACGGTGAGCCTGCCGGAGGCGGCCAAGATGCTGCTGATTGCCTCGGGGCTGTCGCAGGACAATCTGAGCTTTCCCGATGGGTATCTGGAGGCGGCGCGGCAGGCCGGCCTGCTGGAAGGAGTGCCGCAGGAGGGCTGCACCAGGGGCAGCGTGGCGCAGATGGCCTGGAACACGCTGCAAAATCTCGAATCGGAAGAAGAGCTTGCGCTGGGCCTTGGGATGCAAAACGGCAGGCTTTGCCTGATGCGGGCAGACGGCAGCAAGCTGCTGCTGACGCCGGTGTCCGGGCTGGAGCTGCCCGACAAGCTGGTGGGCGTGCTCTTTTCCTACAGCGCCACCGAGGGGGGCCTGCTGCTGTCGCTGACGCAGGCGGCCGAGCTTGAAACAGGTATCGACGCCTCTCAGCTTGCCACGCAGTTTAGCAACATTTCCAACGAGCTCAAGCTTGGAAACCCCGACGACCCGGAGGTTGCGGCCAAGGTGACGGAGGACACCGTCATCTATCAGATGATCGGGACCGAGGACACCGGAATCGGCTATACCGTGATTGACAGGGACGATCTGCCCATGATAAACGGGGGCAGCGGCGTGTCCACCTGCAAGGTTTTGACCTGCGTGCAGGAGGAGGGCGTCGTACAGGCTATGCTGGTGTCTGCGCCGGGCGACCTCTCCAAGACGGGAGTGTACTACGGCCTGCTCGAGAGCGCCAGCATGGTCAGCGACAAGGGCAAAAGCCGCTATCTGCTGAACGTTTTGGTGGCCGGGGAGGAGATGACGCTGCTGACCAAGGCCACGTCGGGAGACGCGCTTTTCGCGCCCCAGGGCAGCGACGAGGATTATCTGATGGCGGGACGCAGCTATGTGCGCCTGCGGATCGGGGAGGACGGCGCCGTGGATCAGCTTGTCAAGCTGCTGCAGACGGGGCAGGACACTCCCCGGTGGGTGCGCGGCGCCGTGACGGCGCTGCCCGGCGATGGCAAGGGTATCTCGCTTTCTCAGGGCTACACCGTGCAGGACGGGGTGGTTGTGCCGGGCGAGGACTTTTATTCCGACATCACGGTCTACACGCTGTATGACCAGGGCGCCGTCTATACGGTAGACGCCTTCCCGCAGGACGGGGAGGATGGGCTGCTGGCGCTTGACGACGAGGTCGACGTTTCAATCGCCTCGGTGGAGAGCATCGGCGTTTCGGACGCAAACGGCGGCAGCTGCTATGTGGCCGACCTGCTGCTCAACACGGTCGATGGGCAGCTCTGTGCCGTTGCCGTTTTCACCTATCTCGGGTGAGGCGGCCGCGCGGCACGGGAAAGGCTGCAGCTCAAGAAAAATCAAAAGGGAGGGGCTGTTCTCAGCCCCTCCCTTTTTGCTTGGGGAAGACCTGTGAAAAAAGCGGGGCCGGCCTCTTGAGGGAGCCGCCGCACAAAGGGAAAGGCACCTGCCTCATGTTACGGCAGCTTGGAGAGCTGCACAAAGACCACCACAAAGACCCAGCCCGCCACGGTTGCGGCGGCCCACAGCGCCCCCTTTTTGCTGCCAAGAGGGATGCCCTTGCCGTGCATGTGCTCCAAAATGCCGCCCATGGCAAGCGAGAGCAAAAAAATGCCGCCCCAGATGGCCCAGCCGTAGTGCCCGTGCCCGTAGGGGGCGCCTGCGGGGTTTGGGCCAAAGAGCTGCCCCAGCGCAAGTCCCGCCGCAAAGCAGATGACGGTGACGGCCGCAAAGCGCGTTTTCCCAAGCAGGGCGGCCAGGCAGGAGATGCCCATGCAAAGCCAAAAGAGCTTTCGCTGCAGCAGCCAGCCAAACAGGTAGTCGGAGCTGCCGTCTTCAAGCAGCCAGCCCAAGAGGCTTTTTTGCGGCAGGTCACCAAAGAGCAGCTTGAGCAGCAGGAAGAGCGCAAGGTAGCAGCCGGCGCAGGCAAGAAGGCGCAAAAGGGCGCGCTTCGCGGCGTCGGCTGTGCCGGACGTCTTCTGTGCCGGTTCGGGGGAGGTCTCCTGCGGCGCGGCGTCGGCGGCACCGCAGGGGGCAGGGGAAGCTTTTTGGAGAGGGGAGGTCTCCCGGGGCACCAGCGAGTCCACGCTTACGCCGAAAATTCCCGCCAGCCTGAGCAGGTTTTCGGTGCTGGGCGCGCTTGTCCCCGCCTCCCATTTTGCCACGGCCTGCCGGCTGACGCCGACAAGCTCAGCCACCTGCTCCTGCGAGAGCCCGGCCTGCTGCCGGCACTGCCGAATGTGCTGCGAAAGAGTCATCATGCATCACCTCTGCAAACAGCGTAGCAGAAAAAAAGCCCGGACGCCAGAAACCGGGGCCGCAACTTTTGGTTGCACCGGGCAAAAAACGAGAAAAAAAGCCCCTTTGCCGGACGAATGCGGCCGGCAAAGGGGCAAAAGGGCCTCACAGCCCCTTGATTCCCTTGGTGCCTTTGAGCATCCCGGTGGCCTTGGTGTCAAAGATGTTGGTCTCGTAGCTGTAGGTCAGGCTGTCGCGCTGACGCTGACGCTTGAAGGCCAGGTCGATGAGCCGGTCGAGCAGCTCCTCATAGGGCAGCCCCGCAGGCGCAAAGAGATAAAAGGAGAGCGAGCCGGGGATGGTGTTGAGCTCGTTGATATAGACCTTGTCGCCGTCGTCGGTGTCCATGAGGAAGTCGACGCGCACCACCCCACTGCAGCCGATGGCACGGAAGGCGTCAACGGCCAGCGACTGGATTTCCTGCGTTTTTTCGGCGCTCAGCTCGGCCGGCAGACGGCGCTGTGCGCCCGACATGCCCTTGGCCCCGCCCTGGGACATATACTTGTCGGCATAGGACAGGATTTCCCCCGCCGTCACCGGCTCCTCGCAAAGGGAGGGGGTGGCCTCCTGCTCGTCGCCCAGCACGGCGCAGTTGATTTCACGCAGTCCCGTCACGGCGCGCTCGCACAGAAGCCTCGGGGCAAAGGTAGAGGCATAGTCGATGGCCTCGCGCAGCGCGTCGCGGTCGGAGGCCACCTTGATGCCCACGCTTGAGCCCAAGTTGACCGGCTTGACAATGATGGGATAGGGCCCCAGCGCCTCGATGCGCTCGAGATGGGCCTGCTCGTCGAGCAGATAGTCTCGGTGGTAGAAGCACACGCCCTGCAGCACCGGCAGCCCCGCGGCCGCCAGCACCTGCTTTGCAGCCATTTTGTCCATGCCCAGCGCCGAGGAGGCCACGTCGCAGCCCACATAGGGCAGGCGCAGCGTTTCGAAGAAGCCCTGGATCGAGCCGTCTTCCGTATTGGTGCCGTGTACGATGGGAAAGGCCAGATCCAGGCGCACCAGGTCGTTGCTGCCGAACTTCTTGGGCTGGGCGCGCACGGCCCAGACCTCCGACTCGCTGCGGCGCAGGATGGCGGCCTGCGTGCACTGCTCGAGCAGCGCCGGGATATTGCGGTAGTTTTCAATTTGAAGCAGGGCCTCGCCGGTGTAGAGCACCCCCTGCTTGGTGGTGTAAAAGGGCGTCACCTGATATTTCTCGGGGTCCAGCGCATGCATGGCCTGCACTGCCGAGATGACCGAGACCTCGTGCTCGGTGGAGCATCCTCCGAAAAATACGCCAACGGACAGTTTCATAGCTGCTTGCCTCCTTATCGTGTTGTGAAAGGGAGCATTCCCTTTGAAAGCGGACAAAAGAGCGCGCGGCCAGACAAGGCCGGCGCAGGGACGGGGAAAGCGTCAGCTCTCCATATCGTCTGTCAAATCGTTTTCCAGCAAAACGGCGCTCGGGCCGGTCAGAAGCTGGGGCAGCAGCGCCAGCGCCTCGCGCAGGTTTTTGACGGCGTAGCGGCGTTGCTCGGGAAAGCCCTCGCGGTCCAGACCCTCAAAGAGGGCGTCCTTGACGCGGCCCACGGCAATCACGTCGTCACAGTGAGGCGCGGCCGCCCGGCCGAGCTCCCTGTTGGCGGAATACTCGTTTTCGCCCAGCTCCACCATGCCGGGCGTGATGAGGATGCGCCGGCGGCCCTGCAGGCTTCCAAGGACGCGCAGGGCCTCGGCGGCCCCTTCGGGGTTGGAGTTGTAGGCATCGTCAATGACAATCACGCCGCCGTTGTTTTTGAGCTCCAGGCGGTGGGGCACGGGCTTCAAGCGGCGCAGCGCCGCCGTGATGCCGGCGGGGGAGACGCCCAGATGCAGCGCCAGCGCCGCCGCGCCCGTGATGTTGAGCACGTTGTGGCGGCCCAGCAGCCGGGTGGTCAGGCGCAGGGGCTCGCGGCCCTTGCAGTGCAGCGTGAAGGAGGTGCCCTGCTCGCTGACCGAGATGTCGTCGCTGTAGCAGTCGAGCCCCGGCGTCAGTCCGTAGGAGACGTGGGGACGGGTGTAGCCCGCCGACGCCACCGGCGTACTGTCGAAATTGAGAAAGGCAACGCCGTTTTCCGGCAGGCTGTCGGCCAGCTCAAATTTGGTTTTCCGAATGTTCTCGGTGGTGTGGAAGGTCTCAAGGTGGGCGATGCCCACCGAGGTGATGATGCCGTAGGTCGGGTGCACGATGTCGCAGATCTCCTTGATATCCCCCACCTGTCGGGCGCCCATCTCGCACACAAATACCTGGTGCTGCGGGCGCAGCTGCTCATTGACGGTGCGCACCACACCCATGGTGGTGTTGTAGCTCTCGGGGGTCATAAGGGTGTTGTATTTCTCGCGCAGCAGCTCCGAGAGGATATATTTGACCGAGGTCTTGCCGTAGCTCCCCGTGACGCCGATGACGATGAAGTCCCTTTGGGACTGCAGCTTTTGCTGTGCCGAGCGCACGAAGGAGTCGGCAATGCGCCGCTCGCGCCCCGCCATGAGACGGTTTGCCGCAGGCGGCAGTACCACGGGGACGGGAAGGCTTACGAAGAGCAGCAGCAGGCCGGCGCCCCAATAGGGCGCGGCGCGCCAGATGAGAGCGATGAGCAGCAGCGCCGCCAGCACGAGCCCTGCCGCCGCAAGAAGCTGTCGCTTGACACGGTCGGTGACGACAAAGGGCTTTTTCTCAGGCTTTTTGGCGCAAAGCGTATAAATTGCGGCAAGAGCGTAGCCAAAAGCGGCCGCCAGCATGCCGGGCAGGCCCATGGTGAGGGCCACGGCGGTTGCCACGGCGCCCGGCAGGCCGGCAAAAAACCACAGACGCGGCGCATTTTTGGAGAGCCATGCGGCGTAGCGCTCGTTGCGGTAGGAGTTGAGCTGGAGCATGTGAAAATAATGGCGGCTGCGGGCGGCCTGCCAGACGGCTGCGGCGGCCAGCAGCGCAAGACGGGGAAGCAGTGCGTCGGTCATGAGGGATCCTCCCTTGGAAGCGTCGAGAGATAGCTGTCTAAGATGGCGTAAAAGCGCGCAGGATTGTCAAAAAAGGTGTAGTGGCCGGCGCCGGGAATTACGGCCAGGCCGGCGTTTGGCAAAAGCTGCTCCATGCGCTGTCCCTGCCACAGGGGGGTTGCGGTGTCGGCGTCGCCCCAGATCAACAGGGCCTCGGTGTCAATGCCCGGCAGAAAGGGCGCCAAATCCAGATTGATGGATTTGACAAGGCATTCGCGCAAGACGCCCTTTGCGGCGCGGTAGTCCTCCGAGCCGAAGTGGTTGCGCAGCCTCTCGAGCGCCGGCTCGCGCAGGGAGGCGGGCAGCAGGGAGAGCAGGGCCTTTCCCGCCTTGAAAAGGCGGGTTTTGCGGCTGGCCTTTCCGGGCGGCGGCTTGATGCCGGCAGCGCCCACTAAAACGAGGCGAAAGGCGGAAAACGAGAGCGCCCCCGTGAGATAGATGATGACCCGGCCTCCGAAGGAGTGGCCGAGCAGCAGGGGACGGCGGACGTCAAGGCGCTCGAGCAGCTGCGCCGTGGCGTCGGCATACTCGGGGACGCCCCAGGCCTTGGGCGGCGGGGGGCTTTGACCAAAGCCGGGAAAGTCGAGGCTCAGCACGCGCCAGCCGCGCGAGGCCAGATGCTGCGTGATGGGGCGCATGACCTCCATCGACGTGCCCCAGCCGTGCAGCACCACGGCGGTGCGGGGGCCCTCCCCCAAAAATTCACAGTGGATGGTTGTCCCGCTCACGGGAATTTGCATGGGGAAAGCCTCCTTTGCCTTCGGGCTGCGGACAGGCCGCCCTCAGCCTCGTAAAATGCATTGATTTATTATACTCAGCCGGACGGGGAAAGTCGCAAAAAACTTATAAATTTTAAAACGGCAGGCGGCAGGGGGGCAGGCTTTGCGTTGGGCGCTTTTGAAAAACACCGGAGCCCTCCCTTGCCGGCAGAGCGGCCGGCGCCTGCCGGGGGAGGTGCCTACAGGGAGAAAACCGCCTTCTTGACGCCCACCACCGCGCCGGTGGCGTTTGTGACCTCGTCGGGGAAGGAGGCGCGCAGCCGCTCGATGGTCTCCTTGTTGTCGTAGCCCAGCAGCTCGAGCGTGTGGGCGATGATGAGCGGGAAATAGGCCGACATGCCGTCGTAGACCTTGCAGGCAAAGCCCAGACGCTCTTTTTTAAGGCCAAAGGTGTAAACGCCCTGCGCGCCCACCTTGCCGATGATGTTGGAATCGCGGCACAGCACGCCGCAGGTGGCGGCGGCGTCCATGAGATTTTGAGGGTAGCGCGACAGGATGTCGGCATTGCGCAGGGCGGCCTGCGCCAGCGCGGGGGTCTTGAGCAGGCCGGGGGCCGCCAGCCTGACATAGGAGGTGGCCATGTTGTGCAGAGGCACGGCAAAAACCGGCACGCCGCAGCCGTCGACCCCTATGCGGATCTGCTGCTCTGGAAAGTCGGAAAATTCCGCGATGTCGCGCAAAATCATGCGCTGCACCGCGCTGTTTGGCTTATAGTAGTCGCGCTCGTCGCCCAGCTCCCGCTGCACCAGAATGAGCGAGAGGTGCTTGCCGATGCAGTTGTGGTAGAGTCTGCTGGGCTTTTCTCCTGCCGCCACCAGCTTGAGCTCGTAGTCGTGCCCCATGGGATAGCAGGGCTGCATGATGAGTGTGTCATAGGAGACGTCGGCCTTTTCCATGATGCTTTTGACAAGCTCCACCTGGCGCGGCCCGCACCACAAAGAGCCAGACATGATGGAAATTTCCTCGTCGGTCAGGCCGTATTTCTTGTCAAGGCCCAGCACAAGGAAGGGCAGAGCCTGGATGGGCTTGGAGGAGGAACGGTAGTAGCACATGAAGTCGGCGTCGCCGACGCTGCGGACAAGACCTTTTTCGTCACAGATGGCGATGGAGCCGTAGTGAAAGCACTCGAGCGTGTCGCCTCGGTATTCGTTTACGAGGATTTGGGGAGCCGCCATAGTCAAGACCTCCTTTACAGGGAAAAGCAGGCAGGCGTCGGGCCCGCCTGAGGGCGGATGGATTTTTGGCTATTTCTCATTATATCCCACAAGGCAGGCGAAGTAAAGCGGCAACCGGCACAAGCCGGCCGTGGGGGAAAAGAGCCCTTTGCCGGGCAGGCCTGCCGTCATGCCGCTTGCTCTCCTGGCACAGGAAGGGGCGCTGCTGTCTGCCGCTTGCATTTTGCAAGGGGTTGCGCTATACTACGAGTACCTTAAAAGACAGGGAGGTGCAGGGCGTGAGCAGCAATTATGAGATCAGGGAGCGTCTGCGGGAGTTTGACGGGTTTCAGGAGGAGATGTGTGACGAGTGCGGCTATCGGGGCTGTTTTGGCATCGCAAAGCAAAACGTGCGCCCCCTGATCCGCATTCCCCTGTCGGTGGTCATGCTGCTGGCGGGCGGCGCGCTGTGGTACTATGTGTGCGGCTCCGACCCCATCGCCTGGTTTGTCATTTTCTTCTCGGTGGCGGGGATCTATCTGTGGATGATGAGCCGCAAGGTGGTGTGCCCCAACTGCGGGGCAAAGCGCCCGCTCAAAAACCGGCAGAGGGTGACAAGGGACTTCAACCGGTATGACGTCATCGACTACGGAAAGCAGGCGCAGGACTACAAGCGCCGCATCCTGGCCTTCATGGAGGAATATGACAAAACGGGAAAGCCGGGAGAATGGGTCTGAAGGGCTTGACAAGAGTGCCGCGTGGGAGTAAAATCTATAAAATAAAAATAAGCTAGCTGCAACAACTGCGACGGAGAGAAAAAAGGCGCGCAACAGAGAGGGCCGGCTGCAAGCTGAAAGCCGCCTGCGCACATGCCGAACATACCGCTCCTGAGTTGCGGAGAGGAAATGCTCCGCCGGAAGGCCCCGTTATCGGCAAAAAAGGTGAGAGGGAGGCTGCTGCCCTCTCATGAAGTTCGGGTGGAACCGTGTCTGATGGCACCCCGAATCCCCTAGGGGATTCGGGGTTTTTTAATGAAAAAACAAGAACGAAAAAGACTGTTGCGTCTTGAAAGGAGAGCATGATATGATTTCCATTACCCTCAAGGATCAAAGCGTGCGCCAGGTGGAGGCGGGCCAGCCCGTCATCGCCATCGCCAAGGCCATTTCCCCGGCGCTTGCCAAGGAGGCCTGCGCGGCAAAGCTCAACGGGGAGCTGTGCGACCTGCGCACAGTGGTCGACGCCGACTGCACGCTCGAAATCTTGACGTTTGAGGATGCACAGGGCAAGCATGCCTTTTGGCACACCGGCTCGCATGTGCTGGCCCAGGCCGTCAAGCGTCTGTTCCCCGAGGCCAAGCTGACGATAGGCCCCGCCATCGACAACGGGTTTTACTATGACATCGACACGCCCGAGCCCTTCACGGGGGAGGATCTCGAAAAAATCGAAGAGGAGATGCGCAAAATCGTCAAGGAGGATCTGCCTCTGGAGCGGTTTGTGCTGCCGCGCGGGGAGGCCATTGCCCTGGCGCAGCAGATGGAAGAGCCTTACAAGGTCATTTTGATTGAGGAGCTGCCCGAGGGAGAGGAAATCTCCTTTTACCGCCAGGGCGACTTCACCGACCTGTGCGCCGGGCCCCACCTCATGCGCACGGGGGCGCTGCGGGCGCTCAAGCTGCTCAACGTCACGGGCGCCTACTGGAAGGCCGATGCAAACAACAAGATGCTGCAGCGTGTCTACGGCATTGCTTTCCCCAAGAAGCAGCAGCTTGACGACTATCTCACCATGCTTGAGGAGGCAAAGCGCCGCGACCACCGCCGGCTGGGACGTGAGCTCGACCTCTTTGCCCTCTTTGACGAGGGTCCCGGCTTCCCCTTTTTCTTCCCCAAGGGCATGGTCATCCGCAACGAGCTGGAAAACTACTGGCGCGACCTGCACCGCAAGTGGGGCTATGAGGAAATCAAGACGCCCATGATTTTGAACGAGGAGCTGTGGCATCGCTCGGGCCACTGGGATCACTACAAGGAAAACATGTATTTCACCACCATTGACGACGGCACATACGCCATCAAGCCCATGAACTGCCCGGGCGGCATGCTGGCCTACAAGCGCCGCATGTGGTCATACAAGGATTTGCCCATGCGCGTGGGCGAGCTGGGCCTGGTGCACCGTCACGAGCTGTCGGGCGCGCTGCACGGTTTGATGCGGGTGCGCTGCTTCACGCAGGACGACGCCCACATCTTCATGACCGAGGAGCAGATTCCCCAGGAGATTGCCGGCGTCATCGAGCTCATCGACTCGGTGTATAAGGTCTTTGGCTTTGAATATCATGTGGAGCTCTCCACCTGCCCCGAGGACTTCATCGGGACCGAGGAGATGAGAAGGACCAGCGAGGACGCGCTGCGCAGCGTCATGGAGCAGCGCGGCATGGACTACGTCGTCAACCCCGGCGACGGCGCCTTCTACGGCCCCAAGATCGACTTCCACCTCAAGGACTGCATCGGCCGCACCTGGCAGTGTGGCACCATCCAGCTTGACTACCAGATGCCCGAGCGCTTTGACCTCACTTATGTTGGGGCAGACGGGGAGAAGCACCGTCCCGTCATGATCCACCGCGTGGCCTTCGGCTCGATTGAGCGCTTCATCGGCATTTTGACCGAGCATTTTGCCGGCGCCTTCCCGGCCTGGCTCGCCCCGGTACAGGTCAAGATCATCCCCATTGCCGACAGGCATCACGACTATGCGGCGCAGCTCGAGGAGCGCCTGACAAGTGCGGGCTTCCGTGTGGAAAACGATCTGCGCAGCGAGAAGATGGGATTGAAAATCAGAGAGGCCCAGCTTGCCAAGATTCCCTATATGCTTGTGGTGGGCGACAGGGAGGCAGAGCAGGGCGAGGTGTCGGTGCGCTCGCGTGCCGGCGGCGACCTGGGCGCCATGAAGGTGGACGACTTTGCGGCCATGCTGCGCGAGGAGATCGACACCAAGAGCATCAAGTGACAAGGCGGCAGATGCAAGGGAAAACAGGACAATAGACAATAAAATTGAGACAGGGAAAAAGACAGGCGCGCAAAAAGGGCTTTTTGCGCGCCTGTCTGCGCCCGTGGCCCCTGAGGGCACAGGGGACGGCGTGGGAGGACAAGGGAAAAGGAGGCAGTTTTTTTTGAGCAGGGAATGGAACGAATTTTGGATGCAGGACTATCTTCGGACGGTGCGGGACGTCTTTGGGGAGCGGGTGCGCTTTGTGGGCCTTCAGGGCAGCCGTGCCAGAGGGGAAGCGCGCCCGGGCAGCGACATCGACGTGGTGCTGCTGCTCGACGAGCTGCGCTGGCAGGACGTTTTGAGCTATCGGTGCGCCATAGAGGGGCTGCCTTTGAGGGAGCTTGTCTGCGGCTTTGTGTCGGGGGTGGAGGAGCTTGCCTCCTGGGACGCGGGGGAGCTCGTTTTCTTTTATCACGACACGGTGCCCGTGTTTGGCTCCCTTGACTTTGTGCGCCCCCTGTTTGGCCCGCGAGACGTGCTGCGGGCGGTGCGGCAGAGGGCCTGCGGGATTTGTCATGCGGCGGTGCACAACGGCGTGCACGCGCGCAGCGCCGACGCGCTGCGAGAAATCTGCAAGTCGGCAATTTTCGTGTTGCGTGCCGCCGGCTTTGCCCAGACGGGGCAGTGGGTTTTCCATACCGGCGATTTGGAAAAGGTGCTGCGGGGAGAGGATTTGGAGGCGTTTTGCGCGGCAAGGGCATTTTTGGAGAACCCCTGCCAAACGCAGCAGGCGCTTGACGGCCTTTCTGGGCTGCTGCTGGGCTGGGCGCAGGGGATTGTGAAAAAGACGAGCCGGGCTTTGCAGCAGAAAAGCTGAGCCGCGAAAAGGGGCCAGGGGGGCGACTGCGCACAGCCGCCCCCCCTGGCCCTGTGAGCCCTCTTTTCCGAGGTTTTTCGGAAAAGAACCGGCCCGGCAGCTTTTCGGCCGAAAAGCTGCCGGGCCGGAGAATCGGACAAACGGGGGGTTACTTGACCAGCATGACGTCCTTCAAGGAGCGCTTGGGGACGCACAGGGCCCCATCCTCTCCCCAGTAATACGGTGTGGCGCCCGACTCGGGCAGGGGCACCTCGTGGGAGCTCATGGCGGGATATCCCAGCGCGATGGCGGAGCACACCTTGAGGTGCTCGGGCAGGTCGATCGCCTGTGCGATGGCTGCACGGTCGATGCCTTCCAGCCAGCAGCTGCCGATCCCTTCGCCCATGGCAAAAATGATAATGTTTTCGGCGGCGGCCCCGATGTCATGAATCATGGGCTGTTCCTTGATGGTGGTGTCGTTGCAGATGAGAATCCAGGCGACCGGCAGCTCGCTCGGCTTGGGACGGCCCGAACCGTCCTTGAGGTGCATGCCCCATTTGGTCTCGTCAAACACGGCGCTGACCAGCTCCGGGGTTTTGACGACGCAAAACTTCAGAGATTGCACGTTGCCGCCCACGGGGGCCAGCCGTGCGACATTGACGGCCTTTTCCAAAATCTCATCGGAAATGGGTTTTTGCATAAAGCGGCGAATGGTGCGCCGGGTGGTCATGGCCTCGTAAATGGTCATCAAAAACGCCTCCCTTGACATGGTTTTTTTATTATACCAAAGGCAAAAGAGCTTGTCAAAAGAAGGAAAGAAGATACCCGAAAGCAGATGAGCAGGATGAGTATCTAGAAGTGAGGCTTTGTGGCGTCTTGGGCAAAAGGGCTGGATACGGGGCAAGACGCAGAAAGAGGGAAGTCGCATGAGCGACGGAAAAATCATGGAAAAGCTGGGCGCCTGCCGGGCTCTGCGCGCCGAGGGGAAGCCGGCATGCAGGGCAAGAGAGGGAAAATGGGGGCAGCGCGTGCATGGCAGCGTGGGGCTGCGGAAAAATCTCTTTTATTTTTATGGAAAACAAGCCCTAATTGTGGTATGATAAACTATCATGTCATGCACGGGATGGGAAGGGAGGTGCGGCCATGCAGTATCAGGAGTTTCAACTGGATGCCAAGGCACTGTCGGCAGACTCCCTGCTGCTGCACTCTCTTCTCACGGGCCTTTTGGGGGCACTGCTGCTGCTGAGGCCTCACCTCATGAGCAATCTGTTTCGGTGGAGTGCCTTTTGGCTGTTTTTGCTGTCGGGAGCGGCCGGCCTTCTTGCCTTTTTCTTTGGGAGAAAGCGGGAAGTGCGCAACATTCGTCAGTTGCTCATGGCCTTTATTTCGCTGTACCTGGCGTGGTTTGCTTACCGGCACCCGGCGCAGATGTCGGCACTGCTTCCACTGGCCATGGGGGCAAACGCGCTGCTGAGCGGTTTTTTGCACTTTGTCACCTGTTATCTTCAAAGGAAGAACAACGAATGGGTGGGCCTGAACACCTTTTTTATGGGTTTGCTGTCCTCCCTGCTGGGGCTGCTGCTGGTGATCTGGCCGGTGGCCATGATAGACGCGGCATTTGTCATGTCGGGGCTGTATTGCCTGATGTCTGCCGCCACACAGTTTACCGACTATCTTGAGGAACGCCGGCCCGGCTCAAAGCCCGGCCGTGTGTGGCGCCGCGTGAGAGTGGATGCGCCTCCGGCGCTCTTTGCGCTGGTTCCAAAGCGTGCGCAGGAAAAGATCAATAAAATTTGGGAGCATCTGTCCGAAGACGTGTCCGAGGAGGAAGAGGGCGGGGACAGCGCGCCCGACTTTGAAATTTTCATTCACGCCACCGAAAAAGGCCTTGGGACGGTGGGCCATGTGGACGTCTGCTTTGAGGACGTGGTGCGTACCTATGGGCCATACGACTTTGATTCGCACAGGTGGGGTGGTTTGATATGCAATGGGGTGCTGGCCGTGATTTCGGGCCGCGAGCGGTATCTGAAATTTTGCACCAACTACAGCAAAAAGACCATTTTTTGTTACGGCCTGCGTCTGACCGACGAGCAAAAAGAGCAGGTGCGCAAAAAAATTGACCAGCTCATGCTGCAGGTGCGCGTGTGGCACTCTCCGTATCGAAGGGATCCCACAAAGCCCCACACCGACTACGCCTCGGTGCTGCAACGGGAACTTGACGCGCAGCTTTATCAGTTTGTCAAGGGCGAGTTTCAGACCTATTTCATGGGCAGCACAAACTGTGCCATGCTGGCAGACCGCATCATCGGTTCCCTGGGTACGGACATTCTCTCGCCCGGCGGGCTGGTGACGCCGGGGGCGTATTACTCCTATCTGGAACGCGAATACCGGAAAAAAAGCGGGCTGGTTGTCAGCAAGCGGGTGTGCCGCGCGGCGTAATCGGTGCTGTGGAACGGGGAAAGGGGAGAGGCAGATTATGGAGCAGGCCCGCATTGTGTTTACCCAGATGCTTGCGCTTTTCGGCATGGTGCTTGTCGGCTATTGTGCGATTCGGTGGAAGCTGCTGCCTGAGTCGGCCAAGGAGGTTTTGCCCGACTATGTCACCAAAATCGCCATGCCGGCCGCCATTTTGAGCAATCTGCTGTCGGTGGATCGTGCGCTGCTTGCCAGCTCGGGGATTATCGTGGGGGCGGCCGCCGTGGGGCTGGTGGTGAGCTGGCTGCTCGGACGGGGCAGCGCAAGGCTGTTTGGCCTTGCGCCCGACACGGCAAACGCCCACACGCTGTCCAACATGTATTCCAACACCACCTTTTTGGGCATCCCCCTGATGACCGCCCTTTACCCGCAGGGGATTTTCTGCATTCCCATCTATTCGCTGACCTGTAACGTGGTGCTTTACACGGTGAGCACGGGGCTCTATATGAAGGACTCGGGCAAGAAAAAAGCCGGAGCGGGCGAGGTGCTGCGCCGTCTGGCCAATCCCGTGACGCTGGCCACGCTGTTTGGCATTTTCCTGGTGCTTGCGGGGCTGACGCTGCCCTCCATTGCCGTCGACATTGTCGGCAGACTGGGTGACACCTCTTCGGCCGTCAGCATGCTCTACATCGGAACCGTGCTCACCGACATGGACTTGTCTGTTGTATGGAAGCGCGTCTCCATTTTGGCCACTGTCCCCGTGCGCATGGTGGCAATGCCTCTGGCGGCTTTTTTTCTGCTGCGGGCCCTGAATGCAGGGGAACTTATCACGGCGGTGCTGACCGTGATGTTTGCGCTGCCCTGCCAGGTGTCCATCTCCATGCTGGCCAAAACGGGCGGATCCGACTATATGTATGTCACCGAGTATGTACTGTTGTCGACGCTGCTGTCCATCATAACCATTCCAATCGTCACCACGCTGATGGCGGTGCTTTGAAAGGAAGTGAAGGGGCGTGGTTTTTTATCGTCTGCCGCTTCTGAGCGACGGCCAGCTGGAGCTGTGGCTGTCGTGCTGCGCGCCCATGGTTGACAAGGCCTGGGCGCCCTCTTACCAGTTTTTCATTTTTCCGGCCGGCACGCTGCGCAAAGACGGTTCGCTGCCCTGCGCCGACCCTGAGTCGGCCGGCCCTCTGGGGCACATCCATCTGCGCCTGGGTATGAACGACAACATTTACTACGGCGGGCACATCGGCTACGGCGTGCGCGAAAGAGCCAGAGGTCATGGCATCGCGGCGCGCGCCTGCCGCATCGTGGCGCCTCTGGCGCGCGCGCACGACATGGAGGAGCTCATTATCACCACCACGCCTGACAATGTGGCAAGCATCAAAACCATTGAGCGTCTTGGAGCCAGCTTTGAAGGCAATGTGGGGGTTCCGCGCTATCACGACCTCTACCGGCGGGGAGACAAGGTGGTGTCCCGGTATGTGTGGGACATTTCGGATGTGCCGCCGTTGACCGGCCTGACACCTCTGGTGCCCACCGACTGGTCTGATGCGGTAGAGCACCCCTTGAAGGGGATTTTTTGAGCCAAAGGGACTTGGGCCGGACTGCAGGGATATGCTTTGGGGCAAAGGGAAGCTTGTGCTCAAAAGGATGACGGGCCCAATACGGGGAGACCCGCGGGGCACTGGGCCGCAGGTGCCGACAAAAACCAGAAACGCATGACCATGCATTAAAAATATCACCAATCATTAGACAAACGGAGGAAGCTTTATGAATCACTGTGATCTGACGCTGTATTTGTGCACCGACCGCCACTGGCTTGGCGACATGAGCATTGGAGAGAGCGTGGAGCGCGCCATCGAGGGCGGCGTCACGCTGGTGCAGCTGCGCGAGAAGGATGTTTCAACGGCGCAGTTTCTGCAGGCGGCACTGGAGGTGCAGGAGGTCTGCCGCAGGTATGGCGTCCCGCTCATCATCAACGACCGCATTGACATCGCGCTGGCCGTCGACGCCGACGGCGTGCATGTGGGCCAGACCGACATGCCCTGCGCCATCGCCCGCCGCCTGATTGGGCCCGACAAGATTTTGGGTGTGTCTGCCTCCACCCCGGAGCATGCGCGCCGCGCCAGAGAGGACGGGGCCGACTACATCGGCATCGGCGCCGCCTTTTTGACCGACACCAAGGCCGTAGGCCGTGCGCTGACGCGCGACGAGATTGTCGAGGTGCTCAAGGCTGGAGGCATTCCGGCCTGTGCCATCGGCGGCATCAACGAGGTCACGGGGCCGCAGCTCGAGGGCCTGGGGCTTGACGGCATCTCGGTGATCTCCTCCATCCTGTCGCGGCCCGACATCACGGCGGCGGCGCGCATCATGCGTGACGTGGCGGAGAAGATCAAGGGATGAGGTTTGATTTATACATCTTTGACCTTGACGGGACGCTGGTCGACACCCTGGAGATCTGGAACGACATTTCGCTGGCCTTTTTGGCCCGCTTTGACATCGTGCCGACCGAAGAGGAAATCAGAGCGATGGACGCCATGAGCTTTCAGGAGGGCTCCGATTATTTGAGGGGTCACTTCGGGCTGCCCCTAAGCGCCGAGGAGCTGACCGAAGCATGGATGGAGACGGCAATAGAGGTATTTGACAGCCGGGTGCAGCTCATGCCGGGAGCCCTTGAGACGCTGCGCGCCCTGCGCGAGCGGGGGGCAAAGCTGGTAATTTTTTCTCAGTCTCCCCGCCGCCTGGTGGAGGGAATGCTGGACAGGCTGGGGCTGGCTCAGGCGGTGGACGCGGTTCTGCTGGCCGGCGAGACCGCTTTTCAAAAAGGGGACGAAAGGGCCTTTGCCGAGATTGCGCAGGGGTTTGAGACGCCGCTTTCGCGCACCGCGACGGTGGACGACTCGCCCTATGCGCTGGAGGCTGCAAAGAGGGCCGGCGTTTACTGTTATGCCATGATTTACCGCAATAAGCACGCCGCGCAGGCTGCCGTCATCGCCGATGAGGCGGTGGGAGCGCTTTGGTCACTTTGACCAAAAACCCCGGTCGAATTTCGTTTGTCAAAAGCGGGGCAAAAGACAAGCCCTCGCGCCGGCTTGTCTTGACATCGGGGGGTTTTGAATCTAAAATAAGGATTGGGGGAAGTGCGTTCCGAGCAGGGGCGCAGCTTTCCGCAATGTACAGTTGTTCGTCAATCCGTAAAAATATTTTTGAGGAGGAAACTGTCATGAACGAGTACATTTCCAGAGTCATCGACGCTGTGAAGCAGCGCGATCCCAACGAGCCTGAGTTCCACCAGACTGTCGAAGAGGTTTTCAAGTCTCTGGTTCCCGTTATCGAGAAGCACCCCGAGTATGAGAAGGTTGCCCTGCTGGAGAGAATGGTCGAGCCTGAGCGCCAGATCCTCTTCCGCGTCGCTTGGGTCGACGATGCCGGCCAGGCTCATGTCAACCGTGGCTTCCGCGTTCAGTTCAACGGCGCCATCGGACCCTACAAGGGCGGCCTGCGCTTCCATCCCTCCGTCAACCTGTCCATCATGAAGTTCCTGGGCTTCGAGCAGACCTTCAAGAACAGCCTGACCAGCCTGCCCATGGGCGGTGCCAAGGGCGGTTCCGACTTTGATCCCCGCGGCAAGAGCGATGCCGAGATCATGAGATTCTGCCAGGCCTTCATGACCGAGCTCTATCGCCACATCGGCCCCGATGTTGACGTGCCCGCTGGTGATATCGGTGTTGGCGGCCGCGAAGTCGGTTATATGTATGGTCAGTACAAGAGAATTAAGGCTGTCTGGGAGAACGGCGTTCTGACCGGTAAGGGCCTGTCCTACGGCGGTTCTCTGATTCGTCCCGAGGCCACCGGCTATGGCGCCTGCTACTATGCCGAGAACATGCTGGCTGCCTGCAACGACAAGGTTGCCGGTAAGACCATCGCGGTTTCCGGTTTCGGTAATGTTGCCTGGGGTATCTGCAAGAAGATGCTCGAGCTGGGCGGCAAGGTCGTCACCATCTCGGGTCCTGACGGCTACTGCTATGATCCCGACGGTGTGAGCACCGAAGAGAAGGTTGAGTACCTGCTTGAGATGCGTGCTTCCGGTCGTGACCGCGCTCAGGACTATGCCGATAAGTTCGGCTGCGAGTTCCATGCCGGTGAGAAGCCCTGGGGCCTGAAGGTTGACATGGTCATGCCTGCTGCCACCCAGAACGACATCAGACTGGAAGATGCCAAGAAGATTGTTGCGGCTGGCACCAAGTACATCGTCGAAGTTGCCAACATGCCCTGCACCAACGAGGCCATTGAGTACTTCCAGAAGTCCGGCTGCATCGTTTGCCCGTCCAAGGCTGTCAACGCCGGCGGCGTTGCCACCTCCGGTCTGGAGATGAGCCAGAACTCTGCCCGCCTCGCCTGGAGCGCCGAGGAAGTCGATCAGAAGCTCAAGACCATCATGAAGAACATCCATGACGCGTCCAAGAGCGCTGCCGAGGAGTATGGCTTTGGTTACGACCTGGTCGCCGGCGCCAATATCGCTGGCTTCCTGAAGGTTGCCGATGCCATGATGAGCCAGGGCATCTATTAAGAGATTTCCCCTGAAGGGAGCCCGGCCATTCAAGGCTGTCTGAAAAACCAAAGCGGGAGAAAAGCCAAACGGCTTTTCTCCCGCTTTTTGTTTGTAAAAGAAAAGGGTTTTTTTGCACGGGCCCGGGAAAGACTGTGGGAAGAGGGGCAGGTCTGCGGCTTGACCGTCGGCCGCAGGCCTGCTCCTTTTTATGCGGGATATGTTTGATCTCCGTGTGCAGAACAAAAGCACAGGTTTTGCTGTATATGGAATGTAGTATGGGCTGATACAAAAGAGGGGCGGCAAAATGATGCCGTCCCCGGTGTCGTCAATGTCCAATCATTTTGAAATAGAGGGGTCTAGGGTAAAGCTGTCAGAGGTTTTCCAAGGCTCAGCCGACCGAGACGCGCCGCTCGTAGGCCCGAACCAGCTTGGAGAGAACAAAGGTCAGAGAAAAGTAAATCATTCCCACAATGGCCATGGGCTCGAGGGAAAGGTAGAGTGAGGAGGTGATGGTTTTTTGCACGGTCATCAAATCTCCGATGAAGAAGATGGAGGCCAGGGAGGTGTCCTTGATGATGAGAATGAACTCATTTCCCAATGCGGGCAGGATGTTTTTTACGGCCTGTGGCAGCACAATGTAGCGCATGGTCTGCTTTCCGGTCAGTCCCAGGCTGCGCGCCGCCTCGCTTTGGCCCTTGTCCACCGCCTGAGTGCCGGCGCGCATGAGCTCAGATACATAAGCCGCCGCGCACAGCGACATGGAGAGCATGACAGCCTGCAGATTGCTCAGGTTGACAGGCAGGATCCTCGGCAGCAGGAAGACAAAGAAATAGAGCTGCAGCAGGATGGGTGTACCCCGGATAATTTCGATATAGGCTGTGCACATCCATTTGAGCGGGGGGATTTTTGACATGGAGAGCAGACAGATAATAGAACCGAAGATGGTGCTGGCCACGATGGAAAAGAGTGAGAGCAGCAAGGTAACACGCAGCCCACTGAGGAAAAGATCACCGTAGTCAACAAGAAGTTTGATGATGGCAGACATTGTTTTAGACACCTCATTTGGAATGGACGGGCAAGCAGCCCGGGGGAGAAACGGCATGCAGCCTTTCTGTGGAGCCTTAAGGCTCTCACAGAAGGACCATGCCAAAAGAACAGGGTTTTTTTATTCGGCAGAAAGGCTCAGAGAATCGGCCAAGGCGGAAGCCTCTTCAAGCCACTGCGCGAACTTGCCGGAGGACTCGGCCTCAAGCACGATTTCCAAAACGGCCTCGTAGAGCTCGGGTTCTTCCTTGTTGATGATGACATAGTTGCCGGACTCCGACTCAAAGCGCAGGTCACTCATCTGGATGTCGTCGTAGTTGTTGCAGTAGCCCTCTCCGGCGGCCGAAGCGATGAGCACGGCGTCGACCTTGCCGTTTTGCAGCGAGAGCACGCCGTCAGCCGGATTGGAGAAGAAAACATATTCGCAGCCCTCGAGGGTTTCCTGCGCGATTTCGTATTGCAAAGAGGAGATTTGTACGCCGATTTTGCGGTTGTTAAGCGACTCGACAGTGCTCAGCTCCTCGGCATCCTCCTTGCGCACCAGCGCGCCCTGGTAATCGTCGCCGACGCCGTATGGCCCGGCCAGCAGCGCGGCCTCGGCGCGGTCTTCCTTGTAGGCAAAGGCTGAAATTCCCATATCGGCCTGGCCCTGCGCCACCGACTCGATGACCGTTTCAAAGCTCATAACCGAGAGCTCGAAATCGACGCCGAGCTGTTCGGCGATGTAACGGCCCAGTTCAATGTCGGCGCCGGCATATTTGTCCTCTTCGTTTTCGGCAGACAAGTTTTCAAATTCATAGGGGGCCCACTCGGGATTGGTGGCCATGACGATTTTTCCCTCGCCCTTGATGCGCTCAAGCGCGTTTGCGTATTCGGGCGTTTCCTCTGCGGAACAGCCTGCGGCAAATAGGGCAACGAGAGCTGAGAGGGCGAGAATGCGGGAAAGACGACGGTTCATGGGGGAGATCCTCCTTTTTGTTTTTGAAGAGTTTTCAAAAGGTTTTGCGAGGCACAAAAAAAGCGAGCCTTGTGTCTACAAGGCTCGCTGTACTCTCAGTCGCATCCTCATAGGCACAAGCACGAATAGCGCCTGTGCCTACGCACACGCGCTCTTACCTATGGTGATGCAGATTCAGTTTGAAAACGGGAAGATACAACAGCATCATCTGGCACCTCTACGCAAGAGTTTGAATGAAGGTAGTATAACACCTCGAGGGAAGATTGTAAAGAGGCAAAGAAGGGGAAAATATGTGCAAAATGAGAGCGGGGTTTTTGTGAGTTTTTTACAAAAACAAGAGAGCTTCGCCTTGACGAAGTACGGCAGGGGGGAGCAACAACGGTTTGATTTTCCCGACCAAAGCGTGTACAATAGAACATACAATATGGACAACGACGGCCCTGCGAAAGGAAAATGGCATGGACCGCATAGCGTGATTTAATGTTTGAAAAGGAGAGGCAAGATGAAGCTCATGCTCATTGACGGCAACAGCATCCTCAACCGTGCATATTACGGCGTGCGGGCACTGACCAACTCGCAGGGGCTGTTTACCAATGGGATTTACGGGTTTTTGTCCATCTATGAAAAGGAGATGGCCGCCGAGAACCCCGACGCCGTATGCGTTTGCTTTGATTTGAAGGCGCCCACCTTCCGGCACCGGAAATACGAGGCGTACAAGGCCCAGCGCAAGGGCATGCCCGAGGAGCTGGCGCAGCAGCTGCCGGTGCTGCGGGAGCTGCTTGACGCCATGCGGGTGTGCCAGCTTTCGATCGAAGGCTACGAGGCCGACGATTTGATTGGAACGCTGGCGGCGCGCTGCGACAGTCGGGGGGACGAATGCGTCATTATCACGGGGGATAAGGACGATTTGCAGCTGGTCAGCGACCATGTTTGCGTCAAGCTGACCGTGACGAGGGGCGGCGTCAGCAGTTCCACGCGATATACGCCGCAGGCGGTGCAGGAGACCTACGGCTTTGCGCCGCAGAGGATCGTCGATCTGAAGGCGCTCATGGGGGATGCCTCCGACAACATTCCCGGCGTGTCGGGCGTGGGGGAAAAAACGGCCATGGATTTGCTGCACCGCTTTGGCAGCCTGGAGGCCCTTTACCGCGCCCTGGACGAGGGCAGCGACGGGCTGCGTCCCAAGCTGGCCGAGAAGCTGAGAAGCGGCAGGCAGCAGGCCTTGCTCTCCTATGATTTGGCCACCATCTGCAAGGACGTGCCGATCTCACTGGAGCCTCATGAGATGGACAGAAAAGAACCAGACTATGAGGCGACGGCAGCTCTTTTTCGAAAGCTGGAATTTCACAGCTTCTTGGAACGCATGGCACAGCACAAGCCGGCGCCCCAAAGCAGTGCGCCCAAAGCAGTCGAAATCACGCAAAAAGAGCAGCTTGAGCCGCTTTTGCCGCAAAAGCTCTTTGTGGCGGTGGGAGAAGAGCTGGCCTTTGCCACGCAAACCGAGGTGTACACCCTGACCAAGGAGGGGGCGGGGGAGCATTTTGAAGAGCTTGCGCGCATGCTGCTGGGAAGCGGCGCGCCAAAAGTGCTGCACCGCGCCAAGGCGGCCATGACCGAGCTGGCAGCGAGGGGGCTGCCTCTCGAGGGCGTCTGCTTTGACCCTGCGCTTGCCGCCTACCTTCTCAACCCTGCCTCCAAGACAGAGCTTGCGGCGCTGTGCGCCACCTATTTGGGGAAGGAGCTGCTGGAGGGCGCCCCCTTTGCGGCGGTCACATTGCGCGAGCTCACACCGGTTTTGGAGCGTCAGCTCAAGGAGCAGGGGATGGAGGATCTGCTTTATCGCCTGGAGCTGCCTCTTTCCACCGTGCTCAGCGAGATGGAGCAAATCGGCTTTGCTGTGGACGAGGAGGCGCTGCGCGCCTTTGGGGAAAAGCTGCGCGGCCGCATCGGGGAGATTGAGGCTGCCATCTATGAATTTGCAGGGCCCTTCAATCTCAATTCCCCGCGTCAGCTGGGAGAGGTGCTCTTTGAGAAGCTGGGGCTGCGGCCGCCCAAAAAGACCAAAACAGGATACTCCACCGACGCCGCCACACTGGAAAAGCTGGCCGGGGAGCATCCCATCCTGCCCTTGATTTTGGAATACCGCAAGCTCACCAAACTCAATTCCACCTATGTGGAGGGGCTGCTGGGGCTGGCGCGCGACGGGCGCATTCACACCACCTTCCACCAGACCGTGACGCTCACGGGCAGGCTCTCTTCCGCCGAGCCCAATTTGCAGAATATCCCGGTCAGAGAGCCGCTTGGCAGGGAGCTGCGCCGCATGTTTGTGGCCAAGGAGGGCTGTCTGCTGCTGGATGCCGATTACAGTCAGATTGAGCTGCGCATC
Source organism: uncultured Clostridia bacterium (assembly GCA_944376235.1). Lineage (GTDB taxonomy): Bacteria > Bacillota > Clostridia > Oscillospirales > Feifaniaceae > Galloscillospira. Next base: position 6,151 of record CALWCA010000018.1, on the reverse strand, counting down.
CTGGCCCACGTGGCGGGGGACGAGCGCATGATAGAGGCCTTTTTGTCGGGGCAGGACATCCATGCGCTCACGGCCTCGCAGGCCTTCGGCGTGCCCCTTGAGCAGGTGACGCCGGATATGCGGCGCAGCGCCAAGGCCGTCAACTTCGGCATTGTCTACGGGATTTCGGACTTCTCCCTGGCGGCCGACATCGGCGTTTCACGGGCCGAGGCCAGGCGGTATATCGACAGCTATTTTAAGACCTATCCCGGCATTCGCCGCTATCTCGACGAGGCTGTTGCGCAGGCAAAGGAGCGCGGCTATGTCACGACGCTGCTGGGCCGGCGCCGCTATCTGCCCGAGCTGACCTCTTCCAATTACAATCAGCGATCCTTTGGCGAGCGCGCCGCCATGAACACCCCCATTCAGGGCACGGCGGCCGACATCATCAAGCTGGCCATGGTGCGGGTGAGAAACCGGCTGAAGAGCGAGGGTTTTGCCGCACGGCTGGTGCTTCAGGTGCACGATGAGCTCATCGTGGAGTGCCCCGAGCAGGAGGCCGACGCTGCGGCAGCGCTGCTTGAGCAGGAAATGATGGGGGCCATGACGCTGCGCGTGCCGCTCACGGTGGAAGTCAAGAAGGGGGCAACCTGGTATGACGCCCATTGAGTGTGGGATCGTGAGGTTGGAGAGCAGGCATCTTGCCGCGATGGCGCGGCTGGAAAAAAAGTGCTTTGCCGAGCCTTGGAGCCTGGATATGCTGGAAGAGGGGCTGGCGGCCCCTGCCGGCATGGCGCTTGGGATGATGCGGGAGGGGGAGCTTTGTGCATACGCCCTGCTGCTGGTGGTTGCGGGACAGGCCGAATTGCTGCGCATTGCCACCGACAGCGCCTGCCGCCGGCAGGGGATTGGGCGGGCGCTTTTGAGAGCCTGTTTGGAGCGGCTGGAGCAGTGCGGCTGCAGGGAGCTTTTTCTCGAGGTGCGGGAAAGCAATGCGGCTGCGCGCGCCCTGTATGAGAGCGAGGGCTTTGAGCAGGTGGGCCGCCGGCCTGGGTATTATGTTCTGCCAAAGGAGGACGCGCTGATTTTAAGGCGCGCGCTGTAACGGCGCTGGCTGCCCTGAAAGAGGTTGTGTTTTCGGGCAGCAATATTTTGTCCCTTTGTGCGGCGAAAAACAAAAAGGAGGGGAAAAGACCCTAATGCGCATCCTTGGAATCGAAACGTCCTGCGACGAGACGTCGGCCGCCGTGGTGCAGGACGGCAGGCGGCAGCTTTCCTGTGCCGTGCGGACCCAAATTGACATCCATAGGCTCTATGGCGGGGTGGTGCCCGAGATTGCCTCAAGGGCCCATGTGGAGTCGATTGGCCAGCTGACACAGATGGCGCTCGACAGCGCCGGGCTGACGCTGGCCGACATCGACGGCATCGCCGTCACCGCCTGGCCGGGGCTGATCGGGGCCCTGCTGGTGGGCGTCAATTTTGCAAAGGGGCTGGCGTCGGCCACCGGGCTGCCGCTCACCCCCGTCCATCACCTGCGCAGCCATGTGGCGGCAAACTATCTGGCCCACCCCGAGCTGTCGCCTCCCTTTTTGGCGCTTATTGTGTCAGGGGGGCATACCAGCCTGGTTTATGTCACGGGCTATACAGAGTTTCAGACGCTGGGACGCACGAGGGACGACGCTGCCGGCGAATGCTTTGACAAGGTGGCCCGCGTGCTCGGCCTGCCCTATCCCGGCGGCGTGGCCATGGATGCGCTCGCCCAGACAGGGGACCCCGAGGCGGTGTCCTTCCCCAGCGCAGAGGTGCGCGGCGCGCCGCTCGACTTCAGCTTCTCGGGGCTCAAGACGGCCGCCGTCAACTTTCTGCACAACGCACAGCAAAAAGGGCAGGACTTTTGCAAGGCCGACTTTGCCGTCTCGCTCATGGACAGCGTGGCGCAGGCCTTGACCGGACGCCTGGAAGAGGCTGCCCGCCAGGTGCAGGCACCCGCTCTGGTGCTGGCCGGCGGAGTATCTGCCAATTCGGTGCTGCGGCGCAAGGCTCAGGAGACGGCGCAAAGGCTGGGGATCCCACTCTTTTTGCCGCCCCTCTCGCTGTGCGGAGACAATGCCGCCATGGTCGCGGCACAGGGGTATTTCGAGCTTCAGGCGGGAAACATCGCCGCAAGCTCGCTCAACGCCCTGGCGACAAAAGAAATAGACACCAGTAAATTATGATAAAAGCGTGACAAAAATTATTTTTTGGAAAAAGAACCGGCGAGTTATGTCAACCAAAACACATCGAGCATCAGATGTCCGCACTAGACAAACAGGAAAATGTGGAAAACTTGCGGTAACGACGGGGAATTAAGCCCCTCTCTGTGGATAACCCGGTGGAAAATGTGGATATCTTCCCTTGAAAAGCAGTCTGGCATGGGAATTATGTCAACTAAAGCAGTAAGAAAAAGGGCGAACTTGGAAGAAATTGGCTCTTGACTTTTGAAAAAAGGTTTTTTAAGAGCAACAAATTTTGATAAGTGTTATAATAAATATGTTTGAAGAGAGCAAAAAAAGATAAAAAACGGATTTTCCCGCAAAGCAAGGGAGACATATTTGTCACAATTTCGCAATATTTTGAGCGGACAGGGATGCTTGCGCAAAGAACAGCCCTCAGGGTATAATAAAAAAAGATTGTCTACTTAGGAAAGAAAAGGGGGAGAAGAGATATGGTATTATTCAACAGCGACTATACGGAAGGAGCCCATCCCAAAATTATGGAGCTCATGATGTCTTCCAACATGGAGCAGACAGGGGGCTACGGCATGGACGCCTATTGCGACAAGGCCCGCGCCCTGATTCGTCAGCAGTGCGGCAGGGAGGACATTGACGTTCAGTTTTTGGTGGGGGGAACCCAGACCAATCTCACCGTCATTGCGGCAACGCTGCGTCCGCATCAGGGCGTGATCTCGGCCGATACCGGGCACATCAATGTCCATGAGACGGGGGCCGTGGAGGCTACGGGGCACAAGGTCATCGCCCTGCCCAGCGCCGACGGCAAGCTGACGGCACAGCAGGTGCTCGACTGCTACCATGAGCACTGGAATGATGCAACCCATGAGCATATTGTCCAGCCCGGCATGGTCTACATCTCCAACCCCACCGAAATTGGCTCGATCTATCACAAGAGCGAGCTGCAGGCTCTGGCAGAGGCCTGCCGGGAATGCGGGCTGCCGCTCTTTATGGACGGCGCACGGCTGGGCTACGGCCTTGCGGCGCAGGACAACGACCTCGACCTGCCCACCATCACCGACTGCTGCGACGTGTTCTATATCGGCGGGACCAAGGTGGGCGCCCTGTTTGGAGAGGCGGTGGTCATCCGCAACCCCGCCATCGCTAAGGATTTCCGCTACAGCATCAAGCAGCGCGGCGGCATGCTGGCCAAGGGCAGGCTGTTGGGTATTCAGTTTGCGGCGCTTTTTGAGGACGGCCTGTATTTTGAAATTTCGCGGCATGCCGTGAGACTTGCCATGAAGATTCGAAAGGCCTGCGAAAGCATGGGATATTCCTTTGTCGTGCCCTCCACGACCAATCAGCAGTTCCCCATTCTGCCCAACGAGCTCATTGAAAAGCTGGGGGAAAAATGGGGCTATTCCTTCTGGGGGAAAATCGACGAGCAGCACAGCGCCGTGCGCTTTTGCACAAGCTGGGCGAGCGATGAGGCCGCCGTGGAGCAGCTTTGCAGGGATATCTGCGGGCTTTGATGCCGTTTTGGGCCAAAAAGGGCGGCTCAAAAACAAAAAGAGCAAGGCATAAGATCAGGCCAGGCCCTTTTTAAAGACAAAAAGCAAAAAGGACATGGCGGCAAGCCATGTCCTTTTGATTAGGCGCTGTGTTGTCAGGGGAAAATGGCAGGCAGTGGAGCTTTTTGTGCCGCCGGCCGGGGCTGCTCCCCGCAGGATCAGCCGACGATGGGCTCTAGATATTTCTTTTGATATTCTTCGAAGAGCTCTTGGTATTCCAGCGTGTCGGCCAGGTGAAGCTGATTGCGGCGGCTGTGTTCGTCAAGCTCGTCGGGACACAGGCGCTGGGTGAGGTGCATGGCGATATTGGAGCAGTGGTCGCTGATGCGTTCCAAATTGGTCAGCACTTCGACAAAGGAGATGCCCCCCTGCACGTTGCACAGCCCGGCCTGCAGACGATCGATGTGCCGGCGCTTGAGCGTTTCTTCAAGAATGTCAATGGTCTGCTCAAGCGGTTCGATGCTCAGCGCCGCCTGGGCATTTTCCTCCCGGTAGGCGCGAAGCGTGCGCTCGAGGATCTCGGTGACGGCGTCGGTCATGGAGGACAGCTCCACGCGTGCTTCGGGAGAGAAGTGGATATCCTGATCACGGTTGTAAAAGGCGACCTCGGAGATGTTGATGCAGCGATCCCCAACGCGTTCCAGGTCTCCCAGCGTGTGCAGAAGTTCGGCAGCAAGCTGGCTTTGCTCGTTTTCCAGGTGCTGTACGGTGACTTTGGTCAGGTATTCTCCCAGAGCGGTTTCGCTTTTGTCGAGGAATTTTTCGTTTTCTTCAAGCAGTGCAAGCTGGTCGTCCTTGCCGGTTTCCAGCATGTCGACAGCCAGACGGAAGTTTTCCAAAACGGTGGCGCCCATCCCGAAAATCACCTTTTTGCACTGCTCAAGCGCCACGACGGGGGTGGGCAGAAAGGCGGGGTCGAGCAGACGCAGCTCAATGTCGATTTTGGATTCCTTGGTGTCTTTGAGCATGCGCCCTGAAAGGTTGATGAGCAGGTGGATGCAGGGCAGCAGAACGGCGGCCGTTGCCAGATTAAAAAAAGTATGGAAATTGGCGATACTGCCACGGTTGACAAGGCTGTCCCAAAAGGGAAAGCCCACGACAGCCTGCCAGCCGTACATGACGATGAGGAAAATTCCCACACCGAACACGTTGCACAAAACGTCGATCAGCACCACGCGCTTGGCTTTGATATTGGAGCCAAAGCTGGCCAGCACCACGGTGATGCACTTTCCGATGTTCATTCCCAGCAAAATGGGAAGTGCGGTGGAAAAGGTGATGGCGCCCGTGACCGAGGTGGCCTGCAGAAGGCCAACGGCTGCCGATGAGCTCTGTAAAATGGCGGTCACGGCAAGTCCCAGCAAAAGGCCCAGCACAGGGTTGCGAAAGAGCGTGAAAACACGCTGGAAGCTCTCGAGTTCTCGCAAGGGGGCCATGGCGTTTTCCATGGTGGTCATGCCCACAAAGAGAATGCCAAAGCCAATAAAAATGGAGGAAAAATCCTTGGCCTTGTTGCGCTTTGCCATGAGCAGGCCAAAGGCTCCCAGGGCAATGAAGAGCGGGGCAAAGGAGGCGGGTTTGAGAAGCGTGAGCAGCAGATTATCGCTGCTGATGTCGCCAAGGCGCAGAATCTGCGCTGTCATAGTCGTGCCGATGTTGGCGCCCATGACAACAGGGACGGCCTGTCCGAGCTTCATGATGCCGGCATTGACAAAGCCAACTGCCATTACCGAGGTGGCAGCAGAGCTTTGAATCACGGCCGTAACACCCGCACCGAGTGCCAGTCCCTTGACGGGATTGTTTGTCAGACGTTCGAGGGTTTTTTCCAGCCGCACGCCGGCAAAGCGCTCCAAAGAGATGCCGAGCAGCTTCATTCCATAGAGGAACATGCCCACGCCACCCAGCAGAGCGATAATGTTTGATAGATTCATGAAACGCCCCCCAGCTTTCCAGCATTGAAATAAAAACCTATCTGAAAATCCTTTCTCCTTGTGTATTGTGGCAGAGAAGAAATGGATATGAGATTATTCTACTGCGTTTTACGGGTGGATACAATGGGGAAAACGCCTGTTTTTGTTGACGCTTTTTAGGAAACATGCTACAATAAAACTGATTTGCGGGCATGGCGGAATTGGTAGACGCACCAGATTTAGGATCTGGCGGGAGACCTTGCAGGTTCGAGTCCTGTTGCCCGCACCATATTAAGACGTCACTTTTGATAAAAAAGTGGCGAGGAGAAAATCCCTGTTTACAGGGGTTTTCTCCTTTTATATGCCCATTTTTCAGCTCCGAAATCTCCGTCCCGTCCTTGAACCGGAAGGTCAGGAGTTCGTCCTTGCCCACTATGGCCGTTTCTACAGTAGAGTTCCAAAGATCCGGGTCAAACTCGATAAGGAT
>CALWCA010000017.1 GCA_944376235.1 uncultured Clostridia bacterium | reverse complement strand
GACAGTAGGAGCCAGAGACGATGCCCGTCGTGCTGAAGAAATCCCTGTAGGGCAAATCCTCATGCAGCGTGCGCATCACCTTGACCCAGCCCTGAATGGCGGGGTTGGTTCCCGAATAGCGGATGGTACGCGGCTGCTCGTAGCCAAACCACACCACGCCCACATAGTAGGGCGTATAGCCCACAAACCACCGGTCAACGTCGTCGCTGGTCGTACCGGTCTTGCCGGCCACCGCCATGTTGGGCAGCTGCGCCGGCGTGCCGGTGCCCGAGCTCACAACGCCCTGCAGCAGGCTGTTGACGAGCCAGGCCGTCTGCTCGCTCATGGCGTAAACGGGGTCTGCCTCATGCTCGAGCAGCACCGTGCCGTCGTAGGCCACCACCTTGGTGTAGGTGTAGGGCTCGTTGTAAATCCCCTTGTTGACAAAGGCGCTGTAGGCCGCGGCCATTTCCAGATTGGTGACGCCGTGCGTCACGCCGCCCAGCGAAAGCGGCGCCAGATTGACGTCGCTCTTGACCTCGCCGTTGATGACCTCGCGGCGCACCAGGGTGGAGATGCCCAGGTTTTCGGTGATAAAGTCAAAGGAACGCTCCACGCCCAAATCCTGCAAAACGGCCATGGCAACGGTATTGACCGAGCGGTAGACCGCCTGCTTGACGTCCATGCGCCCCTTGTAGGCCGCGTAGGAGCTGTCGTAATTGCGCGGATATCTCTTTTCCACATCCACCGGCGCATCGTCATACACGCTGCCCTGCGTGATGACGCCGTATTCCAGCGCCGGCGCGTAGACGGCAAGCGGCTTGATGGTCGAGCCCGGCTGACGCTTGGCGTCGGTCGCGTAGTTGAACAGGCGCGCCGCCGTCTTCTCCCCTCTGGCTCCCGCAATGCCCAGCACCGCCCCCGTGTAGGGGTCAAGCACCGTCATGGAGGCCTGCGGCTGCTCCTCCCCGCTCAGGGTCGGAAAGCTCGACATGTCCTCAAACACCGCATCCAGCGTGTCCTGCACTTCAACGTTGATGGTGGCGTAAATGCGCAGGCCGCCCTTGTAAATCAGATTGTTGGCATAGTTCTCGGTGTAGCCCTTTTGCTCCACCAGGTCGTTGAGTACGTTTTTGATGACTTCGTCGACAAACCAGCTTTGTACCTGGCCCTGCTCTTCCTGCACCTTCTCCTTCTGGAAGACCAGCTCCTCGGCCACCGCCGCCGTATACTCCTCCTCCGTGATCCAGCCCAGCTCGCGCATTTTACCCAGCACGACCTCCTGCCGCTCCTTGTTGTAGTCCTCGTGCAGGAAAGGATTGTATTTGCTGGGATACTGCGTGATGCCGATGATGCTGGCGCACTCGGCCAGGCTGAGCTCGCTGACGTCCTTGTCAAAATAGACCTTGGCCGCCGCCTGAACCCCGTTGGTGTTCTGCCCGAAATAGGCGGTGTTGAGATAAAACTCGAGGATTTCCTCCCTGGAATATTTCTTTCTCAGGTTCAGCGCGCGCAAAATCTCCTCCAGCTTGCGCATCATGCTGTAATCGTCGTCCCCTGTGACGTTCTTGACCACCTGCTGCGGAATGGTGGAGGCGCCGAAGCGGCCCCCGGAACCCCCAGTCATCAGATTGAAGACCGCAGCAAAGGTGCGCTTCCAGTCTACCCCGTTGTGCTTCCAGAAGCGCTCATCCTCAATGGCGACCGCCGCATCCTGCATGTATTTGGGAATGTCGGTCAAATCCACCCACTCTCGGTTCTCATCCCCATACAGCGTTTCCAGCAGCTTTTCCTCGCCGTTTTCGTCGGTGTAGTAAACATAGCTGGTGTAGGCCAGCTTGTAGCTGTCAAGGTCGACGTTCATCTGCGGGTCAAGGTAGTTCGCTACATAATAATACAAGCAGCCCAGCACGATGATGCCGCTCAAAACGCAGATGAGCAGCAGCGTTCCCAGCACCCGGCCGACCAGCCGCCACTTTTTTGCGTCCATCTTGCCAAACGGCTTTTTTTGCGCCGCTCTTCGCGGGGCTCCTTCATGCTTGTTTTCTCTATTTTCACTCATTGATTTCCGTTCCTCCGATAAAAGGCATTTGCCGGGGTTCCTGCGGAAGTTGAGACAAAAACTGCCCGTCCTCCCCTAGGTATGCAGGTATTGTACCACAACTTTGCCAAAAAGGCTAGACTGAGACCCTGATTTTTCCCCGCTTTGCAACCTTGTTTTGCATAAAAGAGGTGTGTTATACTGCTAACATGTCCAAAGGAGGTGCCAAATTGTGACAACATCCCCGTCAAATGACCCCTTTTTCAAAAGCCCCTTTTGCGCGCAGTATTGGCGCGAAGCAAAAAAATCCCTCAAAAGCCTGCGCCTTCTCGTGCTCGCCGCACTGCTGGTGGCAGGGCGGGTTGCCATCACGGGTTTCCCCATCATGGTGGGGGAAAACCTCAAAATCAGCTTCGGCTTTTTCCTCAACGCCCTGGGCTCCCTGATCTATGGCCCCTATGTGGGAATTTTAACCGGCTTTGCCACCGATATTCTGGGCGTGATTTTGCACCCCATGGGTCCCTTTTTCCCCGGCTACACCCTCACGGCCATGGCGGGCTCCTTTGTCTATGCCCTCTTTCTCTACCGCGCCCGCATCACGGTGCGCCGCATCGTGCTGTGCAAGCTGTGCGTCAACATTTTTGTCAATGTTGGGCTCAACTGCCTGTGGAGCGCCATGCTTTACTCCAAGGGCTATCTCTTTTATCTGGGGCAGAGCCTTTTCAAAAATCTTCTCATGCTGCCGGTGGAAATTGTCATTTTGCTGACCTTCCTTCGCATCATGCTGCCGGTGCTGTCCTCCGCGGGCCTCACCCCGCCCCAGCCCACCAAGCACATCCCCTTTTAGGGGTTTAGGGACCCCCGGCCGCAAAGGCAGGTTTTCAACAGGTTTAGTCTCTGTCTACACCCGGGTGGTTCCCCAAAAAGCAAAAAACACAAAACGCGGCTTTCAAGGCCGCGTTTTTTCTTGCCCCCAAGACAGGCACCGCCGCGCCCATTGCCTCATATACTGGAGGAAAAGCCGGCCGCTTCTTCAGGAGAAAAATGTTTCGGGGGTGTTCTTTTTGTTTCTGACAGGTGCCGTTGTTGCGCTCAATTGCGTCTTTTTGCTGCTCTACTTAACCACGCCGTCCTCCTTTCCAAGGCCTCTCTCCCCGGAGGAGGAGGCGCAGTGCCTGGCCCTGGCCAAGCAGGGCGATGCAGACGCCCGCGCCAAGCTCATCGAGCACAACCTGCGTCTTGTAGCCCATATCGTCAAGAAATATTACACCACCGGGGAGCAGGACGACCTCATCTCCATCGGGACCATCGGCCTGATCAAGGCGGTGGACTCCTTCGACTCCGGCAAGGGGATTCGTCTTGCCACCTATGCGGCCCGCTGTATTGAAAACGAAATTCTCATGTATTTTCGCACGCTCAAAAAAAGCGCCGGGGATCTCTCGCTCTCCGAGGCCATTGATTCCGACAAGGACGGCAACACGCTCTCCCTTTACGACGTGCTGTGCTCGGAGGACACCATCCTCAGCCAGGTGCTGCTTGAAATGAACGTCAAGCGCCTGTACGAGCTGCTCGACGAGGTGCTGGACGCGCGCGAGCGGCACATCCTTCGCCTGCGCTACGGCCTGGGCGGCCAGAAGGAATACACCCAGCGCGAGGTGGCGCAGGGGCTTGGCATCAGCCGCTCCTATGTGTCGCGCATTGAAAAAAAAGCCCTTCAAAAGCTGGCTGCAGGCTTTTCCGATCAGATTGAACAACACTAGAACCATTCCGTGACCACGGGGCAAGCCCCTGTGCGGGCATGCCCCGCAAGGCAAAACCTCTGCCAAAAGCGCCTGGAGCAAGGCCCGATTTGGGAATTTTGGAAGGAAACTTTTTGCGCGTGCGGCATAGAATGTCTGGTATGACATCAAAGGAGGTCTTTGCATGAATGATAAATTTCCCATTCTTGCGGATTTCGGGGATATTGACGACTATATCTATGCCGATGTGGAAATCACCGTCAGCGAGCGGTAGGCCCGGCTGCAGCCCCTTCTCCCAAAAGGGCTGACAGGCGCCTTGCAAAGAGGATCCGCGCCCTGCCCCGCGCCGTCAAGCCACTGCGGCGGGCAGACACGCGCAGGAGGGCCTGCCCCTTTCGCGGGGGAACAAAATGATCTGACTTTTTAAGGAAAAACGCCTTTCCAAAAGGCCCCTACACCGTGAGAAAGCAAATGGATTTTTTTAAAAAACGGCATGGCACAAGCCATGCCGTTTGCTTTTCCCTCTGCCTCTTCCCTGTTCTCCCCTCTTCCCTGCCTGCTGCTCGGCGAAGCTTCCAGCCATCTGGAAGCTCCCTTTTGATGTGCGGTCTCAAGGGTGTTTTTATCCGCACAAAAGAGAAGTACAAAAAAAATCGCCGCAGAGCTTTGCGTCTGCGGCGACCAGGCCGTCAATTCCACATTTTAAGCATGTCAGTTTTCCGAAGAAGCCTCGGACACCGTTTTCTGGGAAAAGCACACCGTAATAGCATACACATGCTCATATTCTGCATACTGCTCCGGGCTGCTGAAAGATTCCACCGCATATGAAGCGATTTGATTCTTTGCCGTGATGATTTGAACAACCAGAGGGATCTCCCGGTCATATACGATCTCTGTTCGGTCGCTCAAAAACGACGTTGCACAGCCCATCCCGTCAAAATCATCTGCAGCTTCAGACAAATTGTAGGAAGTGGCGCCGTTTGTGCTCTCGCTTTGCACCGCAACCCGCAGTCCCTGGGCAATTTTATCAAAACCAAGCGCAATTCTTCCCTTTGTGTCGGTAAAGGCCTGTCCTCCGCCGCCGACAATCCTCTTCCATTCCCCCTCTGACAGCTCATAGGTGTTGACCTGCAGGCTGCCGGCGGCACCGTCTAGCACAAAATCAAAAATATGATGTTCCACATTCAGGCCAAGCAGCGCGGCAATATTCTTTTCTTCCTCGGTCAGCTGCGCCGGCTCAATATAGCTGGACAGTCCCTTTGTCCCATCGCCCGCATCGCCGCTAGTTTTGTCGCTGCAGCCAGCCAAAATCGCTGCAAGACATATCGCAGCGCCAAGCAACCATATTTTTTTCACGATACCTCTCCTCTCATGATCCTCTCCGTCATCCTCTGCACAGCAGGCGGCGCAAAACGCTCCTGCGCTTGATGCGGCGGCCCTCATGAAAGCTCTTGTCACGGCCTTGCCCGCAAAAGAGGGTCTCAGAGGAGACTCGCTCAAAGCCGCACAGCCTGCCGGCACGGCACGGTTCACGGACAATGCGGCTTCAAGGGGCGGCACCGGAGCCCGGCAGGTACGCCCCCGCAGGCCTTTTGCCCTTTGCCTCACCTTCGCATCTTTTTGAGTTTTTGCCGATTTTCGGGATAAACTACAAAACAAATCGACTTCCGTAAAGACTTCAAAAGGGGGATCTTCCATGGATTTGCTCGATTGGCAGGGACGCCGCACCGAGGCGGACAGGCTGCTGGAACTGCTGCGCGCACAGGGCTTATGCGTTCAGCCCTATGACAGGGACAGGCACGGCACTCCTGCCAGCGTCTGTGTTCTGGCCGACCCCGCAGGGGCCTACACGCTGCAGCAGCCCTATCCCACCATTGCCATCTTCGAGGGAGAAGACCGCGCCGCGCTCAGGGCCATAGCCAAAACCGGCATTCCCGCCATCACGGCGGGCCTCTCGGAGCACGACACCGTGACCTATTCCTCCATGGCGCAGGAGCGCTGCGCCGTTACGGTGGGGCGCCCCTTTCTCACGCTGCGCGGCACCTCCGTCCAGGAGCAGGAGATCGTTTTGCCCTGTCCTTGCGCAGGCACCCCCCTGCTGCTCTTTGTGACCACCGCCCTTGTGCTGGGCGTGGCACCCGAGCTGCTTTCCGGCATGTTTTCCCTGTCCTAGGACTCCCGAAAAGATGGCCTGCCCGAGCTGCCGTCCTGACGCCTGCGCCGCAAAAAGAAGAGCAGCCGGGCCAAAAAGAGCCCCAAAACGACGCCGGAGAAGTCCAGCCAGACGTCGAGCACGCTCGAGGTGCGCCCGGTGAACTTCTGAATGGTCTCGTCGATCAGCGCCGCCAGCAGCCCCAGCAGCAGTATCAGCGCAACCCTGTCGCGCCGGCTGTGCGCACAGGTCAGCAGCGCAAGCAGCGCGCCGAGCAGTGCAAACTCGCTCATGTGGGCCAGCTTTCGAACTGTAAAGCCCCTTGGCTTTCCAAGCTGGCCGTCGGCCTGCTCCACCGGCAGCACCTGCTCCACCGCCTCCTGCACCACGCCCGACACGCGCCACGACCAGGAAGGCGGCAGCAGCGAATTGCCCCAGATAAACAGCAGCACCGCCGCCAGCAGCGCCCACACCCATTTTGTGCAGGGCGCCTGGCTGCCTTCCTGTGCAAGCCCCTTCTTCATCCCGGACGATGCGCCTTTCCCGTCGCCTCCTCCACCGTCAGCGCCATGACGTGAATGCCGCCCGTCTCACGCTCCCCAAAGGAAAATTCCTTCCCAGACTGGTGCCGCATGATACAGCTCAGCGCGGCGGCCTTTTCCTCATGAGTCTCCAAGAACCGCAGCTCCCCAACGCCCACAACGCTCTCATAGTAAAACCCGTATTTGCAGGCAATCTCCCCCTCCTTGAGGGCGTGCTCGCAGTCGAGCTCAAAGCAGACCTTGGGATTCTTCTGCAGCAGGTCAATCTTCCTGCCCCGCTTGGCGCTGTGAAAATAAAAGGTCAGCTTGCCATCCACCGTCTCATAGCCAAAGTTGAGGGCGACAAGATAGGGATAGGGCTCGTCATGGATGGCAAGCCTTAACACTTTACATTTTGAAATAATGTCCAGCATGCCCTCCTCCGACAGGACGGCACGATCCATTCTTCTCATCTGCATCTTGCATTCTCCTTTCCGCTTTTCCTTTCCGCTTCCATCAGCCGATGGGGACCCCGCAAGGATGGCGGGGCGTCGGGTCATAGGCAAGGTCTTTTGTCACCATCTCAAAAAAGCGATAGCCCCCCGAGAGGTTGTAGCACTCCATGCCGTGCTGCATCAGCATCCGGCAGGCGATATAGCTTCTCAGGCCGCTCTGGCAGCAGATATAAAAGGGCTTTCCCTGGGGAAGCTCTCCAAGCCGGCTGCGAAGCTCATCCAGTGGAATGTGCAGGGCGCCCTCCATGTGTCCGCGAGCATACTCGTCGTCCCTTCTCACGTCGAGCAGGACGCCGGCGTCTTTGGGCAGGCTGAGCAGCTCATCCCAATGCACCTGACGTATGAGCCCATCGCGCAGGTTGCCGATGACAAAGCCCGCCATATTGACGGGGTCTTTTGCCGAGGAGAAGGGCGGCGCATAGGACAGCTCGAGCTCCGCCAGGTCGGCATCGGTCATGCCGCCGCGGATGGCGGTGGCCAGCACGTCGATGCGCTTGTCCACCCCGTCAAAGCCCACAATCTGCGCCCCTAAAATCTTTCCGTCCTGCGGGGAAAAGACCACCTTGATGCTCATGTTGGTTGCGCCGGGATAATAGGTCGCATGGGAGGCCGAATAGAGCACCACCTTGTCGCAGGGCAGGCCCTGTGCCTTGGCCGAAGTCTCGTTGAGCCCCGTGGTGGCAACCGTCATGTCGAAAATCTTGACGATGGAGGAGCCCTGCGAGCCCCCAAAGCGGCTGTCTTTTCCGCAAATGTTGTCGGCCGCGATGCGCCCCTGCTTGTTTGCGGGGCCGGCCAGGGGGAGCAAAACGTCTGCCCCCGACACGAAGTGGCGCACCTGAACTGCGTCGCCCACGGCGTAGATGTCCTCGTTTGAGGTCCTCATGTGCTCGTCGACCACGATGGCGCCGCGCAGCCCCAGCTCAAGGCCGGCCTCCTTGGCAAGCGCCGTCTCGGGCGTGACGCCCGTAGCTAAAATCACCAGGTCTGCCGGCAGGGGCTGGGCGTCCTGAAGCGTGACAAAAAGCCTGTCCCCCTGCCGAGAAAAGCCGGTCACGGTGGTGCGCCGCATGAGCCCCACGCCCTTGCTGCGCAGATAGGCATGCACCTCGCAGGCCATGTCGTAGTCAAGCGGCGCCAAAACATGCTCCGCCATTTCAAGAATGGTCACCTGCACGCCGAGCCTGATGAGATTTTCCGCCATTTCAAGCCCAATATAACCGCCGCCCACCACCACGGCACTCTTGGGCGCGCGGCGCTCCACAAATTCCCGGATGTGGAAGGTGTCCTCCACCGTGCGCAGCGTGAGCACGGCCTCGTCCTCCACGCCCGGCAGGTTGGGACGGCTGGGCCTTGCGCCCGGCGAGAGCACCAGCTTGTCGTAGGGCAGATTCTCGATTTCGCCGGTCTCCAGGTTTTTTACCCTGACCAGCTTGCGCTGCACGTCGATCTCCAGCGCCTCATGGTGTACCCGCACGTCGATGCCGAAACGGTTTTTGAAGCTCTGAGGGGTTTGCAGCGTCAGCTTGTTCTTGTCCTCAATTTCCCCGCCAATATAATAGGGAAGCCCGCAGTTGGCATAAGAGACATAGCCGCTTCGCTCCAGCATGATGATTTGCGCCGTCTCGTCCAGCCGGCGAATGCGCGCGGCTGCCGAAGCGCCGCCCGCAACGCCTCCGATAATGACAATTTTTTTCATAAACAGACTCCTTTTGAACGCTGAAAAATTTTCCCTTGAAAAAGATTGCACTGTCTTGGGTATTATATCACGGCAGGCGGCGCCTCTTCAATAAAATCCTTGCCAAATTGGCGGGATTTCCCTTTGATATTCCGCAGGCGCACGTCGCACAATAAGCTCGGGAACCCCCCGAATCTTTATTCAAGACCTCTGCCCTCACACAGGGCGGAGCGTGACAACAAAAGGAGTGTAAACACAAATGGCTAAGAACAAAAAGGCGAAGGCCGCTATGGAAAACTTCAAGATGGAAGCTGCCAACGAGGTTGGCGTCAACCTCAAGCAGGGCTACAACGGCGATCTGACCTCCAAGCAGGCCGGCTCGATCGGCGGCCAGATGGTCAAGAAGATGGTCGAGAGCTACGAGAACTCCATCTCCAGCAAGTAAAACGCTCAAACACCAGCAAAGAATTTTGCGCGCTCTGCCTTTTTGATAAGGCGCCGCACAAAATCAAACCGCAAAGACAGGCGAAAGGCATTTGCGCTTTTCGCCTGTCTTTTTTTGAGGCAGGCAGGACGCCCCCCCTTGATGCCCCTGAAAAGCGCCTCTCTCAGGGCGCCCTGGAAAGCATCGCCAGGATGGCCCGCCCCATCCACAGGGCCAGCTCCTGCGCCGCCTGCTGCTGCCCTTCCCAGTTGTCTTTGGCTTCTCCCAGATAGGCCGAGCGCGCCAGCTCCAGCAAAGGGGCAAGCCGCCCGGGCAAGGCCGGCAGCACCTGGGCGGCCGCCTCGTCCTTGGAGCACAGCTCCCCCGTCTGCGCCGTTACCCACATCCTGGAAAGCGTCAGCAGGACGTTGCGCTCATCGCCTTTCAGAAAAGACAGCAGCTCCGGCAGGCTCCTTTCCATTGCCCTGTCGATTTCCTCTTTGGAAAATCGGGGCAGCCACTCCTCTGCCGGACGTCCCCACACCGGCACATGACAACAGCCCGCCTGCCAAAGCAGGAGTATGGCGTCGGGGTTCTCGCTTCGCTGCGGCAGGGCACCGCGCAGCAGCTCCTGCCGCAGCCACTCCCCGTACTGATACTGCCACCCGGGGCGCTCCCTGACCTGCAAAAGGTCTCGCCTGCTGAACACCGTGACCTCCATCGGGCGCCTGTTCCGGCAGCCCACGGGCCCCGACAGCGTCAAGAGCCGGCCCGTCATCCTCAAGCTCTCGTCTTGCATCATCTCCCGCTCGGTCACCAGCAGGAGGTCGAGGTCGCTGTCCGGCCTTGTTCCGCGCAGCGCAGCCGAGCCATACAGCAGCACGCTGCAAAGCTTTGTCCCAAACACAGCGCGCGCAAGAGACGCCGTCTCAAGCACCTGCCGCGGCAGGCCCTCTCCCAGCACTGTGCCCTGCATCCGGATTCCCCCTTTTTGAAGCACCCCAAAGGGCGCGCCTTTTTCCAAAAGGCCAAGACCTTTTGGAAAAAGCGCAAAAAGGGGCGGGAAACTCTCGTTTTCCCGCCCCCCTTTTGCGCTTTTTTGCTGCGGGCAGGCCCCGCCCGCAGCAAAAAAGGCGCGCACCCTTGCATGCGGCCGGATATCCCCCTTTTTTTGAGGGCGTCCAGCTGCTGGACGCCCTCAAAAAAGGGACTTTTACTCGTCTTTGAGCTTGACAATCATTTCGATTTCCACCGCCAGGTTCATGGGAAGCTGCGGGACGGGAATGGCCGAGCGGGCATGGCGGCCCGCGTCCCCGAAGACCTCCACCAGCAGGTCGGAGGCGCCGTTGATGACCTTGGGCTGGTCGTAAAAGCCCGGCGCGCTGGCCACAAAGCCCAGCAGCTTGACGATGGTCTCCACCCGGTCGAGATCCCCGATGGCGCCCTTGAGCGTGCCGAGCAGGTTGATCATGGTGGAGCGGGCGGCGGCATAGCCCTCCTTGAGCGAAAAGTCGGAGCCGACCTTGCCCTTGAAGGCGGAATCGGCGTTGCCGAGCGGGCCGTTGCCCGAGAGGTAGACCATGTTGCCCACGACCTTTGCCCCCACATAATTGCCGACAGGCGCCGAGGCCTCCGGCAGGGTGATGCCGAGCTCTTCAATGCGTGCTTCGATTTTGGACATGACAATTCTTCCTTTCTCTCCAGTGCTTCATGCCGCCCCGGCAGGGCTGCTGCAGGGGCGATGGTTTTTTTTAAAGTCTCTTGGTTTTCAAAAGGGGTAGGATGCCTTTGCTTTCCAAAAGGGCTTGTCAGCCCATGAGCTCGCCCAGCGCCCTGACCAGACGGTCGATGTCCTCCCTGGTGTTGACATAGTGGCAGGCGGCGCGGATGACAGTGTCCTGCTCCGGCAGATGCCCCTCGTGCACCGTGACGGCCACGCCCTTTTCCAGCAGCTTTTTCTCGGTGACGCCATAGCGTGCCGGAATTGCAATGCTGGCCAGCGCGGAGTCGTGCCCCCGGCCGTATTCGCTCAGGATGGAAACGTCCTTCCTGCCGCGCACGCTGTCGTAAAAATACTGTGCCAGCGACAGCACATACTCCTCCACGTCGCGCTTGCCAAGCTCCAGATAACGGGAGGCCACCTCGCCCATGGTGAAGATGCCGGGGGCAAAGGGGTAGCCCATCTCGTAGCGCGAGGCCCCGTCGGCAAGGTCTGCCTCAAAAAGGCCGGTGGCAAACAGCTGCTTGACAGACAGCCATCCCGCTCCCCTCTGCTCCAGCACGGCGCGCAGCGCCGGGCTGACATAGGCATAGCCGACTCCGCAGAAGTTCATCATCCACTTGTAGTCGTTGCCGCACAGAAAGTCCACCTTCATCTCCCCCACGTCGACCGGCAGCACACCCACCGAATGCACGGCGTCCACCGCCAGCCAGATGCCGTGCTCACGGCAAAAGGCTCCGATGGCGGCCAGGTCGTGCCGGTAGCCGGTGGAGCTCTCAACGTGGCACAGCGCCACCGCCCTGGTGCGCCCGTCGCAGGCGTCGAGAATGGCCTGCGTGGGCACCACGCCGTTTTGGCTTTCGACGTAGCGCACCTCAAGCCCCTCCCTGCGCAGCATGTCGAGAGCGTAGGCCATGCTGATAAAGGTGTCGCGGCTGGTGACGATGTTGTCGCCCTTTTCGAAGGGCAGGCCCTGCGTGAAAATGCAGAACATGGCAGAGGAATTGGGGCCAAAGGCAATGTCGCTGCCCGAGCAGCCCAGCATCTGCCCGAAGACCTCGCGCACGCGGGCAATCATGGTGAAGGTGCCTTCCCCGCGAAAAACGGCATCGCCCCCTTCGGTCAGGCGGCGGTCCATGTAGTCTTTGACTCCCTCATAAACATAGGTGGGAATGGGCCCGGTCGAGCCGGTCAGCAGGTAGGCATATTTCTCGAAAACCGGGCACAGGGCTCTTTGCTCAAGAAACTTGTCCATGGCAGGTTACTCCTCCATACAGCGCCTTGCAATGGCGTCGGAATGAATGATGGTGGTGTCAAACAGGGGAATGTCGGTGTTTTCCTGCTTGAGCAGCATGCCGATCTCGGTGCAGCCCAAAATCACGCCCTGCGCCCCCCTGTCAATCAGGCTTTGGGCAATCTCCTCAAAGGCCTTCACCGAGTCGGGGTTGACAATGCCGAAATTGGTCTCCTCCCACAGCACCTTTTCTATAAAATCGCGCTGGGCCCCGTCCGGCACCAGAACCTCGATGCCGCGCCCTGTCAGCCTGCTCTTGTAAAAGTCGCGCTCCATGGTCTCCTTGACGCCCATGAGCCCGATGCGGAATTTGCCCGCCTGCTCAATGACGTCGGCCGTGGAGTCGGCGATGTGCAGCAGGGGGATGCGCACCGCCTGCTCAATCATGGGGGCGTATTCGTGCAGGCCGTTGCTGCAAATGACGACAAAGTCCGCGCCGCCCGCCTCAAGCTGCTTTGCGGCCCCCACCAGCACGCCGCCCTTGCCTGCGGGCGTGTCCTGATCCAAAATGTCCTGCAAATCAATGCTTGCCACCAGCAGCCTGGCGCTGTGGTAGCCCCCCATCGTGTCCGAGACCTTTTGGTTGACATAACGGTACATGTCAAGGGTGGAGTGCCAGCTGGTCCCTCCGATGATGCCGGCCGTTTTCATTCGATATCATCCCTCTCTTTCTTGCAACGAGCCAAACAGACCCTTTTTTTGCCTTTGCTGCGAAAAAGCCGCCGCTTTGCGGCCCGCTCCTTTGGTCATGTCTCATTTCCCCGCCTTTTCTTTCCCTGCAGGAAGTCCCAGCGCCTAGCGCACTGCAATTTTCCCAAGCGTCTTGGCAATGGGGGCGCGGATGAGCAGATCCGCCCTGTCGTCATAAGGGGTCTCGCCCTTGTTGATGAGCACCAGGCTGTCCCCCGAAAAATACCGGATGAGCCCCGCCGCCGGCCACACCACCAGCGACGTGCCCCCCACGATCAGCAAATCGGCCTGCGACACCGCTCTCACCGCCGCCTCCATGACGCCGGTGTCCAGCGCCTCCTCGTAGAGCACCACGTCAGGCCGGATGATGCCGCCGCACTCACACCTCGGCACGCCCTCGGCCTGCAGCACAGCCTCCACCGGATAGGGCTTTTTGCAGCGCATGCAGTAGTTGCGCCAAACCGAGCCGTGCAGCTCAAGCACGTTTTTGCTGCCGGCCTTTTGATGCAGGTTGTCGATATTCTGCGTGATGACTGCCGTCAGCCTGCCGGCCGCCTCAAGCTGCGCCAGCTTCTTGTGCGCGTCGTTGGGCTGGGCCGACAAAAAAAGCATCTTGTCGCGGTAAAACCGGTAAAACACCGCCGGGTTGTTGTCGAAAAAAGTGCGGCTGAGAATCACCTCAGGCGGATAGTCATAGCTTTGGCTGTAAAGCCCGTCGGTGCTGCGGAAATCGGGGATGCCGCTCTCGGTCGAAACCCCCGCCCCGCCGAAAAAAACGATGCGCCGCGCACCGTCCACCATCTGCTGAAGCCTCTCAAGCTCTTCCACGACAAAACTCCTCCTCTTGTCAAAAATGAAAAAACAAGGCGCCTCCCCTGCTCAAAGAGCCCCGCAGGCAGGCGGGCAGGCCGCTCCGGGCGCAGGGGGGCCGCTCTGCGGCCTGCCGCGCGCTAAAAGCGCGCGGTTCTCCGGCCCGACGCGCGCCTTTGGCGCGCCGGGGCGGGCCGGAACCTGCGCCCGGAGCCCGCAGGAGGGCTGCGGCGGCCTGACCTGCACCTTTAGCGGATGACAATGCGCTGCCCGCAGTGGCGGCAGTGACATTCCTGGTGCAGGGCCCTCGTCAGATTTTCCAGCGTCTCTCCCCTGCCGCAATGGGGACAGCGCAGACGTTTTGCCCCGACGGCGGCATACAGGCCCAGCGAAAGGGCCACGCCCGCCCAGAAAATGCGGTCCCACACGAAGGCCAAAAACAGGCAGGCTGCCATGCTGAAAATACAGGCCCAGGCCAGCAGCAGCACCTTCTTTGTCACACCCTTGTGCACCGTGGGACACCCCCTTTGCCCTCTTTCCCGCAGCCCCGCAGCCTGCGGCGGAAGGTTTTGCCCTATCATACCACACCGCGCCGCCCGCTTCAAGAAAAAGGCAGGCTCTTTTTCAAAAGAGCCTGCCTTTTTCCTTTTGCACTGCCTCAAAGGGCAAAATGCCCGCGTCGGCCCGAAGGTTTTGTCCCGGACACCGCAGCCGGGTCAAGCCCACCCTTTTTCCCTCCAAAGCTCAGTTGAAGGGCTGCACCACATCGGCATTGGGGTAAAACTGCAGCGCGTCTTCAACCGTTACAAAGACTCCCGCCTGGCTCCACCGGTTGATCTGCCGCATGTGCTCCGCCGTCACCACCGGATACTGGAACAGGCTGTTCTGATGCGTGTAATTGAACCAGGAGTCAAAAATGAAGCCATCCTGCATCTCTTTTGTTCTGTAGGTCAGGTAGCCTCTGTGGCGCTCCCCCTCACTTGGCATGGAAAAGACGGCAAAGAGGCGCCGCACGTCCGACTGCCCGAAAAACACGCTCCGGTATGAAAAGCTGCGCTCGCCCAAAAAGTAATAGGGCGCCTCATACACCTGCCCGCCGTCATCGTCATACAGCAGGCGGCCGCTCACCGCCCCGTCTTCACCCCAGCCCTCCTGAATCATCTGCCAGGCCGGGAGAAGCTCCACGGCCTCGGTGCCGCAAAAGACGCCGTTTGTCCAGCAGAAGTGGTGAAAGACCTGCCACCTCTCGCGCTGCCCCGGCAGCCGCACGGCCACGCCGGTGATGGTCAGCTTCGGGGCCGCCGGGTCGCTGTCCGGCTGCGCCTTTTCCAGGAGGCCGTCCTGCGCCGCGCACTCCCACACGTCGGCCACTACCAGCGTCGCGCCCCGGCAGGCCTCGATTTCCCCGGGCGTCAAATCGTCGAGCACCTGCTGCGGAAAGCCAAGCGCCAGCAGCTCCTCCCTTGCGGCCTCCGTCTGGGGCGTCTGGTGCTGCTCCCACGGGCTCCACTGCATCGGATAGCTTGAGAAAAAGGCAAAGCCGCAGGCCGTTATGGCAAGCCAGACGCCTGCAAAGAGGGCGGCCACCGCTCTGTCTGAAAAGCGCGGCACCCCGGGGTGTACGGCGTAGCCTGCCTGCTCAAGCTGCTGCGAGAGCCGCCAGAGCCCTCTCAAAATGGCGATATAGCAAACCAGCAGCGCCAGCCCCACCAGCAGCCCCCGGTATTGCAGCAGCGCCAGCACCGTCACCGCAGCATACCAGGCAGGCAGCCAGAAGGCGCCGGAAAAGCCGCCCGAAAGGCCCGCCCTTTTCCGAATGCCAGCAAGGCCCATACCAAGGCAAAGGGCAAGCAAAACGGTAGCTGCCGGCAAAAGGAGCTGCACGCCGCCCGCCACGAGCGGCGGCAAATCCGAAAGCTGCCAGACGGTGGCGTTGAAAAACCACTGCGCTGTCAGATAGGCCGTCCTTAGCAGCGTGATGCACCAGCAGGCAAGCAGCCAGCCGTTTTCCCCGCGCAGCCTGCGAAAGCCCAGCAGGCAAAGCAGCACGCCAATGGAAGGCAAAATGACGTCAAGCCGCCAGAAGTTGAGCGTCACCGAGGTCAGAAGCAGCCCCCACAGCACAAAGCGCACCGCCCTGCGCCAGGGCGTCACGGCCTGTGCGACATCATCAGGAGGCGTCTCAGGCAGGCAGGAGCGTACAAGGGCCTCCCACTCCCCCTCCCCGGGGACGGGGGAAATCCCCCCTCTGTTGTCATTCATCGCTCTTCCCTCCCCTCAAGCGCCCTGCGCAGCCGCTTTTTGATTCGATAGAGCCGGCCTTCCACCGCCCGTGGCGTCATACCCAGCTCGGCGGCAATCTGGACGGTGGACTGCAGGTAGTAATACTTTCTGTAAAAAAGAGCCTTTTCGCTCGCCCCCAGGAGTCCGATGGCCTCCCTCAGCGCCGCCTGCCGCTCCTTTTGAAGCAGCGCCTGCTCGGGCGTGGGCTCCAAAGCGGGCAGGTCCTCCTCCAGAGGGGCCGTCTCCGCCGCCCGCCCGGCAGAGCGGGCCATGTTGAGGGCCGTGTTGCGGGTGATCGCCGTCACCCAGGCCTTCCATGAGCCTCGCTCCGGCCGGTAGCTGCCGATTTTCTCCCATACCCGCATGGCGGCCTCCTGAAGGCACTCCTCCAAATCCCCCGCGTCGGGCAAAATGGGCGCCGCCACATACTGCATCAAAGGCCCAAAGCTCTCAAGCAGTGCCGCAAGCCCCGCTTCGTCTTTCTCACGAATGCGCCTGACAATCTCTTCTTCCTGCAAGGCGGTGCTCTCCCCCTTCCTCCTGACGCGCTCTTGTCTGTTGCCCTCTGCTCTATATTACACGGTTTTTGAGAAAAACCCACGCATTTTGAAAATTTTTCCCCTCTTTCCCGAAATTTCTCCCCCGCTCCGCCAGCTTTTTCAAAGCGTCCTCCCCGCCCTCCGGGAACCCTTTGCAAACGCCTTGCCAAAGGCCCTTCTTTTGGAGACCTTCCCGTCCGCCTGCCGCAGCCTCAAAAACAGGCCGCCTTCCCCCTTGCCGTCAGCGTATTTGCATCCATTTTTCTTTTTTCCCTCCCTTTTGCGTTTTTGGCTTGAGAGTGAGCCGGCCTGCCGCTATAATAAAAACAGATGTTCGCTTCAAAGGGGGACTGGCAAATGGATTTGCTCGAAGGGCTCAATGCTGCGCAGCGGGAGGCCGTGACCTCCACAGAAGGGTATGTCCGCGTCATCGCCGGGGCGGGCTCGGGAAAAACCCGCGCCCTTTCGCACCGCTTTGCCTTTTTGGTCGACGAACTGGGCATCCTTCCGGGCAACATCCTGTGCGTCACCTTCACCAACAAATCGGCCTCCGAAATGCGTCAGCGCATCCGCCGTCTGCTGGGCGACAGCGACACGGGATACATCAACACCTTCCACGGCTTTTGCGTCTCGATCCTGCAGGAGGACGGGCACGCGCTGCAATACCCCAAAAACTTCCTTGTGCTCGACAATGCCGATATCGACGCCATGCTGCAGCTTGTCTATGAGGAGCGCGGCCTCACGCTGCGCAATATGACCTTCTCTGCCGCCCGCGACATGATTGAAATGCAAAAGCTGTTCCAAAAGCCCGAATACTATCTTGACCTTGTCACAATGTCCCACGACGCCCTGCGTCAAAAGTACGAGAGCGCGCAGGGCGTTTCGGACATCATCTTTTACGGATACCTCTGCCAGCAGAAAAAATGCTTTGGCCTTGATTACAACGACCTTCTCAAATTCTCGCTCTATCTCTTTGAGCAGCATGAGGACATCCGCCTCAAATGGCAGCAGAGGCTGGAGTACATCATGATCGACGAGTTTCAGGACATCGACTCTATTCAATACGACCTGATGAAGGTGCTGTGCGGCTATCACGGCAACCTCTTTGTGGTGGGCGACCCCGACCAGACCATCTATACCTGGCGCGGCGCCAACGTGAAATACCTGCTGGAGTTTGACAGGGTCTTCCCCCGAACCAAGACCATTCTGATGATGGAAAACTACCGCTCCACCCCCGAAATCCTATCCGCCGCCAACTCCCTCATTGAAAAAAACCGCTCCCGCATGAAAAAGGAGCTGCTGCCCACCCGTCAATCCGGCGCGCCGGTTGTCTGTCATTTTGCCGACAGCCCCGAGGCCGAGGCGCAGTGGATGGCCGACCAGATGGAGCGTCTGCACGGGGAGGGGGTGCCCTTTCGGGAGATGGCCGTCCTCTACCGGGCCCACCATGTGAGCCGGGCGGTGGAGGAGGAGCTGCTCAGACGGCAGATCCCCTATACCATTTACAGTGGCGTTCAGTTTTTCCAGCGCAGGGAGGTCAAAGACGCCCTGTGCTACCTGCGCACGCTCGCCTGCCGGGACGATTTGGCGCTGCGCAGAATCATCAATGTGCCAAAGCGCAATCTCGGCAGACGCCGTATGGCCTTTTTGGAGCAGTATGCCCAAGACAAGGCCTGCCCGCTCTACGAGGCCCTGTGCGACAACCTCGAAGACCCTCTTTTCAAGGGGACGGGCGCGCAGGAGCTGGTCGCGCTTGTCGAGCGCTTTTCCCCGGGCTGCGAGCAGCGTCCTGTCTCGGAGCTGCTGTCTGCCATCCTTGACGAGAGCGGCTACGAGGCCATGCTGCGCACCGAGGGCAGCCAGGAGCGCCTTGACAACTTAGCCGAGCTCAAGCAGTCGGTCTATGCCTACGAGACCTCCTGCGGAGAGGAGGCAGGGCTGAGCGACTATCTGGCCCATGTGGCGCTCTTCACAAACGGCGATGCGGACGGCGGGGACGACAGGGTACGCATGATGACCGTGCATGCCGCCAAGGGCCTGGAATTTCCCCATGTCTTTTTGTGCGGCATGAACGAGGGCGTCTTCCCCTCCCGCAAGGTGCGAACCCGTCAGGAGATGGAAGAGGAGCGCAGGCTGGCCTTTGTCGCACTCACCAGGGCGCAAAGCGGCCTGTATCTCTCCCAGGCAGGAGGGCATCTTTTCGACGCCTCCCCCCGGTATCCCTCCCGCTTCCTGCTTGATATCGACGGCAGCCTTCTGCATTTTTCCCCGCCTCCCCGGCAGGAGCTGATTGAAGAGAGCCGCGCCTATATCAAAAGCCGTGAAAAACATCTTCTCGAACAGGCGCCCTCGGATTTCTTTGCCGCAGGTCAGAGGGTGCGCCACCCGCTTTTCGGAACCGGCACCGTTTTGGAGGCCGACCCGCAAAAGGGGGCACACCTCGTTCAGTTTGACAACATGCCAACCCCCAGAACCATCTCTCTGCGCGCAAAGCTCACGCCCTGCTGACCCGGCGGACAATCCGATCCCCTTCAAAGGCTGCCTGCAGCCTTCTCGTTTCTTTCCCACTCCTCCCGCCACGTCCAAACACTTCCCCTCTTTTTCGCGAATATAATGAAAGGAAATATTTGAGAGAAAGGCGGGGATCGACTTGTTTCAAAATAACCGCGATTGTCCGAGGTGCGGAAATTTTTATTCCTTTTGCCCCTGCCGTTATTGCTTCAGACAAGCCGGAATCACCGGTGCTACAGGCCCCATGGGGCCCATGGGGCCAATGGGGCCCACGGGCGCAGCAGGCCCTGCAGGGCCAACGGGGCCAACCGGGGCTCAGGGCCCTGCAGGGGCTGCCGGACTTGCAGGAGCAACCGGCGCCACAGGTGCCATGGGCCTTGCCGGACCGACGGGGGCCACGGGCGCCACGGGACCGCAGGGTCCGACGGGGGCTACCGGACCGGCAGGCGGCCCCGCAGGGCCAACGGGAGCCACCGGGGTACGAGGGGCCACAGGCAATACCGGCGCCACAGGCGCGACCGGGGCAACAGGCGCAACAGGTGCAACAGGTGCAACCGGCGCAACAGGTGCAACGGGGCCACAGGGTCCTGCAGGGGCAAACGGTGCTGCCGGCCCGATTGGAGAACGAGGAATTGCCGGGCCAACCGGCCTTTCCGGTACAACGGGGCCAACGGGGCCGACCGGGCCAACCGGCCCTACGGGCGCGACCGGCCCAACAGGGTCGACCGGAGCAACGGGAGCGACAGGCCCCGCCGGGAGCAACGGACGCATGGGCCCGACCGGGCCGACGGGGGCCGCAGGACAAAACGGCCAAATGGGCCCCACCGGCCCTACGGGAGATGCTGGTGCCACAGGCACGACAGGAGCAACCGGTGCAACAGGCGCGACAGGCGACACCGGCGCGACAGGCGCGACAGGCGCCACCGGCGCAACCGGCGCCACAGGCGCGACAGGCGACACAGGCGCAACCGGCGCAACCGGCGACACAGGCGCGACAGGCGCCACAGGAGCAACCGGTGCGACAGGCGCGACAGGCGACACCGGCGCAACCGGCGCCACAGGCGCCACAGGAGCAACCGGCGCCACCGGCGCGACAGGTGCCACAGGAGAAATCCCCGATGATGTTTTTGCTTCCTTTATCAATACGAACTATCCACTCACAGTGGGAAGCCTGATTTCCCTGTTTCCAGACGTCACCGACCCCACCGGCAATATCACTCCTCTCAGCCTGGAGCGCATCTCCCTTCAGCCAGGATACTATCTCATCTCCTATAAGGCCTCCTGCTTTTTCACATCTGCAAACTATATGCAGATCACGCCAAGCTACAACGGGCGCTCCCATCTGGAAACTGGCATCTATTTTGCGACCAATGCCAACGGCTCCAGCGCCTGCGGCTCCGCCTTTCTCATTCTCAACGCGCCCTCGCAAACCGAGTTTTCTCTGGCGTATAACGGATCAAGCGACGCCCGTGAGGGAGAGATCAACCTCACCATTCTCAAGCTGCGCAGAACCCAGTGACAATCCGACTTAAAACTCAGGGCGACTTTGCGACTCCTAGTTTTTTTGAATGTCCTTTTGCACAGCGGTGCAGAAACTCAAAAAAGCGCTTGTCAAAAGGCCGTCGGCAGGCTCCTGCGCTCCCTGCCCTTTTTCTCGGAAGGTCAGGCCTTCCCGGGGCCAAGGCAAAGCCTGGAGCCCAAAAAAAAGAGGCCTGCCGGCGCAGAGCCCTTTCCTTCAGGGAAAGCGGGGGGTGCCTGGAAATGTTTTTGAAGGCGCTGCGGCGCACGAAGCGCCTGTGGCTTTGCTCTCCCTTCAAGGAAAAAAGAGGCCCTGAAGGGAAAAGGCGGGCCGGCCTGACGCTCTTTTGTCTTATCCCGAAAAAGGACTCTCCCATCCCCCAAAATGTTTTCCCGCGTGGCAACGGGCACCCGGCGGGGGCGGCAAATGCCGCCCCCGCCGGGTGCCCGTTTGTCTGAATCAACGCTTGTCTTTTCCGGCATAGAGGCTGCCCTTTGGCAAGCCGCCTGTTGCAAAACACCAGGACACAGCTCCACGGCTCTCCGGCTCAGGAGGCCTTGCCGATGCCCGCCAGCAGCCCCAGCGAACGAAGGAGCGCCATGAGAAACTGCAAGGCGACGGGAACGCCCACCATCATGTAAATGTAAGAAGGCAGCGCCCTGCCGTGCTGAATGGAGTAAACCAGCGCCATGCTGAAAAGCCAGCTCAGCAGCAGGGAAAGCGCCGTCAGGCCAAACAGACCGTCCTCGTCGCAGATGCAGATGCCGATGCAGAAAATGGCCAGCGCACAAATGCCCATGGCAACCCAGGTGAAAAAGCCCCAGTCCGCACGCACATGGATAGAGTAAACCGTGGTGACGGCGTAAACCAGCGAAATCAGGGAGCCATACCACGCACAGACCACCTTCTTCTTTTTCCCCTTCGTCTTGCTTGAAAGGTAAAAGGAGACCAGAGATATCACCGACATGGCGACACCCGACACAACCCCTGCCATGCCCAGCGAAAATACAAAGAGCGCAATGAGCGCCGGCGGCCCCAGCACCATGGCTATCGGAACCAAAATCACCGTGCCGATGGCGCCGGCAATGCCGTTGTCCTCATAAAGAAAAAGCCCCCGGGTGTCCCTTCCAATGCGCAACATGCTCTTCTCTCCCCTCTGAAAAAAAGTGTCTGCCGGAGCTGATGTTCCCCAGGCGTCAGGCTCAAAAGGCAGGCGGCGCCTTTCCCGGCTTTGCCGCACACAGGCAAAGGCCGGCGCCGGGATGCTTCCCTTTTTCTTCTATGTCCGCCAAAGGAGGTGAAAAAGGTGATTTCCCCTTTTTCTTTTTCACTATACAATCTGGCTGTACCCAAAATCAAGCCCCGCAGCCTTTTTCGGCCTCTTTTCCTTGCCTTTTGAAAAAAAGAGTGTTAAAATAAATAAAGACCGTTCTTGAAAATTGTTTTTATTTTTGGAAAAGTCCCGGAAAGGAGGGCGTGGCTTTGCCCAGGGTTTCCTACTCTCAGGAGCAGCGCGAGAAGATTCGCAGCGCCCTGGTTTCCACAGGGCTTGCGCTCATGTCCCAAAACGGCATTCAGCACACCACCGTCCGGCAGGTGTACGAGGCTGTGGGCATCTCGCGCACCTTTTTTTACTCCTTTTTCCCGACCAAAGAGGACTTGATTGTGGAGATCCTCTACCTCCAGCAGCCCAAAATCGTGGCCTATGCGCAAAGCCTCATGCAGGACCCCGCCCTGGGCTGGCACGACGCCGTCAGGCGCTTTCTCCTCTCCTGCTGCTACGGGGAAAAGCACGGGATTGCCGTTTTGAGCATCGAGGAACAGCAAGCCCTCTTCCGGCGCCTCTCCAAACAGAGCCGCATCCTCTTTCGGGAAAAACAGCGCATCCTCTTTGGAAAGATCCTGGAGGCTTTTCAGATCCCTGCCGACAAGCGCAACATTGACCTTTTCATCAATTTAAGCCTCTCCGTGATGGTCGTCTGCAGGGCCATCCCCCAGTCTTTGCCCCTGTTTGTGCCGGAAGCCGCCGAGCAGACGGTTGCCGTCCAAATCGAGCTGCTGACCAACTGGCTGGAAACCCTGCGGCCCGGCGCTGCCCCGCAGCCCCATTGACGCTCCCGCCGGCTGCGGCCCCCTTCGGCCGCCGCAGCCTTGCCGCTCTCTTTGTCCCGCAGGCAGGAGAGCACCGCCTGAGAAAGCGATATTTCGCCCTTTGTTCAGGCGGTTGATTTTTCCCAAAAATAAAGATGTTTTTATAAAAATGTTTTTATTTTGAAGGGCAGGGTCTTGCATGGGGGAGGGCAAAAAATCCTTTTTTGCGCCCCCTGTGCTTCCCGGATACATCTGTCAAAAACAACATTCTTGTATTGGAGGAAAACACACATGGGACTTTTTCAAAAACTCTTCAAGGGCCCCGAGATCGACATGGAAAAAAGCAATGCAAACGCCAAAAAGATGCGTGCGCTCTTTGACAGCGTTGTGCCAAACGGGGAGGACTACCGCCTGATTTTTGGCTACACCGAGGACGTCAGCCGCTTCAACTACGGCTTTGTGCACGGCAGCAAGACCAAGATCGGCAATCTGATTGTGGGGTGGAACGAGGCCGAGCAGACCATTGTGGTCGTGCCCACCGTGCCGGATTTGTCGGGCTGCGGCGATCCCACCTACTATCGCCGCTCCGAAATCCTCAAGGCCTACCGCAACAAATATCCCACCGACGCCTTTGTCATCTACCCCGACAAGAAGGGCTACATCGCCATCAACGCCTACGACTGGCTGGAGGACGAGTCGCTGTATGTCTATGTCTCGCAGGACGAGGAGCTGGCGGCCTTCACCGACTTCTTCCTGACCCGCTTTGCCACAAAGTGAGGAGCGGGCCATGCCTGTTTTGGAAATCGGCGCCTTTTTGGCGGTTCTCTTTGCGGTGTTTGCCTTTGCAAACCTGTGGTTTCACCTTGTCGAGGGGCTGCTGGCGGGAATAAGGCGCCTGCTTTTGGGGCGCAGGCCGCCAAAGCCCTGGCATCCCCTGCCGCCCGACCCGCCGGAGCAAAAGACGCCCCCGCAGCAGCAAAAGCCCTGAGGCATCGTCCCCGATAAGAAGGGCTTTTCGCCCCCTGCACAAAGGCATGCCTTCCCGCAAAGACTTGCCCTTAAAGGACGTCCCCATGCGCTGCCAAAGCGCCCTGCCCCTCCCCTTTTCCCGCCACCGGCACGCCGCCTTCGGCGTCCGCCACCAGGCAGCGCACCCGGCATTTTTGCTGCTCCCGCCCCAGCGTCTCTCCCTCCCTCCCCGAAATCCTTTTTACCAAAACGTCCTGCCCTACTGCTTTTCAAAGGGGCCACGCAAAAAAACGGCGCAGCTTTGGCTACGCCGTTTTTTGGTTTTTTAAATTATGGCTTTTTCACTCTTGTGCCCTGCCGCAAGGAAAGCTCTCAGGCCTCCTCCCCGCCCGACACCAGATTCAAAAAGCGCATGAACATGGTCGCTGCCTGCGCCCGAGTTGCCGTTCCGCGCGGCTCTAAGGCAGACTCGGTGACACCCGTGACAATGCCCGCATCGCAGGCCCACCGCATGGCGGGGAGCGCATACCCGGACACCTCGCCGGCATCGCCGTAGGCGGCGAGGGCGGTCTGGCTGCCCGCATCGGCGTCATACCCCTTGGCAAGGGCATAACGGTAGAGCAGAGCGGCGAGCTGCTCGCGGGTAATGGGGTCGTCGGGGCCGAAATTGCCGTTGTCGTAGCCCTGCGCGACTCCCGTCTGCACGGCCCAGTTCACCGCGTCGGCATACCAGGCGCCGTCCTCCACATCGCCAAAGGGGGTGCCGCCGGAGACGGCGGGACGTCCCTCCCGGTTGTAGAGCATTTGCACCAGCATGCCTCTGGCAAGGCGGCTGTCCGGCTCAAACAGCGCGTCGCTGACGCCCTGCATCAGGCCCTCGGCCAGGCAGAAGTGGATGCCGTCGTGATACCAGGCGCTCATCTCAAGGTCGGTGAAGTCCGACAGAGGGCAGCTCCCGTCACGGAGACAGCCGGAGAAGTCGGAATCCTGCCGAAAAACAACCGAAATGGTGACGCCGCTCCCGGGCTGGACAAAGCTGTAGGTGCCGTCCTCCCCGGGCGTGACGGTGACGGGGCTGCCGTCGGCCTCCACAACCGTGACCTGCGCCACCTCATAGCCCTCGTCAGGCGTCGGCGTCACGGTGACGACCTCTCCCGGTGCGGGCTGCTCGGGGCCAAACGTAAAGCTGCCGTTCTCGCTCTCCTGCACCTGCGGCGCCTGCACGGTGCCGGAAGTACCGGAGCTGCCGGAGGGCTCAGAGGGCTCCAGAGGCCCCGAAGAGGAGGGCCTGCGATAGCCGACGGCGTAAAGGGCAGACTCCTTCACATGAAGAATCAGGGTCGTTGCGTCCTCGCTGACCTCGTAATATTCGCCGGTCTGCGGGTCGGCCTCGTCGGAAAGCGCCGCGCCAACGCTGCCGTCGGTGCGCACCACGGTGTAATTTCTCCTGCCTGAAAGCTCGGCGGGCAGCGGGATGATAACGGTCAGCAGCTCTTCGGAGGCAGCGCCCTTCGCGTCCTCGGTCTGTCCCTGTGCCGTCGTGACGCTCTTGTCCATCGAAATATCCACATACATGCCAAGGTCGGCTCTCCCGGCACTGTCTTCCAGCAGCTCCGCCTGCTCCAAGGTCAGACTGCTCTCCTTTTTTTGCTGCACTTTGACCGTGACCTCGGCACTGCCGCCCTCCTCGACGGCCTGCTCGTCCTCCTGGCTGAGCACGCCGCCCAGGCCGTCCACCACGATGCCGGCGCTGCCGGCGGAGACCTCCACCCTGGTGTCGATCCTGTTGTCCGGCAGGATGACGCCGCCGCCCGTGACGCCGCCCCCCTGCTCCACCGTGACTGCGGTGGTGACGATCCTGTCGCCCACGGCGGCGCTGAGATTGTAGTCGCCGGGGGCAAGGTCGGGGAAGCGGTAGACGCCGTCGTCGCCGGTCGTGAACTCGCAGAGCTTGTCGGAGCCCTTCCAAAGGCTCACCACCGCGCCGTCGACCGGGGCGCCGGCCTCGTCCTTCACGGTGCCGGTGACGCTCTGGGTCTCGCTCCACCGGGCGGTCAGCGTGATGTTCTTTCTGGGCATCTCAAAGGCTGCCCCGGGCTGCCAGAGCTTGCCCGAATGCTCCCATCCGGCAAAGGAAAAGCCTTCCTTCTCAAAGCCGCACTCGGGCAGAATCAGCAGGCTGCCGCCGGCCGCCTCCAGCTCCTCCATACCGCCCGTGGCCCCCTCGCCGCCGTCAAAGCTCACGGAATACAGCGTGGGCGCCGTGTCGGCAACAAGGTAGCTGCCAATCTGCCCTTTGGTGCTGCCGTCGGGCAGGCGGTAATTGGAATTTGTGATCTCCAGCCAGACCTCATAGCTGCCGGGCTGGGTCGGGTTTTCCACTTCGGCGCCCTTGCTGTCCCTGTAGACAATGCGGTAGTCGCCGGCGCCAAAGTCCGCATCCGACGCGGCCACCGTGACGCCGCCAAAGGGCTCTCCCGCCTGCGCGACGTTGTCCTCCAATGTCAGGAACACAGGCTTCTTTTGAATTTCCAGCGTGGCCTCGGCGGGGACGACGATGTAGTTTTCCATCGTTGCCGTCAGCAGGTGGCTGCCGGCAGAGGTCATGTCGCCCTCCTTTGCCGTAACCGTGGCCGAAAGGCCCTCGTCGCCTTGCACCAGCCCCTTCAGGCTGACGGTGACCGTCTTGGCAGTGCCGTCATACACCTGGGTCAGCCCCTGCCAGGTGCCGGTGACGGTCTTCTTGCCGATGGCAAAGGGATAGGTTTTCTCCTCCCTGCTGCCGTCCTCCCAGGTGTAGTTTTCCGTATCCTTCAACGCCACCCTGACGGTGTGGTCGCCCGCTTCTTTTTGCAGGTTGCCTTCCACGGTATAATACGGGCTCTCTTCAATGTGATAGGTCTGCTGCGTGCCGTCGTAGACAAATTCTCTCCCGTCGGCCTGGGGGATGACAACCTGCGCCTCGAGAATGACAAGCTCTCCCACCACGGCGAAGGCTTCCCCGTCTTCAAAGCAGAAATTGTCATCGTGAAGCGTGACGGTGACGGGGTAGGTGCCGACGACGGTCTGCGAATCCTCGCCGTCGCAGTCGACGGTGTAGCTGCCGTCCTCCATCACCACCTGGCCGGCGGGCTGGGCCACCTGGGCTCTCTTGGGCTCTTTGTCGTAGGTGTGGCGGTTGGCGCTGACAACAAAGCTGACGACGGCCTGTTCAATGCGCCACTCCAGGGAGCGCCCCGTACCCCCCTCCAGCGTATAGTCGCTGTTTCCAAGGCCCGTGACGGCGGCCGTGTACTCTCCCGCCCCGGTCTTCTCATTGTTCTCATAGGAGAGCTCGTACTGGTCTCCTGCCGCCACATTGTCGATTTTGGCGGTGACGGTCTTGGTCTGCCTGTCGTAGGAGAAGGGATCCTCATAATCCCAGCTCAGCTGCACGGGCAGGGGGTCAATGGTGTAATCCTGCGTGGGAGCGGGGTCGGGAAGGCGGTAATTCCCGTTGGTAAGGCCCGTGGCCCTTGCCGTATAATCGTCGGCATGGATCTCGTCTGCACCCTCCACGAGGACGGCGCACACATCCTCTCCCTCCAGGTCGCCCGCCCTGACAGACGCCGTCACGGCGACCGGATTTCCACTGTAGACCAGGTTCTCAAAGCCGCTCCAGACGACCTGCACCTCTTTGGAGGCGATGTCTGCCTCAGCCTCCAGCCTGTCGGTGGAAAGCTCATAGTTTTGTCCCCAGTCACCGTCGAGCGTGACGGTGACAAACACCTTCTTTCCGGTTCCGGCGTCTTTTGTCTCAAACTTAAATTCGCCGCTGGCCTTTGGCACCTGCCCCAGCACCGCGCCCTCAAGTTCGACGGCGCCGCCGGTTTCGGTGCTGCCGTCGTAGGTCTTGTCCCGCACCGAGGCGACGAAAGGGGTCAGCAGGGCCCTGTTGACCGTCACCGCGACGCCCTGCGTCACGGTGCTGTAGTTGTCCGTATCTCTCGGGGTGAAAACCACCGGATACTGCCTGCCGCTGTCGGCGACGGCCGGCGTCTCATCCCTGACCTCATCCTCCCAGGCAAAGCTGCCCTCAACGGCCTCGCCGCCGGTGAGCTCGCTGCTGCCCAGGGCGTCGCCATAGGTGAGCTCCGAAGCCTTGGGCCAGCGCGTCACCGGGTTTGCCTTGTCAATTGTAACCACAACCGGGCTGCTCTCCACCGCCGTGCTGGTCAGCTCCGTGTCTCTGGCGGTGACCTTCACGGTATAGCTGCCGCCGTCCGCCACCCTTGAGAGGGGCAGCCTGTCGCCTGTCGCCGAAAGCAGCCTGCCGTTTTGATACCATTCATAGCTGTAGCTCAGGCCCTGCGCCTTATGGGTGACCTTGGCGGCAAGCGTGATGACGGTCTCTCCCCCGTTGTAGGCAGCCTGCCTGCTGTCCGCCGTCAGCTCCACTTCCGGCCCATCCAGCATCCACCGGGAGACGAGGACAAGGCTTTGCGTGACGGTGTCTCCAAAATCCCAGGCCCGCCCCGTCGCCTCGTTGTACCACTCGACAAAGGTATAGCCGGGCCTGTCGGGGTTGCCGCGCTGCGCGACCCTGCCGCCCGAGACCACCACTTCGGCACTCTCCCCGACCCTGACGTCATAGACGGTTTTCTGCACCGTGGCCTGTGTTCCCGCCTGTGTTTTGGCCGTGAAGGTATAGGTTCCCGACTCGCTGACGGCATACTCCCCGCCCGGAATCTCCTGCGGGTCGGCGCCGTTTCTGCTCACCGTGACGGTGACCTCTGAATCGCCATTTTGCTGCGCCGTGACGGTCAGGCTCAGGCTCCTGCCGCTCAGCTCGCCCCCCAAGACCTCAAGGCCGGGGGTGGAGCTGTCAATGTTCCCAATGGTGATGCTGCGCTTCGTGCTGTTGCCCGCCCGGTCTGTGACGGTGACGGTGTAGACGCCGTTGACGCCGGCTTCAAACGAATAGCTGCCGTCGCCGGTGAGGGCCTGCCCGCTTCCGTCAGGCTTTTCCAGCGTGACGCCTGCAATGCCGGAGGTGCCGTCGGAGGCGGAGAGGCTGACCGTGACGGCATCGGCCGTCCAGTCGCCCGTGGCGGGAGAGAGCTCTCCCGCCGTGGGGGCGGTCGTGTCCAGGCTGTAGGAAAACCCGGCCCGGAAGATGTTGCCCTCTTTGTCCTTGATGAAAAGCTCCTGCACAAGGTCTTCGCCCTCGTTGGCGATGGCCACGCCGCCTGCGGCATCGTCGCCCGTGCCGATGCTGACGCCCTCTTTGGGGGTCAGGACAATCTTCTGCCTGTACCAGCCCGCACCGTTTGGCGCGGGGATTTCAACATAGTCTTCAAGGCTTTTGCCGCCCGGCAGGGAGGCATAGGCAATTGGAAAGTCCAGCCTCGTCTTCCCCGTGTAGCTGCCCTTGAAGGTCACGGTCACGGTGCCGGTGCCGACGGCGGTGTTCTCCCCGTAGGCAAGGTCGTAGTCGATACCCTCCTGCAGCAGGTCAAAGCCGCAGGAAATTTCCGGCTTCGGCTGCAGGGGGCTTCCCCTGAAGGGCTGCTCCCCGATGGGCGTGACGGTGATGCCGCCGTCTGCTTCATAGTCCCTTGCCCGAATCTCCACGGCAATGGGCCCGCTTGTGACGGCCGACCGCTCCGGACTGCCGGAAATGCCCGCCGTGATTTCGCAAAAGTAGTAAAGGGTGCCAAGGGGCAAATCTTCAGGCAGCTCATAGGTTCTTTCCGTCGCCCCGGAGAGGGGGGCCTTGTCGCTGCCGTCGGCAGCCGTGCCCCGGTACCACTGATAGCTGTAGCTGTGGCCGGACTGCTGCGCCACAGTCACGGAAATCTGCGCGCCCTGCGTTTTGTAGGGCTGGGAGAGGTCGCCGCTCACTGCCGTGGTCTCAGGATTTTGAATCCACATGGCCGTAAGCTCCAAGGGGCCCGTCACGGTGCCGCTCTCAAAATCCCACAGCGCCGGGCCGTTGTACCAGCCGGCGAAGGTGTGGCCGTCGCGGGCGGGGTCGGCCGGTTTTTGGACCTTGCCGCCGCTTGTCACAAACTGGTCGGCAGGGCTGCTGCCCTGGCCGCCGTTGAGCTGGAAGGTGACCGTGTAGCCGCTTGCCAGCATGAGCTCATTGTCGCCATTTGCCGCCACGCTGTAATCGCTGTCGGCAGAGGCGAAGCTGCCGATATGGCCCGCTGCGCCGTCCGTGGTGAACACGCCGGGGCTGTCCATCCCCACGCGGAATGTGCCCTCCAGGCTGCCGTCAACGGCAATCCTTGCGGAGCCGCCCTGCAGATAGAGGTCCGCCGTGCCCCCCGTTATGTCGGGGCTGCCGCTCAGGGTAACGGTGCCGCTGGCCAAGTTGACGGCGTATCTGCCGCCGCTTACCGCAGCTCCCCCATAGACGCCGACCCCGGCATTTTCCAGGCCGGAGGACACCTCAATGCCCTGGGAGGAGCCGCCGGCGGCCTTCACCCTGCCGCCATACAGGCGGACGCTGCCGCCCTGAGTGTTTTCCTGCCCTCCCTCGTAGCTGCCGGGGCCGAGTTGATTGGTGGAAACGGCCAAGGCGGTGCTGCCATTCGACGAAATTGTGCCGCTGTAAAGATTGCATGCGCCGCCGCTGTGGACAAGGATGGCGGCGCCCGCAGCATCCCCTGTCAGCAGGCCGGACTCGTCCTGCGAGCAGTCGCAGATGTTCAGCGTGGCGCCGGCGCCCACCCGGAAGACGCCGTATCCGGCACTGCCGTCAAAGGTATGCCCGTTGAGGCAGAGGTTGACCGTGCCGGAGATCGTGAGTTGACCTTCGTCACCCTCCATGGCGATGTCGCGTGCCAGGTAGTAGCTGCCCTCGTTCAGCTGCTGTGTGAAGGTGCTGAGGGGCAGGAAGGCCTCCTCAGCGCCTTCCCCGGAGAGCGTGTGGCTGTGGGGGTGAGCAGATACCTCTTCCAGCTTGAGCTCACCGGATTCCTTCACAATGACATGGTGGAAGCTGTCGGAATAAAAATATCCCTCATAGGCTTCCCCGCCGCCCGACGTGAACACGCCCGCCTGCGACATGTTCACGCCGATTTCGGCACCGTCTTGCAGGCCGTCGGCGCCAATCGTGACGGTTTTCCCGCCTCCCGCCAGCCTGACGTTGTTGCCGGTGCCGTCGGCAGTGCTCTTGCCGTTGCCCGTGACTTTCACATTGCCGGACACGGTAAAGGCCGTCCCGTCCATAAACAGGCCGCCGCCATGGGGGTCGGCGGTATTCCTGACGATTTCGGTGCTTCCCGACATGCTGAAGCTGCCGTTGCTGGTCACATACGCGCCGCCGCCGGCGGTTGCGGTGTTTTGGGCGATTTGGGCACTTTCCGACATGCTGAAGCTGCTGCTGCTGCTCACATGCCCGCCGCCGCCGTAGTCTGCAGTGTTTCCTGTGATTTTGGCGCTTCCCGACATGCTGAAGCTGCCGCTGCTGCCGGTCACATACACGCCGCCGCCGTTGCTTGTGGCGTCGTTTTGGATGATTTGGGCACTTTCCGACATGCTGAAGCTGCCGCGTTGTACATTCCCACCGCCGCCGTTTCTGGCAGTGTTTTCGGCGATTTGGGCACTTCCCGACATGGTGAAGCTGCCTTTGCTGCTGCTGCCGGCCAAATACACGCCGCCGCCGTTGCTTGTGGCGTCGTTTTGGGCGATTTTCGCGCTTTCCGACATGCTGAAGCCGGTGTAGTTCACACACACGCCGCCGCCGTAGTCTGCAGTGTTTCCTGTGATTTGGGCACTTTCCGACATGGTGAAGCTGCCTGTGCCGCTGTTCACATACATGCCGCCGCCGTAGTCTGCAGTGTTTCCTGTGATTTTGGCGTCGCCTGACATGGACGAGGTTATTTCTTTATTGGTTGCTCCTCCCACATACACGCCGCCGCCGTAGTATGCGGTGTTTTGGGTGATGGTGCCCCCATACATGCTGAAGGTGCCTCTGCCGTCCGTACATATGCCGCCGCCGTTGCTGTAGGCTTGGTTTTCGGCGATGAGGCCCTCATGCATGTTGAAGCTGCCGCCGATGCTCACATACACACCGCCGCCGTCGCTGCCGTTCACCTCGTCGGTTTTGTTTTTGGTGATGGAGCCTCCATACATGTTGAAGGTGCCGCTCGCCACATACACGCCGCCGCCGTCGTTTGCGGTGTTTTGGGTGATGGCGCCCCCATACATGCTGAAGGTGGCGCTGGCGCCCACATATACGGCGCCGCCATACCGGTCGGAGCTGGCCGTTCCGCCGTTGCCCCCGGTGATGCTGCCGCTGCCGGCGCAGTCATGCAGAGCAAGGGAGGCTTCCGTTCCGGCGTTGCCGTTGATGGTGATGTTGTGCCCGTTCAAATTCATCGTATGTCCGCTCAGGCAGAGCGTGACCTCGCTGTTGATAAAGATATCGGCCTGCACCTGGACGTCGCCCGTCAGGACGTATTTCCCCCCGGCAAGCGAGCTCACGTTTCCGCTCAGCTTCGTCCAGCCCGCGTGGTCGCCGGTGCAGTTTCCCTCTGCCGCCATAGCCGTCACCGGGAGCAGGGACAGCACCATACACATCACAAGCAGCAGGCCAAGCCCCTTTCTCCCCTTGTTTTTCGTCCCCTTCGTTCTCACTTGCAATCCTCCTTGTTTTTCAGAAAACAGCCGCATTTTTCCGGCCGCTTCCCGGCAGCCCTCCTGCGCGCGGAAAAGCTGCCTTTTCTCCGTCCTGAGGCCCGAGGTGCGCCCGATCCTTCCCCGGGGCTCTCCTGCGGGCGAAGGCGGCTGCCGTATCCTCTTTGGAAAGGCCCCTTGACGGGCGCTTTTATAAGATGTTATCTTAAAAAGCAGCAGGGCCCCCCTTGAGGCCTTTGTGCCGCGGAGCCCGGTTTTATTGTAACAGACGCGGCAGGAGCAAAAACATCGGCTGCGTTAAATCGGCCAGCTTTTGCGCAGAATTTGCTGCGCAGCCCTGGCCTTGAAGCGGGGAGGGAGGCCGCATGCTGCGCTTTGCCGTGTGCGACGACAATGAAAAAGAGCTGACGCAGGCTCTGGCGCTGCTGGAAGACTATCTTTTGTCCCGTCCCGGCCTTGCAGGCAGGGCCGAGGCCTTTTCCAGCTGCGCCGCGCTGCTGGAAAAGGTACACACTGCCGGCGGCTTTGATCTCTACCTTCTCGATATCCTCATGCCGGGGCAAAACGGCATCGAGACCGGCCGCCGCCTGCGGGCGCTGGGCGACGGGGGCGAAATTGTCTATCTCACAAATTCCAACGACTTTGCGGCCGACAGCTATGAGGTCGGGGCCTTTTTCTACCTGCTCAAGCCGGTGTCGCGCGAAAGGCTGTTTGAGGTGCTGGACAGGGCCGTGCAGAGGCGAAGGGAGCGGCGGGGCAGCGCCGTGGTGGTGTCCACGGCGCAGGGCCCCCGGCGCATCCTGCTCGAGCACATCCGCTACGCGGAGCGGGTGGGCCGCCGCGTGCGCTACTACTGCACCGACGGCACGGTGGACTCCCAGAGCATCCGCCTCCCCTTCCGGGAGGCCGCCGCTCCCCTTCTGGCCGACCGGCGCTTTTATCTGTGCGGGGCCAGCTTTGTGCTCAATTTTCAGCATGTGGCCGGCGTGCAGGGCCAGTCGGCCCTGTTTGACAACGGCCAGGCCTTGACGCTGCCCCGCTCGGCGGCGGCCGATTTCAAAATGGCCTGGGGAAACTGGTGGCTGGGGGAGGGTGCGGCATGGCAGACATCGTAGAGCTCTTTTCCCTGGAATACATGACAGCGCTGGGCATGACCATGCTGCTGCTCTTTCTGGACAGCCGATGCTCCCGGCGGCTCACCGCGCTGACGGTCGGCGGCGTTGCGCTGCTGGTGATGGCGGCGGTGGCCGCGCTGTATCTGACGGCCGGCCTGGACACGGCGGTGCGGGTCTACACCCTGGCGGCCCACCTGCCCTCCCTGCTGCTGCTCCTGATCTTCAGCCGCTTGCGGGGCTGGCGGATGGTGTTTCAGCTCCTGTCTGCCGTGCTCTTTTGCATGCTGATCCAGCACGGCGCCGGGCTGGCCTACTACCTGTCGGGCGGCAGCTTTTTGGCGATGCTGCTCACCTATGCCCTTCTCACCGCAGGCGTGATCTGCTTTCTGATCCGCTTCCTGCGCCCCCTCTTCCTCCAGGCCATGACAAAGCTGCGCCACGGCTGGTGGATGATGTGCCTGGTCATGGCGGCCTACTATGGGATCATCGCCTACCTGATTCCCGGCTATGTGGGCTTTGACCGGATGAGCACCATCCTCAAGCCCTCCGTCTCCCTGCTCATGGTGGGGTTCTACTCGGTCTTGATGTCCCTCTTTTCCAGCGTCCAAAAGGAGGCGGAGGCCCGGCACAGCGCCCATCTGACCGTTTTGCAGCTGTCTGCCCTGCAAAGCCGCATAGAGGCGGTGCAGGCTGCCGAACATGCCATCCGCATGGAGCGCCATGACCTGCGCCACCGTCTCCAGGCCGTCGCGGAGCTGGTGGCGCGGGGAGACGAAGATGCTGCGCTGCGCTTTCTTGACGCCGCCCAAAAACGCCTGGACGAAAAAAAGGAGATGCGCTGGTGCCGCCCGCCCATTCTGGACGCCGTATTCTCCTCCTACTTTGAACAGGCGGGGCATCACGGCATCCGGGTGGAGGCAGCCATCTCCCTGCCGGAATCCCTTCCCGTAGAGGAGGGGGAGCTGGCCATCGTTGTGGCCAATTCCCTGGAAAACGCCATCCATGCCAATCTGGAGCTGCCGCCCGGCCAGAGGGAGATCCGCTGCAAAATGGTGGGGGTGCCCGGCGTCATGCTGGAAATCTCCAATCCCTGCGCCGGCGACATTTCCTTTGACGGCAGTGGCTTTCCGGTCACACGGCAGGAAGGGCACGGCCTTGGCGTCCAGTCCATCTCCTCTTTCTGCAAAAAAAACGGAGCTGTCTGCCAGTTTGACCTGGCAGACAGCTGGTTTCGGTTCCGGCTCATTTTATAAAAAAGGATCTTGCCCTTGGTGCGGCAGGGCAAAACAGGGGGCGGCCCGTAAAAGGGCGCGCCCCCTTTTGAAGCGGTATGCGGCAGGGATACGGCCTGCACAGAGGCGCTGTCCTGCATTCGGCCAGGGGAATTAACATGTCGGAAATGCGTCGGAAATGCCCTCCCAGCACCAAAACCTCCAAGCGGACGCACGGCAGAGCCTCAGACGCGCCCGGCAAATTCCGCCCGTGCCGTCCGGGCGGCGCCTGCCCGAAAAAGCGCATGAGCGCACCCGCCGCCCCGCCCGGGCGTCAACCGCGAAAAAATGAAAATCCTGCTTTTTGCCCTTTCGAAATAAAAAAAGACCTGAAACCGAAGTTTCAGGTCTTTTTTCACTCTCTCGAGTTGGTGGAGATAAGCGGGATCGAACCGCTGACCTCTTGAATGCCATTCAAGCGGCCTCACGCCGCTACGCGGCTCCGGCCGGGGACAATAACAAAATCGTTGCAACGCAAGGGTTTTCGCCGTTTACTTTTTAGGTGACGGCTTGATTTTTCCGTTACCTGTGCGCTTGAAATTTACTATAATAAGTATAGCAGATTTTCCCCAAAAAGTCAACAATTTCAACGGTTTCCGGGAGTCTTTTTTGCGGCGCGGGGCCGCTTTTTTCATGGGTAAAAGGCAAGGGCGGGATTGCTCCCGCCCTTTCTTTTGCTTATCGTATGTTGTAAGAATATGACCCTTCACCGCCTGAAACAGAAAGGTTAATTGTTAGAGGTTCAGATTCATTCTGCATAACTTCTATCGGCACTTTTAAGTATCCATAACCAGTATATGTTTCGTCGGTAAGCGGCTTAAATGCTATCACATTTGTTCCCGCACTTGACCCTGATTGAGTATAGGTATTTGTAAAATTTGAGATTGCGCCGTTCAA
This sequence comes from uncultured Clostridia bacterium, assembly GCA_944376235.1. GTDB lineage: Bacteria > Bacillota > Clostridia > Oscillospirales > Feifaniaceae > Galloscillospira. The sequence continues at coordinate 195 of CALWCA010000017.1, read as the reverse complement.
ATCAACAGTATCTTCTCCATCTGAGTATAGCAGAAACTCTCTGTAATCCTCGAAAGTATATCCATCTCCATATGAATGTTTCATATTAGGAAAACACACTGCCAGAAATGGTGTGGCGGGCATCAGCCCGCCGCGGCGGGAATTTCAGAAATGTTAATTTCAATGTATTCGGCAATTCTGCGAAATTCGTCAGCA
>CALWCA010000016.1 GCA_944376235.1 uncultured Clostridia bacterium | reverse complement strand
CTCCAGTTTCCTGAAAATACCTTCACTCAAAGTATTCCCAAGGGTCCTTTCGCTTCTCAGTGTTGTTCGATTTTCAAGGTCCGTGCCGCTCCTTCCGAAGCGGCTTACTTAGAATACACCATCTTCCTTCCCTTGTCAACCCCTTTTTCCAAGAATCTTTCCAAAAACTTGACAGCGTCTGTCCGTAACGATAGAATGATAGCAACTATTTTTCGCCAAAAACCGTCTAAAGAGACAACCATATCTCGCGGCCTCGCCGCTCACACTCAGAAATCAGGTGCAGCGATGAAACAAAAAACCCTCATTAAATTGACTGCCTGGCTTTTGGCCATTGTCATCAACGGCCTTATCGTGGTGGTCTACCTCAATGTCAAGGGACTCGACGGCGGCTTTCTCACCCAGATTGAAAAGGGAGATGCCAGCTTTGAAAGCGGGGATTTGGAGACGGCCCTCAAGCATTACTTAAAGGCCACCTCCATTGCCCCCGATAGCCCGCTTGGCTATCTCAATGCGGCAAGCACTTACATCTCCCTGGGGGACAGCGAAGCGGCCATGGCGCTCATGGAAGAATATCTCTCCACCTCGCCGCATTCGGTGGAAAGCTACGAATATTTGCTCTCCCTCTATGAGGACAACGGCGTTTCCCCCCAAAAGCAGTTTGCCCTTTTGTCGGAAGCGGCGCTGCTCTTTCCCGATGCGGCCTTTGCGGATCGGGCGGGGGAACTCAAGCTTCAGCTTGCGGCGGTAGACGCGCCGGTTCTGACCCCCGAGCCGGGAAGCTATGAAGACACTCTCAAGGTCATGATCTCCAATTATGAACAAGGCGACGAGATTTTTTATACCAGCAACGGTGATTACCCCACCAAGGCCTCAACGCGCTACGACCCCGACAAGGGCATTTCCATCAAAAAGGGAAAAACCCAGCTCACGCTCATCCGATACACGGCTGAGGGCGACGTGAGCGACGTGGTGGAGGCGCTCTATTCGGTGGGCGAAGGGCTTTCGCAGGAGCAGCTTCGGGCCTACACCGCAGCCTCGCCCAACGTGGTGACGGGCGGCCTTGCCCTGTTCGGAGGCGCCGACAGCTATTACAGCAACCTCAATGACAATGGCTCCCTTTACAGTGCCGGCCAGGGGCAAATCCTTGCCGACAAGGTTTCCTATTTGAACATGACAGGCGACCGTCTTTATTACGTCAATGTTTCGGACGGCAGCCGTATCTATCGCGTGAAAACCGACGGCAGCGAGCGCGAGTGCATCGTCAGCGACAGCGCGGACATGCTTCAAGTGGCTGGGGATCGCATTTTTTACCAGAGCAAGGCCGACGGCGGCCTCTACAGCGCCGGGCTTGACGGCTCGGGAAAGCTGCGTATCGTCAAAGACAGGGTGTCCTGCTTTACGCTCAGCAACGGCGTTATATATTATAGGAACGACTCCGAGGGCGGCGCCCTGTGGTGCTGCTCCATCGACGGATTTGATGCACAGGAGCTGGCGGCAGGCTCCTGCAACTACCCTGCCGTATACGAAAACAACGTCTATTACATCAATGTCTCGGATGACAGCATCTGCCGCGTTTCCACCCAGGGCGGGGAGCCCGAGACCGTTGTTTCCTCGGGCGTCAGCGAGTTTGTGCTGTCCGGCGGAAACCTCTACTACCGGAGCACCTCGGGCGGCATTTTCCGGTGCAGCGCTTCTGGTTCCTCCGTCACCCGCCTGACGCAGGACGACGGCGGCAAGCTGGCCGTGGTGGGCTCCACCGTTTATTTCGTCAATTATGACGACGGCTCAAGCCTCAGCACCGTTTCGACCTCGGGCGGCAATCAGCAGAAAGTCCCGGCGGGAGGCGTGCCGCAGGCGGAAGAATCCCCGGCCGTGCAGGACGAGACGCAGCCCGATTTGCAAGAGGAGGCCGGGGAACAGGAGGGACAAGGTACCGACGTCGAACAGTAAGCCCTGTCAAAGGTGCTCCCTCCTCCCGTTTACGGCGCGCACAGCGCAATGCAAAAGAGGCCCTCTTTTTGAAAAGAGGGCCTCTTTCTTGTTCCAATTTGTTTCAGTCGTGCCGCTTTGCGGCAATTCGGTTTTCCTTTGGGCTCCTTTTTGAAAAAGCATCTTGGAAGAGGGAGCTTCTTTCTTCGCGCCTTCCCTGCCCCAGACGTTATTTCGCGTAGTTGTCAAAATAACCCTGAATCCAGATAATGGGCGTGCCCTTGTCTCCGCTTCCCGAAGTCAGGTCGCACAGCGAGCCAATCAGATCGGTCAGCTTGCGCGGCGTGGTGCCCTGCGAAGCCATATTCCCCTTGAGGTCGCCGTCCTTGCGGCGGATGGACTCCACGATGGCCTCGCGCAGCTCCTCTCCCTGAAGGGAGGCAAAATCGTTGTCGGCCAGATACTTGAGCTTGAGCTCGTTTGGCGTGCCCTCCAGTCCGGGCGTGTAGGCCGGGCTGACCACAGGGTCGGCCAGCTCCCACACCTTGCCCACCGAATCCTTGAAGGCGCCGTCGCCGTAAATCATCACTTCGATGTTTTTGCCGGTTGCCTCACGCAGCTTGGCGGCCACCGTGTCCACAAAAACCTGGCCGTTGCGCGGGAAGAGCTTGATTTTCTCCTCGGTGGCCTTGTTGGAGCCCAGAAGGCCGTAGGTCTCGTTGTAGCCGCTGCCATTGACCGGCGCGGTCAAAATCCCGTCCAGTCCCAGCACCAGCTTGGCGCCGGCCTGGGTCAGGCGGCGCTTGGTGCGCGCCCTGGTGTGGATGTCGCAGGTCAGCACATAGCCCGTGTGCTTGAGGATCTCCCTCGCATCATTGGCAAAAATAATCTCCAGCTCGCAGCCCTCTTTTTCAATGAGGTCGCGGTAGTAGGACACATAGTCCACCCCCGTGAAGTAGTGCGGCGTCTCGCCGAAAAGCTCGCGATAGCGCGCCTCGGTCAGCACGTCACTCCACGGGTTGATGCCCGCTTCGTCCAAGAGGTCGGGCTCGATGAGATGGTTGCCCACCTCGTCGCTCGGATAGCTGAGCATGAGCACCATCTTTTTCACGCCGCGTGCGATGCCCTTCAGACAGACGGCAAAGCGGTTGCGGCTGAGAATGGGGAAAATCACGCCCACCGTGTGATCGCCGAATTTGGCTCTCACGTCGGCTGCAATATCGTCGGGCGTGGCATAGTTTCCCTGCGCGCGCGCCACGACGGCCTCCGTAACCGAAACAATGTCCCTGTCACGAAACGAGGCTCCCTCGGCGGCGGCGCAGTCAAGCACCGACTTGGTTACAATGGCGGCCAAATCATCGCCCTCACGAATGATCGGGGCACGGACACCCCGAATGACGGTTCCCACGGCTCTTTCCATTCTCATATCCCTCATTCAAATAAAATTTCGTTTCTTTCTTTTGCAAAGGCTCTTGCAACGTGATTGTACCGCGGGGCATAATATAAGTAAATACTCTTTTTTCTTCTTGAACCATAAGAAACACTTATATGTTGGAGGTGCGGTATGGACGGTATTACTCTGGATCTCTACCGGGTCTTTGTACAGGTAGCTCGGGAGGGCAGCTTTTCGGCTGCGGCGCGGTCACTCTATCTGTCGCAGCCCGCCGTCAGCCAGGCTATTTTGCATTTGGAGCGTCAGCTCCAGACCACACTTTTTCTGCGCAGCGTGCGCGGCGTCACGCTCACGCCGGAGGGGGCGCTGCTCTTTGAGCACGCCAGCGCGGCGCTTGACACGCTGGAAGCGGGACAGCGCAAGCTCGAAACGCTGCACCGCCTTGAGGCAGGCGCTTTGCGGGTGGGGGCGGGCGACACTGCGACGCGCTACTATCTGCTTCCACGGCTCTCCCGTTTTTCGAGCCGCTTTCCGGGGCTGTCTCTGTCGGTGCGCAACGGCACCACGGGCGAGCTTTTGGAGTATCTGCGGCAGGGCACCATCGACCTTGCGCTCATCAGCCTGCCCTGTGAAGACGCCGACATCACGGTGCAGCCCTGCCTTCCCATCCACGACGTCTTCGTGTGCGGCGCAGGACAGGCCCTCTCGCAGGGGCCTGTGCCCCTCTCCCGGCTTCGGGAAATGCGGCTCATCATGTTGGAGCGGCAGTCGAGCTCCCGCCGCCTCATTGACGCCACACTGCAGGGGCTCGGCATGCCGCTCTCTCCAGAGATCGAGCTGGGCTCCCACGACCTGCTCATGGACTTTGCCGAGGCGGGGCTTGGTGTCTCCTGCGTGGTGCGCGAGTTTGCCGCAGCGCGTCTGCGAGAGGGGCGCCTTGTGGAGCTCGACGTGCAGCCCGCCCTGCCCGAGCGGGCGGTGGGCGTGGCCTTTTTGAAAGACATGCCCCTGCCGACGGCGGCCCGCCGCTTTCTCACGGAGCTGCAGGAGCAGCAGCCGGCCTCTCCCGCCGATTTCGCTTCCGACTCCCCCTGTTTTTGAAGGCCCCTGTTGCCCGCAAAAAGCCCTTGTCAGCACGCCGTCCCAAAAAGAGGCCCTTATCAGGCCGCACAAAGAAACCAGAGGGCGCGCCGGCGGCGCGCCCTCTGGTTCAAAGCCGGGCGCTGCTTTTAAAGGCAGGGCCCTCGGCTGTTTGGCCCTATTTTGTTTCAAGCACCATTTTATAGTGGGGAATCCCGTCTTCCAAATAGGGGCCTTCCACCGGAACAAAGCCCTCCGACTTGTAAAACTCCAGCAGGTATGCCTGTCCCGACAGGGTGATGGCAGGTGCCCCCCACTTTTCCCTGCACAGCCTCACGCCAAGGCGCAGAAGCTCACGTCCCAGTCCGGCGCGCCGCAAATCCTGCCTGACCACAAAGCGTCCGATGGCGGGCGTCTCATAGGAGACCCCCGGCTCAATCAGGCGCAGATACCCTGCCAGCCTGCCGTCCTTGAGGCATCGGATGTGGCAGGAGGCCTGATCCTTATAGTCAAGATCCTGATAGGGGCAGTCCTGCTCCACCACGAAAATCTCGGCCCGCAGCGCCAGCAGCTCGTAGAGCTCGGGCACCGTGAGCTCCTCAAAATCCTTGCACTGCCAAAGCGCCCCGCTCTTTTCCAGCATTCCCTGTATCATACTCGTCCCTCCTACAGCTCCCCTCGGCTTTTTGCCTTCAGGTAGGCATTGATGAACCCGTCGATGTCGCCGTCCATCACGGCGCCGATGTTGCCCGACTCAAAGCCGGTGCGGTGGTCTTTCACCAGCGTATAGGGCATGAAGACATAGGAGCGGATCTGGCTGCCCCAGGCAATGTCCTTTTGGTCGCCCTTGATATCCTCAATGCGCTCCACGCGCTCGCGCTCCTTGAGCTCGAGCAGCTTGGACTTGAGCATGGTCATGGCGGTTTCCCGGTTCTGGTGCTGGCTGCGCTCGTTCTGGCAGGCCACCACAATGCCGGTGGGGATGTGCGTGATGCGGATGGCGGACTCGGTCTTGTTGACGTGCTGGCCGCCGGCGCCGCTCGAGCGGTAGGTGTCCACCTTGAGATCCTCGTCGCGAATGTCAATCTCAATGGTGTCGTTGAACTCCGGCATGACCTCGAGCGAGGCAAAGGAGGTATGTCTACGCCCGGACGAGTCAAAGGGCGACACGCGCACCAGGCGATGCACTCCCATCTCGCTCTTGAGATAGCCATAGGCATTCTCTCCACGGATGGCAATGGTGGCCGATTTGATGCCCGCCTCCTCGCCGTCGAGATAGTCAAGAATCTGATAGGTGAAGTCGTGGCGCTCGGCCCACCTGGTATACATGCGGTAGAGCATCTGCGCCCAGTCCTGCGCCTCGGTGCCGCCGGCGCCGGGATGAAAGGCCAAAATGGCGTTGAGCGAATCGTATTCCCCGGTCAGCAGCGTCGACAGGCGCATGTCCTCGAGCTGCTGCGCCACCGCGTCGTGCTCGGCAATGACCTCATCGAGCATATCGTCGTCCCCCGCCTCAATGGCGAGCTGCACCAGGGTGCAGGCATCCTCCCACTTTGCATAAAGAGACTGATATTTTTCAATCTTGTGCTTTGCCTGCTTGGTCTTCTGCAGCACCTTCTGGGAGGTCGCAAGGTCGTCCCAAAAGCCCTCCTGCGCGGCCTGCCTTTCGAGCTGCTCCACCTCGCTTTGAAGCTGCGAAAGGCCCAGCGCCGAGGCCAAATCCTCAAGCTCTGCACGCATGCCCTCCAGCTTCAGTCTGTATTCGTCAAATTCAATCCTCATAAACCGGCTTTCTCCTCACTTTGACTTCGATTGCACATCTTGTGACGTCTTGCCACGCCCAATATCCCTTTGGGTCTTTGCCGCACCTGTTCCGGTGCCCCGTCCTTTTTCTTTTGCAGGGCTGCCGCTCGGCTTCAAAAGAGCTCCTGCCCGGACACATCGTCGCGCAGCAGGCTCTCTCCCGTCATCTCAGGGGGCTTTTGCAGGCCGCAAAGCGCCAGCATAGTTGGCACGATGTCGCACAGGCGCCCGTCCCGCAGGCCCTTTGCGCCCGAATTGACGGCAATGAGCGGCACGGGATTTGCCGTGTGCGCCGTCATGGGGGTGCCGTCCTGCGCAATCATGCACTCGGCGTTGCCGTGGTCGGCGCACAGCAGCACAAAGCCGTCCTGCTCCAGCGCCGCCTCCACAATGACGCGCACCGCCTCGTCCACGGCCTCCACCGCCTTGACCGCCGCCTCCAGCACGCCGGTGTGGCCCACCATGTCACAATTGGCCAGGTTGCAGACCATCACGTCAAGCCCCCCACTGCGCAGGGCGGATGCCGCGCGCTGCGCCACCTCCGGTGCGCTCATTTCGGGCTGCAGGTCATAGGTGGCTACCTTGGGGGAGGGCACCAGAATGCGCTGCTCCCCTTCAAAGGGCTGCTCCCTGCCGCCGTTGAAAAAGAAGGTGACATGGGCATATTTTTCGGTCTCGGCAATGCGCAGCTGCCGAAGCCCCTCCCGGGACAGCAGCTCCCCGAGCACCATTTTCAAATCGTGCGGCGGATAGGCCACGGCCGGCTTTTGGGGAAAGTTCTCAAAGGCGGCATCATACTGCGTCATGCACACATAATGCAGCTCCATCGGCCCCTCGGGGCGTTCAAACCCGGCAAAGCCGGGGTCGAGCAGCGCCCTCGTGAGCTCTCTGGCGCGGTCCGGCCGGAAGTTGAAGAAAATCACGCTGTCTCCGGCCGATATTTTCCCCTCCTGCGACACCACCATCGGCGGCAGGAACTCGTCGGTCACGCCCGCCTCGTAGCAGGCTCTCACGCCGGCCAGAATGTCCTGCGCCGGCTGTCCTTTGCGCTCGGTCAGGCAGTCATACGCCTGCTTGACGCGCTCCCACCGGTTGTCGCGATCCATGGCATAGTATCTGCCGCACACCGTGGCCAGCTCGCCGACGCCCATCTCCCACAGCTTACCCTGCAGCGCCCTGATGTATGTAACGGCGCTCTCGGGCGCAACGTCGCGCCCGTCGGTAAAGGCGTGGACATACAGGCGCCTGACGCCGCAGCGTCGCGCAAGCTCCACCAGGGCATACAGGTGCTCCATATGGCTGTGCACGCCCCCGTCGGACAGCAGTCCCATCAGGTGCAGCGCGGGCGCGCCCTCCCCGGCACACCGGGAAACCGCCTCTTTGAGCACCGGATTTTCAAAAAAATCCCCCTGCTCAATCTCTCGGGTGATACGGGCCAGGTCCTGATAGACCACCCTGCCCGCTCCCAGATTGGTGTGACCCACCTCGCTGTTGCCAAACTGCCCGGCGGGCAGGCCCACGTCGAGCCCCGAGGCCGAAATCCGGGCGTGGGGCCATTTGGCAAACAGACTGTCAAGATAAGAGGTCTGCGCGGCCGACACCGCATTGCCATACGCGGGCGGCGCAAGGCCATACCCATCTAAAATCAACAGCACCGCAGGCTTGCGTTTCATACCCGCGCCTCCTTGACGTCGTTTGCCGCCTGCACGATGGCGGCAAATTCGGCGGGTTTGAGCGAGGCCCCGCCAATCAGGCCGCCGTCGATATTCTCCATCTCCAGCAGCGACGCCGCGTTGCCCGCGTTCATGGAGCCGCCGTAGAGGATCGACACCTGCGACGCCCTGTCCGCGTCATACAGCAGGCCAAGCTGTTCGCGCAGCATGGCGCACACCTCTTCGGCCTGCTGTGCACTGGCCGTCACCCCCGTGCCGATGGCCCACACCGGCTCGTAGGCAATGACCACATAGGGCACCTGCTGCGCCGACACGCCCGACAGGGCGGCGCAAAGCTGGCCCTTCAAAACCTCGGCATAGGCGCCTGACTCCCTCTGCGGCAGCGTTTCCCCGATGCAGATCACCGGGGTAAGCCCCGCGCGCAGCACGGCCAGCGTCTTTTTGTTGACCGTCTCATCGGTCTCCCCGAAATACTGCCGTCTTTCACTGTGCCCCACAATCACGGCCTTCACGCCGATTTCACTGAGCATGGGCAGCGAAATCTCTCCCGTGAAGGCGCCCTTGTCCTCAAAATGGCAGTTTTGCGCCCCCACCAAAAAGGGCTCCCCCGCAGCCACCGCCTGCGTCAGGGCCAGGTAGGGCGGAAAAACCGCCACGGTATGCTTTGTCGCCGGCAGACTGTTCTTCAGCTCTTCCAGCAGTACTTGCGCCTGGCTCGGCGTTTGGTTCATCTTCCAGTTCCCCGCCAAAATGATGCGTCTCATAGCCACCTCCGCTAAACCACGTTGTGCCGCACCCCCCCGGAGCCCGCGCTCCAGGGGAGTGCGGCAGTTTTTTCTTTCCGGCTGCTTGCCGCTCTCCCTATTCTATTTCTATTTGTCGGCAAGGCATGCGATGCCGGGCAAATCCTTTCCTTCCAGGAATTCCAGCGACGCGCCGCCGCCGGTGGAAATATGCGTGATGCGGTCGGCATAGCCCATCTGGGTGGCGGCCGCGGCGGAATCGCCGCCGCCAATCACGGTCACGGCGTCAAGATTTGCCAGAACCTCCACCATGCTCCTGGTGCCGCCGGCATACCGCTCGTCTTCAAACACGCCCATGGGCCCGTTCCAGACCACCGTCTTGGCCGAGGCCAGCGCCTGCTTGAAGAGCTCCCTGGTCTTGGGGCCGATGTCCAGCCCCATCATGTCGTCGGGAATTTCGTCGGCGGGGAACACCTGGGGGTCTGCAGTGCTGTCGACCGACGTGTTGCACACGGCATCAACGGGCAGGTACAAAGAGACGCCAAGGCGCTTTGCCTTGTTGAGGATTTCCATGGCCACCGGCAGGCAGGACTCGTCGCACATCGACAGGCCCACAGCGCCGCCCGCAGCCTGCAAAAAGGTATAGGCCATCCCGCCGCCAATCAGCATGGCGTCCACCTTGTCGAGCAGGTTTTCAAGCACCGCAATCTTGTCGGACACCTTCGCGCCGCCCAGCATGGCCGCAAAGGGGTGCTGCGGCGCCTCCAGGATGCCGCCCATGGCGGTCAACTCCTGCTCGATCAAAAAGCCGCACACGGCAGGCAGATAGTTTGCCACGCCGGCCGTCGACGCGTGTGCACGGTGCGCCGTGCCAAAGGCGTCGTTGACGAAAACCTCGCCCAAAGAGGCCAGCTCCTTTGCAAAGGCCGGGTCGTTTTTCTCCTCCTCGGGATGAAAGCGCACGTTTTCCAGCAGGCAGGCCTGTCCGGGCTTCAAGGCTTCCACCGCCTTGCGCGCAGCCTCCCCCACACAATCCGAAACCATGGGCACGGGCTGCCCCAGCAGCTCCGACAGACGCGCCGCCACCGGCGCCAGCGAATACTTGGGATTGACCTCCCCCTTGGGGCGGCCCCTGTGAGAGCAAAGCACCACGCGGGCCCCCTGCTCAATCAGATACCGGATGGTGGGCAGCGACTTGACGATACGGCTGTCGTCGGTGATCACACCGTCTTTGATGGGCACGTTGAAATCACATCGCACCAGCACACGCTTTCCGGCCACGTCAATGTCGCGGACACTCTTTTTCATGATGGATAACCCCCTGAAACAAGTTGTGTTGTATACTCGATAAAAAACCCGGTCTTCCGGCGCTTTTCGCGCAGAAAATTACCATTATACCCAGTATAACACCTTACCTGCCATATTTCCAGCCACTTGCCGCAATTTTGGCGTCTTTTTGTCACTTGAGCCGTCCCTGCTCCAAAAGATTGGGGAAATCCTGCTGGCGCAGCGCCTCATATACGGCGATGGCCACCGAATTGGCCAGGTTGAGACTGCGTGCCTGCGCGCGCATGGGGATGCGCACCGTGCTGTCGTAATGCTTCCGCAGCAGGGACTCGGGCAGCCCGCGCGTCTCGGGGCCGAACACCAAAAACGCGCCGGGCGGATAGCGCACCTGCGCGTAATTTTGGGCCGCCTTGGTGGAAAAATAAAAAAAGGGGCCTGCGTTTTTTTCAAAAAACTCGGGCGTGCTGTCATAATAAAAAATGGGCAGCAGATGCCAGTAGTCAAGCCCTGCCCTTTTGAGCTTTTTGTCGTCAATGGTAAAGCCCATGGGCCCCACCAGGTGCAGCGCGCAGCCCGTTGCCGCGCAGGTGCGTGCGATATTTCCCGTGTTGGGGGCAATTTCCGGCTCGATGAGCACGATATGGAACGGGTAATCTGCCAAACATATCCCTTCTTTTCCCCTGTTTTATTTGCCTGGATTTCATTGTAGCACGCCTCTCCAAAGGACACAACAAAAAGATAGCCCTTCCGGGCTCTCAATCGCGGATTATTGCTGTACTTTTTGGACTTTGTGGGGTATAATAGCTAAGTTGAAGAGAAAACGCCCTTGGAATACAGGAGTTGAAGATATGAAACTGATGGAAAAACTGTTTGGCAGCTACAGCGACCGTGAGCTCAAAAAGCTCATGCCCATCGCCGACAAAATCGAGGCGCTTGAAGCCTCCTACCGTCTGTTGAGCGACGAGCAGCTGCGCGCCAAAACCGATGAATTCAAGGCGCGTCTTGCCGCCGGCGAGACCACCGACGATATTCTCCCCGAGGCCTTTGCCACGGTGCGCGAGGCGGCCGACCGCGTTTTGGGCCTGCGCCACTACCGCGTGCAGCTTTTGGGCGGCATCGTGCTGCACCAGGGCCGCATTGCCGAGATGCGCACCGGTGAAGGCAAGACGCTGGTGGCCACCCTGCCGGCCTATCTCAACGCCCTGACGGGACAGGGCGTCCACATCGTCACGGTCAACGACTACCTGGCCCGCCGCGACAGCGAGTGGATGGGCAAGGTCTACCGTTTTCTGGGCATGACGGTGGGGCTCGTGGTGCATGGCGTGCCCCCGGAGGAAAAGCACGCCGCCTATGCCGCCGACATCACCTACGGCACCAACAACGAATTTGGATTTGACTATCTGCGCGACAACATGGTCATTTACAAGGAGCAGATGGTGCAGCGCGGCCATGCCTTTGCCATTGTCGACGAGGTCGACTCCATTTTGATTGACGAGGCGCGCACCCCGCTCATCATCTCGGGCGCCGGCGATGACTCCTCCGACCTCTACCAGAAGGCCGACGCCCTTGCCCGCTCGCTCACACCCGTCAAGGTGCTCGAGCTCGACGCCAAGCAGGACAACGACGACATGGACGGCGACTACATCATCGACGAAAAGGCGCGCTCGGTGCAGCTCACCGCCGCCGGCCAGCAAAAGGCGGAAAAGTACTTTGGCGTGGAAAGCCTTGCAGACCCCGAGAACTCCACGCTCTATCACCACGTCATCCAGGCGCTCAAGGCCAACGGCATCATGAAGCGCGACGTGGACTATGTGGTCAAGGACGGCGAGATCATCATTGTCGACGAATTCACCGGCCGTCTCATGTTCGGGCGGCGTTACTCGGAGGGCCTGCACCAGGCCATCGAGGCCAAGGAGCATGTGGAGGTGCAGCGCGAAAGCCGCACGCTTGCCACAATCACCTTTCAAAATTACTTCCGCCTTTACAAAAAGCTCTCGGGCATGACCGGAACCGCCCTGACCGAGGAGGCGGAGTTCCGCGAAATCTACAAGCTCGACGTCATCGTGGTGCCCACCAACCGCCCCATGATCCGCGTTGACCACCCCGACGTGGTCTACAAGACCGAGGCCGCAAAATTCCTGGCCGTCATCGACAACATTGTGGAATGCCACGAAAAGGGGCAGCCCGTTCTGGTGGGCACCGTCTCCATTGAAAAAAGCGAGGCGCTCTCCAAGCTGCTGTCGCGGCGCGGCGTCAAGCACAACGTGCTCAACGCCAAATTCCATGAAAAAGAGGCCGAGATTGTGGCGCAGGCCGGCAAGCGCGGCGCCGTGACCATCGCCACCAATATGGCAGGGCGCGGCACCGACATCATCCTGGGCGGCAACGCCGAATTTGCCGCGCGCGACGCGCTGAGAAAGCGCGGCATGAGCGACGAGCTCATCGCCGCCGCCACTGCCCACAACGAGACCGACGACGCCGAAATCCTGGCTGCGCGCGAGGCCTTCTCGCAGCTTGAGCAGTCCTTCCGGGAGCAGTTTGCGCCTGAGGCGCAGGCCGTGCGCGAGGCGGGAGGCCTCTTCATCATCGGCACCGAGCGCCACGAATCCCGCCGTATCGACAACCAGCTGCGCGGCCGCTCGGGCCGTCAGGGCGACCCCGGCGAAAGCCGCTTTTACATCGCTTTGGAGGACGACCTCATGCGGCTGTTTGGCGGCGAACGCATTGCAAATCTCATGAACTCCCTGGGCGTGGAGGACAACGAGCCCATCGAGGCAAAAATCCTCACAAGCTCCATCGAGTCGGCCCAGCGCCGCGTCGAGGGCCGCAACTTCGACATCCGCAAGCACGTCTTGCAGTATGACGACGTCATGAACGAACAGCGCGGCGTCATTTACCGGCAGCGCCAGCAGGTGCTCGACGGGGAGGATTTACGCGAGCGCGTGCTGCACATGATCGACGAGGTCGTAGAGGAAAAGGTGACGCTCTACTGCGCCGGGGATCAGCCCGAGCACTGGGACATCCGCTCGCTCGAGCTGGCCTTTGCCGGGCAGTTCCTGCTGCCGGGCGAGCTGACCGGCGGCAGCCTGACGGGCGGCACCCCGCCCGCCTCCCGCGAGGCGCTGGTGACGGCGCTGCTCGACAAGGCTCACACCGTCTACGAGGCCAAGGAACGGCAGATCGGCCCCATCATGCGCGAGGTGGAGCGCGTGGTGCTGCTGCAGGAGGTCGACCGCAAGTGGATGGATCACATCGACGCCATGGACGAGCTGCGCAAGGGCATTGCCCTGCGCGCTTACGGACAGCAAAACCCCGTGCAGCAATATAAATTTGAAGGCTACGACATGTTCGACGCCATGACGGCCTCCATCCGGGAGGACACCGTGCGCGACCTCTTCCTCTTCCGCCTCAAGCAGGGCGGGCAGGTCACGCGCACCAAGGTGGCCACCGAAAAGGCGCCCGAGCTCTCGCCGGGCGGCGACAAGCAGAGCCGCACGGTGCGGCGTCAGGGCAAAAAAATCGGTCCCAACGACCCCTGCCCCTGCGGCAGCGGCAAGAAATACAAAAAGTGCTGCGGACGCTGAAGACCGCGCGTTTGTCAGAGGAGGTTCTCCCTTGGGAAAGCTGCAATATCTCATCCGCCGGGCGGCAAACATGGATCTGTCGGGCCTAAAGTCGGCGGTGTCGGTGGTCTCAAAACGGTGCGGCCGGCCAAAATTTTTCGTCCTGTGCGACATGCTGGGCTGCGCTGTCAAATACCGCGCCGGCTATACCGACTACCGGCTGTTTGAGTTTGACTCTCTCACCCCCGCCCAGCGCGCCACCTATGTGACGCGCGGCAAAAACAATGAATACGTCAGGCGCCTCAACCCCCCGCAATACTGGAACCTGCTCAGCGACAAAACGCAGTTCCTGCGCCGCTTCGACGGCCTGCACGGCAGGCTGTGGCTGGATTTGAGGCAGGCCGGCTTCGAGGAGTTTGAGGCCTTCTGCCAGCGCAATCCCCTCTTTGTGGTCAAGCCGCTCGACGGCACCTGCGGACGCGGCATCGAGCTGCTCGACGCTTCGCAAATTGCAGACCTTCACGCCCGCTATGACGAGTGCATCCAAAACGGGCAGCTTCTGGTCGAGCAGTATGTGGTTCAGCATGAGGACTATGCCCGTATCTACCCCCTGTCGGTTAACACGCTGCGCCTTGTCACCATCACCCGTCCGGGAGGGCAGCCTGCCATCGTCTTTTCCTGCATCCGCCTTGGCAACAACGGCCGCAGGGTGGACAACCTCAACAGTGGCGGCATGGCGGCCATCGTGGATCTGGAAAAGGGCTGCATCTCGACCCCCGGCGCCGACAAGGACGGCCTGCTCTACAGCGAGCACCCCTTCACTGGCGTCACGCTCAAGGGTGCGCCGCTCGCCTTTACCAGGGAAGCGGCACAGCTTGTCAAGGAGGCGGCGCTGCGCATCCCCGAGCTCGGATATGTGGGCTGGGACGTGGCCGTCACGCCCAATGGCCCCATTTTGATTGAGGCCAACCACTTCCCCGGAAATGACATCTACCAGTTCCGCGTGCATCTGGGGCCCGACCGCATCGGCCTTGCCCCGCGCTTTGACGCGGCGGCCGGCTTCCATGCCTGACGCGCCGCCCTTCCTCTGTGCGTCCCTCCCCCACAAAAAGCATCGCATCACCCCCTTTCAGGCACTGCGCGCCCCCACCGTCCCCTATAGAAAAAGCAGGCGGCCCCAAAAGCCATCTGCCGATAAGGAAAGGATCGAAAACAAACCAAGCGAAAACGGCCGGAAAACAGGCTGCAACAAAAAACGGGCAGGAAGCCTTTGACTTCTTGCCCGTTTTTCCCATGCTGTGTGAAATGATAAAGCGGCATTTTTGCGCTTTCGAGGGGTATGCTCTTGGTTATTTTCTTCCCAAAATTAAAATAAGGCGTTGTCAAAACCAGGCGCCTACATGAAAAAGGGGACGCTCTCCTTCCAAAAGAACAGGCGCACCCTCTTTTATTTTGCCCGCTTTGTCTCCTCATCGTCGCGCCAGACCACCTTTGGCTGGTAGTCTGGCCCCCTGTTTTACATCTGCTCGCAGCAGATGTAAAAGCCCGCACAGCCGGCCAAAAACAGCAGCAGTGCCGGATAGAACGCGCCGGTGCTCTCCATGGCGCGCAGCAGGCCGGATGTGGAACCCTGCCGCAGCACGGCGGCCGCAATGGCAAGGCCCACGGCGCCCAGCACCCCGACCTCCAGCAGCACGGCCCCAAACAGAATTTTGCAAAATTTTTCGTCTTTTTTCAAAACGGCACCTCCTATTTGTGGTACTCCGTGCCGGCCAGGATGCTTCGGGCACGGTAAAGCTGCTCGCACAGCATGACGCGCATGAGCTGGTGCGGAAAGGTCATGGGAGAGAAGGACAGCGTCTCATGGCAGGCGCTGCGCACGGCTTCAGACATGCCGTTGGAGCCGCCAATCAGAAAAACCGCCTGGGAAAACCCTCTTTGCGGCAGCTCGTCCAAAAGCTGTGCCAGCCCGGTCGAACTGCGCTGCCTGCCCTCGATAAACAGCCCGCACACAAAGGCTCTCTTGGGCAGACGGGAGAGCATATCCTCCCCCTCCTTTGCCACTGCCCTCCCGATGTCGGCCGGGGAGGGGTTCTTGGGCAGCCTTGCCTCGGCAATCTCCTCGATGCGCAGCCCCCCGTATCTGCCCATGCGCTTGACATATTCGGCGCAGGCCTCTCTCCAATAGGATTCGCTCAGCTTTCCCACCGCCAAAATGATGTGCTCCATTCAAAAAGCCCCCTGCCGCAGCACCTGCGTGTGCCCGAATTCAAAGAGCGGGCTTCTCTCCAGACGCGGCGCCACATCAACCGTCACCTCGCCGGGACGGATGCCCGCCTGCATCAGCGTCCCGCACACTGCCTGCGCCGCCAGCTGCGGCAGGTTGTTGTTGCTCGACAGATGCCCCAGCAGAAAATGCTCGCACCCCGTCTGCACCAGCTCTCGGCACAGCTCCCCGCAGTCCTCGTTGGACAGATGCCCCTCGTCCGATGCAATTCGGCGCTTGAGATAGGGCGGATAGGGCCCCTTCATCAGCATCTCCACATCGTGATTGGCCTCCACCAACACAAAGTCTACGCCGCGCAGGCCCTCTCTGATGGAGTCTGCCGCATAGCCGATGTCGGTTGCCATGGCAAAACGGCCGCTCTCCCCCTCCACACGGTAGCCCAGGCAGGGCACGTCGTGCGGCACGGCAAAGGGCGTCACCGAAAACGCGCCAATCTCAAAGGGCCCTCTGCCCGAAAAGGCCGTAAACCGATCTGGCATCACGCTGCCCAGCTTGGTGCATACCGCCATCAGCGTCTCCCTGCTGCCGTAAATAGGCACGCCGGTGCGCATGGCAAACTGCGCCAGCCCCTTGACATGGTCGCTGTGCTCATGCGTCAGCAGCAGACCCGACAGGTCGGACGGGCGAAGTCCCAGCGTCCCGAGCTGCCGTGTCAGCTCCCGGTAGCTCAGCCCGGCATCAATCAGCAAATGGCAGCCCCCCTCGCCGAGGTAAACGGCGTTGCCGCTGCTGCCCGAAACCAAAGTACAAAAACGCATATGGACGATGTATCCCTTCTTAATCCAAAATATCCAGTATGTTCAACCCAAAATGATTGTCGTTATTATACCATATCATGTGCCGTGCTGCAAATGTTCCTGTTTCCTGCGCTGCCCTGTTCCCAAAAAAAATCGGGCCCTGCAGATGCTCCCTTGCTCCGGCCATCTCGCCTCTCCTGCCCATATCTTGCACAGCAGCCCCTATAATAATGAATTTTTATTCATTTCTGTGCTCTTTTTTCTCCCTCCTTCCCACTTTTCACCCTTTCCAACGCCTTCCTCTCACAGCCTGCCGCATTCAACCCTTCCATTCCCTTTTTCAGCACATTTCCCCTGCGGAACTTTGTCGTTTTTCTCAAAATAGTTTTTAGCTCATGCCTCATCATTTTTCTTTTCTCTTGCTGTTCTTTTGAGCCTTCATTTTAAAATTTTAACGATTTTATTTTTAAGCCCGACAACATTCTCGATTTTTGACCGAAATGTCGCTTTTGGGGATAAAAACAGCGTTATTTGCGCGGCCTTTCTGTGCTGCCTCGAATTCTCCTCTCACGCACACAGACGCTCGACTTCCCCTTTTGAAGCAACTTTATTCAATATTTTTGGATGATTTTGTATAAATATCTGTTGACATGGCCCCCCAATTCATGCTATGATGGGCTCGTTCTAATTTTGAACTACAGGAGGCTTTCGCGATGAAAAAACTGGTTGCTCTTCTCTTGGCGGCCTGCATGACCCTTGTGTTGTTTGCCGGCTGCAACTCCACGGAGGGCGAGAACACTGACCCCAACACCGCATCAACAAGCAACATTGATGTCGCCCTCGGCGCCCACATTACCACGCTGGATCACGGCATCAACACCGAGACGCAAAATGAATATGTCCTCACTCATCTGTATTCCGGCATGTTCCGCAAGGATGCGCAGGGGAACGTCCAAAAGGAGCTGTGCAAGGATTACACCGTCAGCGAAGACGG
This sequence comes from uncultured Clostridia bacterium, assembly GCA_944376235.1. Lineage (GTDB taxonomy): Bacteria > Bacillota > Clostridia > Oscillospirales > Feifaniaceae > Galloscillospira. The sequence goes on along the minus strand of CALWCA010000016.1, from coordinate 54,500 downwards.
CCTGACCTACACCTTCACCCTGATAGACGATGCCGTCTGGAGCGACGGGACTCCCATCACCGCCCATGATTTCGAATATGCCATGCTGCGCGCGCTGTCCTATGGCGTTGACAATGCATATTCCATCAAGGAAATCCTCAGCTACCTCAAGGGCTCCAAAGAGTATAACCAAAAGGCCATCGAGGCCGGAAACGACTTTGACTGCACGGTGGAAGATCACAGCTACGTCGGCATCGAGGCGACCGACGACAAGACCCTTGTCATTGAACTGGAAGCCCCCTGCACCTTCCTGCCCAGCCTGATGTGCAACAGAGCCTGGGTTGCCCTTCCTCAGGACACGCCGCAGCACGATTCCCTGTGGTCCCTCGAGCCCGGCAATCCTACCTCGGGCCCCTATGTCGTGAGTGAAATCAACTCCACGGAAAAGGCAGTCCTCACCAAGAGCGAGACCTACTTCAACAAGGACGCCATCACCATGGATTCCATCACCTTCTGGTGCATGCCCGACCAGGATGCCCAGGCCATGAACTTTGAGAGCGGCGACATCGACGTTGCGCTCAGTGTCACGAGCAGCGCAGCCGACAAATATACGGGCACGGATACACTGCAGGTGATCCAGGACGGAACCTCCTACTTTATCGTTATGAACTCCGGTGAGACCGGTCCCGAATATCTCAAGGATGTCAGAGTGCGCCGCGCCCTTGCGCTGGCCATTGACAAGCAGGCCATCTCCGACGTGCTGGGCTCCGAATATTATCAGGTGCTCAACGGTTATATCCCCCATGGCGCAGCCGGCATCAACGGGGAATTCCGCGATGAGGCCGATGCCGATGGTTACACCCTGACATACGATCCCGAAATGGCAAAGCAGCTTCTCGCCGAGGCCGGCTATGACGAGAGCAACCCCCTCAAAACCGTTTACAAATACAGCAACAACAGCATCCATGGCGACGTTGCCACCATGCTCCAGTCCTTCTGGGCTGCCGTCGGCATTGACGTGAGCTTCGACAGCGTGGAGTCCAGCGTCTACTATGACCAGGTTGACCAGGGCGATTTCGAGCTCTGCCGTTACGGCGATTCGGTTGGCAGCCACTTCAGCCGCCTGCTCACGCTGTGGACCACCGGCGGGCAGGTTGTCCCGGCCATCAGCGATCCGGTGTACGATGAAATGGCTGAAAACGCCATTCAGCTTGCCGACCCCACCGAGTTTCTGCAGGCGCTGCACGAGATGGAAGACTACCTCGTGGAGGAAAATGTCTATCTCATCCCGTTGTTTGAGTATCTGACCCCCTACCTCGTCGCCGACGGTATTCAGGGCATTACCCTGAACGGCGTGTGGCCCTTCTTCGGCTACTGCACGATTGCCGCCGAATAAACGATGTCTGAAATAATGAAGTGAAATTTCTTTTGGGGATATCCTTGGAGTTTCAAAGCTCCAAGGATATCCCTCATTCGTCAAACTTTCGGAAAGGTCGATTGCTATGGAAAACATCTTGCTCGAAGACGTTGCAAAGCTTGCGTTTGTCAGCGCCCCTGCACTCGGTCCGGACGGCAAGCTGCTGGCCTATACCGTCACGACGTCGGATAGGGAAAACAACTGCTATCAGTCAAACATCCACCTCTGCGACACGCAGACCGGGGCCACCCGTGCGCTGGGCGATACCGGCAAGGACGGCGCCTTCCTCTGGGACGATGCGGATACGCTGCTGGTCTGCGCCGAATACGACGAGGCCGACAAGTCAAAGCCCCACAATAAAAAAACATCCTATTACCGCGTGTGCGTCAGCACCGGCAAAAAAGCCAAGGCCTTTGACATACCCGGCGAGGTGACGCAGCTCAAAAAGCTTGGAAACGGCCTCTATGCCGCCACCATTGTCTATGACAAAAACGCCCCAGACCCCTCCGTGGTGCCCGAGGATGAGTGCATTGAAGAGCTCGACTACCATGTGATTGAAGAGGCTCCCCTGTGGGAAAACGGCAAGGGCTATGTGTCGGGCAAGCGCAATGTGCTCTATCTTTACAACGAGGCGCAGCAGTCGCTCACGCCGGTCACGAATTTCACCACCGAGGTCAAGTCCTTTCAGATTTCCGGCTCCCTGATTGCCATTGTGGGCCGGGATTGGCAGGACACCCTGCAGGACACGCTGACCGAACTCTACTTATACCATGCCGACACCGGAAAAATGCAGACCATTGTGCCCCCCGCCACCGCAAAGGTAGGCCAGGCGGGCTTTGTTGGTTCAAAGCTGATCTATACACTTTCGGACAACAAGACCTACGGCAACACGCAGCTTTGCGATTTTTACACCTACGACATGGCCACGGGGAAGTCTGCCCTGCTGCGTACCCACGACGGCCTGGCGGTGGGCGGCTCCATTCTCACCGACGTTTTGTTTGGCGACGGCACGACATGGAAAACCGTGGGCGAGGAGATTTTTTTCGTCGCGCTCAAGGGCTATGAAAGGGCCCTTTATTCCATTGACCTTGTGGGCACTGTGAAAAAGCGCGTGTGTTTTGAAGAGGGCTGCATCGCCTTTTTCGATGCAGATGAGAGCAACGCCTATGTGGCTGCGGCGCCGAAGGACAGGTGTCTTGAGCTCTATCGCTGCGCCTTGAACAGCAGCCTGCCCGTGCAGCTCACCAATGTCAACGGGGACTTTTTTGCCACAAAGTTTGTCTCCCCTGTCAAATACACCCCCTTTGTCAACAGCGAGGGCATTTCCATCGACGGCTGGGTCATCTATCCCAAGGACTACGACGAGACAAAACGCTACCCCGCCCTATATGAAATCCACGGCGGCCCGCGCTCGGCGTATGGATGTGTTTTTATGCACGAGATGCAGGCCTTTGCCGGCAAGGGATACTTTGTCTTCTTCTGCAATCCGCGCGGCAGCGAGGGCAAGGGCGAGGAATTTGCCGACATCCGGGGCAAGCACGGCACCATCGACTACGACGATTTGATGGCGTTTATGGACCATATCCTGGAGGTCTGTCCTCAGATTGATCCGAAGCGTGTCGCCGTGGCGGGCGGCTCGTATGCCGGATTCATGTGCAACTGGATTGTGGGCCACACCGACCGCTTTGCGGCCATTGCATCCCAGCGCAGCGTCAGCGACTTTGTGGCCGACTTCTGCATCAGTGATATCGGCTTTACCTACGACAGGGAGGCAGCCGGCGGCGACCCGTGGAGCAATACGGAAAAGCTGTGGTTCCACTCCCCCTATCGCTACGCACCCTATGCCAAAACGCCCATTTTGTTCATCCATGCCCTTTGCGACTACGACTGCACCATCGACCAGGGCGTTGAGATGTTCCAGGCCATGAAATACTTTGGGGTGCCCAGCCGCATGTGCCTGTTCGAGGGGGAAAACCACAATCTCTCGCGCAACGGCAAGCCCCGTCACCGCATCCGCCGGCTCAAAGAAATCGCCGCTTGGATTGACCGGTACTGCTAACCACTTCTGAAGTAGGAGAAAAAGCCATGACAAAATACATTGTCAAGCGCGTGCTGTTTGGCCTCGTCACCCTGTTTGCGCTTGCCACCATCACCTTTTATCTGATGCACGCCATTCCGGGCACCCCCTTTTCAGGGGAGATGCGGCAGCTGTCGGACGTCATCCGGGACAAGCTCATTGAGCTGTATGACCTCGATAAGCCCTATCACATTCGGTATATCAAGTATCTGAAAAATGCCGTGACCGGAAATTTTGGCACCTCGCTGCACCGAAAGGGCGCCGAGGTCATGGACATCATCGGAAAGGGCCTTCCCTACACTGCGTCACTGGGGGCGGTCTCCTTTTGCATCGCCATGTTTGTCGGCATCTCACTGGGTGCGGTGGCCGCCTTCTCCAAAAAGCCCTGGATCAACGGCACTGTGGCCTTTATTGCAACGGTGGGCGTGAGCGTCCCCAGCTTTCTGGTGGCGCTGCTCATGATGCTGCTGTTTGGCGTCAAGCTGGGCTGGCTGCCGATGATTGGGCTTTCGGGCTGGAAAAACTTTATCATGCCCGGCGTGGCGCTCGCCCTGGGGCCGATTGCCATGATTTCGCGTCTTGTCAAATCGGGCCTTCAGGAAGAACTGCGGCAGGACTACGTCACGCTGGCCAAAAGCAAGGGCACGGGAGAGGTCACGGTGGTGCTGCGTCACGCTCTGAAAAACGCCATCCTTCCCGTTATCACCTACGCAGGCCCCCTGCTTGCCACGCTTGTCACGGGCTCGTTTGTCGTGGAAACCATGTTCACGATTCCCGGCATCGGGGCGGAATTTGTCAACAGCGTGACAAACCGTGACTACACGCTCATCATGGCTCTGACCATCATCTACGGCGCTTTCATTATCATTGCAAACATTGCGACCGATTTGATCTCCGCCGCCATCGACCCGCGTGTGCGGCTCAAGTGAGAAGGGAGGATGCTGCAATGAATCAAAACGCCCTGTATGAGCTCTCGGACGATATGTTTGAAAAGCTCAGCGACAGTGAGAAAAACAATGAATTTATCGCCGTGCAGTCCAAGACCTATTTTCAGGATGCCTGGGCTCACTTCAAGAAAAACAAACTCGCCCTCGTCAGCCTGTGCTTTCTTTTGGTCATGGTGGCGCTTGCCATCCTGGTCCCCCTGCTTTCTCCCTACACCTATGACGGGCAGGACCTTATGCTGCGAAACGACCCACCCAGCCTGAGCCACCCGCTCGGCACCGACAAGTTTGGGCGAGACATCTTCGTACGCCTCATGTACGGCGCGAGAATCTCCCTTTCCGTGGGCTTTTCCGCAGCCTTTATCAATCTCTTCATCGGCGTGGTCTACGGCGGCGTGTGCGGATATTTCGGCGGCAAGCTGGACATGGTGCTCATGCGCATTGCCGATATCATCTACTCGATCCCCAGCATGCTGTATGTCATCATGGTCATGCTCATCTTCGGCTCCAACATCTTTTCGGTGCTGCTGGCCCTCTCGGTGAGCGGCTGGATCGGCATGGCCCGTCAGGTGCGCACGCAGGTCATGAGCCTCAAAGAGAGAGAGTATGCGCAGGCGGCAAGGGTGATGGGCGCCAGCCACCGGCGGATTTTGTTCAAGCACCTGATTACCAACAGTATCGGGCCCATCATCGTCAATACGACGCTGATGGTTCCTCAGGCCATCTTCACCGAAGCCTTTTTGGCCTTTGTGGGCATCGGCATCAGTATCCCCCAGTCGAGCTGGGGCACCATGGCCAACGAGGCCCGCTCCCTGATCCAAAGCTATCCCATCCAAATGCTGTGGCCCGTTCTTGCCATCAGCTTGACCATGCTAAGTTTGAATTTCATCGGCGACGGGCTCAATGAAGCTCTCGACCCACGAAAGCACTGAGGTATTACCATGGACAACTTGTTGACAACAGAAAATCTCTCGGTCGATTTTGAGACCGACCAGGGCATCGTCCACGCCGTGCGCAACGTCTCCTTTCACCTGAACAAGGGAGAAATCCTGGGCATCGTGGGCGAATCGGGAAGCGGCAAATCGGTGACGATGTATTCCATCATGGGCTTGCTTGGCGATACCGCCCACATCCAATGCGGCAAAATGCTGTTTGACGGCACCGACATCAACCCCTGCAGCTACCAGAGCAAAAAAGCCTACAGCGCCGTGATGAGGGATTTGTGCGGCAGCCGCATGGCCATGATTTTTCAAGACCCCATGACCTTTTTGAACCCCACCATGAAAATCGGCAAGCAGCTGTGTGAGCCCATCCTCAACCACACTTCCATGACAAAGCAGCAGGCAAGGCAGCGCGCCCTGGAGCTCATGAGCCTGGTGGGCATCCCCTCCCCCGAAACCCGCATCGACCAGTATCCCTTTGAGTTTTCGGGCGGAATGCGCCAGAGAATCATCATCGCCATTGCCCTGGCCAACAACCCCAAGCTCATCATTGCCGACGAGCCTACCACGGCGCTCGATGTCACCATTCAGGCGCAGGTCCTCGACCTTATCAAGGACATCAGCAAAAAGCTGCAGTCCTCCGTCATTCTCATCACGCACGATCTTGGCGTGGTGGCGAGCCTTTGCGACCGCATCAACATCATGTATGGCGGAAAAATCGTTGAAACCGGCACCGACAAGGAAATTTTCTACAGCCCCAACCACCCGTATACCAAGGGGCTGCTGTCGTGCATCTGCAACCCCGAGGACGACAGCCGCGAGCTGAAGCCCATCCCCGGCTCCCCGCCGGATTTGCTGCAGCCGCCCAAGGGCTGCCCCTTTGTGGACAGGTGTGACGAGGCCATGAAAATCTGTAAGCTCCAAATGCCGGAGACCACCGTGCTTTCACCCACACATCTCAGTGCGTGCTGGCTCAATGAACTCACCAAAAGGCAGGGGGAATGAATATGGCCGAGCAGACCGCCATTTTACAGCTTGAAAATCTGAAAACATATTTTTATATCAGCGACGGGCTCTTCTCAAAGAAAAAGGTCGTCAAGGCCGTTGACGGCGTCTCCCTGGAGGTCCAAAAAGGGGAAACGCTGGGCCTTGTGGGCGAAAGCGGCTGCGGAAAGTCCACCCTCGGGCGAACCGTCGTCAAGCTCTATGAGCCCACCGACGGCAAAATCTTTTTTGAGGGAAAAGAGACCACCCATCTCAATGGGGCGCAGCTCAAGCAGTTTCACAAGGACGTTCAAATGATTTTCCAGGACCCCTATGCCTCGCTCGACCCCCGCATGACCATTGGAGAAATCATCAAGGAGCCCATGGTCATTCACGGCATGTATGACTCCGACGCCCAGCGCGAGGCAAAGGCCGTGGAGCTGCTTGACATCGTGGGGCTCAAGCCCGACCACATCCGCCGCTATCCCCATGAATTTTCCGGAGGCCAGAGGCAGCGCATCTCCATTGCCAGAACCCTCGCCCTGAACCCCAAATTTATCATCTGCGACGAGCCCATCTCGGCGCTCGACGTCTCTATCCAGGCCCAGATCATCAACTTGCTCAAGCAGATTCAGGAAAATACCGGCATCTCCTACCTGTTTGTCGCGCACGACCTGAGCATGGTCAAGCACATCTCAAACCGCATCGCCGTGATGTATCTCGGACATATCATGGAAATCGGAGACAGTCATGATATCTACATGAACCCCCTGCATCCCTACTCCATTGCATTGCTCAGCGCCGTCCCGATTCCAGACCCGGTGGAGGGAAAACGCAAAACACGCATTCCCCTTCAGGGGGAAATCCCAAGCCCCGTAAACCCTCCCGCCGGCTGCCCCTTCAGCACCCGATGTCCCCATGCCGACGACCTCTGCCGCACTCAAATGCCTCCGCTCGAGGAAAAAAGAGGCCGCCGCATCGCCTGCTTCCATGTGCAGGCATAAAAATGCAAAAAAGACACCCGCCGCTTGTTGCGGCGGGTGTCTTTTTTTGCAAATCGGCTGCTGCAGGCAGAAGGGCATCCTGTTACAGGATGATGCCGCGCTCTCTGTAATCCTTAAGCGTGTCGGCGTCAAAGCCAAGCTCCGTGAAAATGGCGTCGTTGTCGCCGCCGGCAAAGCTGGGACCGCTCAGCGGACGGCATCGGAAATCGCTCATCTTGATGGGATTGTTGGTGATGGTCATGGTATTGCCATCGGCCAGAGGCACGTCGATGAACATCTCGCGGGCGTCGCGGATGTGCGGGTCGTTGCACACCTGCTCAAAGTTGTTGACCGGTGCGCAGGGGAATTTAGCGGCGTTTGCATCCACGATCTCGGCCACCGTCTTGTCGGCAGCCCAGGCCTCGATGATTTCGCGCAGCTCAGGACGGTGCTGCATGCGGTCGGCCGGCTTGACGAATCTCTCGTCCTCCACCAGATCGGGACGATTGATAATCTCCTCACAAAAGAGCTTCCAGGTGCCCATGCCGGCAAAGACAAAGTAGCCGTCGCTGGCCTTGTAGGCCTCGTAAGGGCAGGCGTTGAGGAACTTGCTGCCGTCGCGCATGGGAATCTCCCCATCCAGCAGATACAGGGGCGTCTGGGCCAACAGGCTGCCCACCACGGCCTCGAGCAGCGAGGTTTCCACACGCTGGGCAATTCCGGTCTTCTCTCTTGCAAAGAGCGACGCCAAAATGGCAATGGTGCTGTTGAGCGCCGTCATCACGTCGGCCGTCGGAGCGCCGTGGTTGAGCGGGATGGTTTCGGCCGTGCCGGTAATATACATGGTGCCGCCCATGGCCTGCGCCGCCAAATCATAGGCCGGACGCATGGCATAAGGGCCGGTCTGTCCAAATCCGGATACCGAGGCATAAATCATGTTGGGATTGAGCTTCTTGCAGGCCTCCACACCAAAGCCCAGACGATCCATAACGCCGGGCCGATTGTTTTCCAGCAAAACGTCTGCCGTTTTGACAAGCTCGGTAAAAAGGGCTTTCCCCTCCGGAGTTTTCAGATCCAGCGCAATGGACTTCTTTCCCCGGTTGACATTGGTAAAATAGGCGGCAAACGCCCCCACGCCCGGCTTTCCCTGCCGCGACGGGTCTCCCTTGGGGCCTTCCACCTTAATGACTTCCGCCCCCATGTCGGCCAGATACGAGCCGCACAAAGGGCCTGCAATGGCCTTGGTAAAGTCGATCACACGGATCCCGTCCAAAATACCCTGTTTCATGCGATAACTCCTCTCTTAATCGGGGCACCGCGCAAAGGGCCTTCTCTTTTTTGCTTTTTGGCAAAATCATTTTTTATTTTTCTGCGTTGTCCCCATTTGGAAAATATTATAGCATAAGTCTTTTCTTTCGGTCAACGCTAGGCCTCACACAAAACGACTTTCGACAATATACTGGAACAAGCGGCTTTGCGCATTCCCCGATGCCCGTGCAATATTGCAATATCTTGAAAGGAGCTTTTCCATGTCGACAACGCTCAACAACCAAGCACTTGTTTCCTATTACTATAACGGCGAACAGTCCGGAGGCTCGGCCACCTCCAACATGATTTCCACCACGCTGCTCGACCAATACAGCATTTCCGCCGTCAAAAATGCGCTGACCCCGTCGTTTCGTCCGGGCCAGCGCGTGGCCTATGTCATCTCGGTGGTCAACAATGGCCAGGGTCCTCTTTACAACGTCACCATTGCCGACAATCTCGGCGGTGCAGGCGCATTGATTTATCTCAACAACTCCATGAAGGTTTATCTCGACGGCACACAGCTCAGCATCAGCCCCGTCGTGAGCGGAAATTCCCTGATCACCACCATGTCGGGGCCTCTGGAAAGCGGGCAGACGCTGCTGCTCGTCTATGTGGCCACCGTCAGCAGCACCCTTGACTCCACCGTGACCTCCATTACCAATGCCGCCGCCGTTTCGGCCAACAGCGGTTCTGTTTCGGGCACGGTGATTACGGCAGCCCCCAGCCCTGCCGCCACCATCAGAGCCGAGTCCTACGCGCAGCTCTCCATCTACAAGCAGGCAGACCGCGCCACGGTTTCGGTCGGCGGAGCCCTTACCTATACCTTCACTCTGACCAATACCGGCAACGAGGCCGCTACCGGCGTGGTCATGACCGATGCCCTCCCGGCCAGCTTTGTACCAACACTCGTGCAACTGACCGTCAACGGCGCTACCACCACCTATGCGGAAGGACAGTATACCACCGACCCCACCACTCACGTCCTGACGCTGCCTGCCAGCTGCGGACCGTCGATTTCGGTTCCCGCTGCCACCGAAGACGGCCCGGGTATGGCCACCATCACTGTGACGGGCACCATTACGGGCTAAGGGGCCTCTCTCAAAAAATGCCGCCGCAAAACCGCCTACCTCGCAAAACGCCCGGGGAGCTTTCCCCGGGCGTTGCTCATGCAAAATCATCTTTTTCGGCATCCTACCCTTCCTCTCTTGGGCAGACTCCCTGCAGGGCGCAGAGAAGTGCGGCAGGGTGCAACGGGCGCCGGCAGGGCGCGCCTTCGCACACCCCTGCCGGCGCCCGTTCAAAGCCATTTTCTTTTTCCCTGAAGGCAACTTAGGCGCTTCTCGTTTCAGGCAGGCCGCCGCCTTTTGGCAAGCAATGTATCCCTGTTATGCCATCATTGCAGCAGCATATCCAAAAAAAGCTCGATCTGGCGCTCGCTCAGGGGAAAATCCTCGCATTCTCCTGGCTGCCGGTCGTGAAAAAGCCACATCATCCGGTTGCCAAAAACAAAGTTGCGCAAAAAGGCCGCCGCTTCCAGCTCGGTCATGCCGCCGCGAAATGCCTGTTCCCGTGCGCCGCGTTCCGACAGCTTACGCACCATATAAGAGGAATAGGAGCGCTCCTTCTCCTCCTGCTCCTCCGACCAGCTGACATCCTCTCCCGCAAGCTTCTGATGATAGGCCGAAAACATCCCCTGAAGCCCTCTGGCAATCAGCATTTCCCCAAACGCCTTGGAAAAGTCAAACTGTGCCCTCAGGTAGTCTCTAAGCTGCGAGCGCAGAGGCTGCGTTTCATCATACTTCACCTGCTTCGAAATATAGTCGTCGCAAAAATTCTTATGTGCATAAGCTACCAGGTCTTCCTTGGAGCGAAACCGGTAGTAAAAAACCCCTTTTGACATGCCGCACTCTGCGCAGATGTCATCAATGGTCACGGCATCGTATCCCTGCTGCTGAAACATAGCGATGGCCGTCTTCACCAGCTTGTCGATATTTTGCAGGGAGCGAATCTGCCTTGGCGTTAAACTCTGTCCCATGGAGGTCCCTCCAAATCTCAAATTTGAGATTGTCCAAGCTTTCAAAATTAAATTCGATGAATTTCAAAAACCTACTATTATTAAAGGATAAAAATTCTTGTCAGTTTTGTCAAGCTTTTTCCCCATATTGCGCGATATTTCTGTTTTTAAATGAATGATTGAAGGTGCTGCGTTTGTTTTTTGTTCAATTTTCTTCTGTCTCTCTCTTTTTGAAATGTTTTTTGAGGCTTTTCATGCCTTTTCCATTGAGCGCTCTCCCATTTCTCCCCCGACCAGCAGATCCAGGTGCAATACCTTTTAGCCAATCCTCCATCGCACAGAAAGTGTTTCCGGCAAAACACCCCAAAGCCATTTCCTGTCACACATAAAAAGGCAGGGCAACTTCTCTTTTGCCCTGCCTTCACTTTTTTGTTTCCCATGCCGCCCTGTCAGACATCCAGCTCGTCGGCCACGCAGCGTCCCATCCTCTCGTCGACCTGCGGCATGCTCTCCCCGATGCTTTTTTCTGCCGCCTTTCCTCTTAAAATCCGAATGTTATGGTATCCATACAACACCACCGATATCACCATCATGACAACGCAGGCCGCCACCGAAGCATCCGATAATCTCTTGGGAATGCCAGGCCATACCACATGCAAAATCATCATGGCATACAGCAGACAGGTCGCCACCTTCCCATGCCACATGGCGCTGAAGACCTGCTTTGTTTTGCGAATGACCATTAGCCCTGTAAGTCCCATAAAAAGCTCCTTGGCAATCAGCAACGCAAGAGGAACCCACATCAGGGGAAAGCGGGTGAGCAGGCAAAAGAGCATGGCCCCCTGCGTCAGCTTGTCCGCGATAGGGTCCAAAATTTTCCCCAAATCGCTGGTGGCGTTGAAATTCCTGGCAATGAAGCCGTCCACCATATCCGTGAGCCCTGACAGCACCAGCACTGCACCCGTCCACTCATAGGACTTCTTCACACAATACAGCCATACGAAAAAAGGGATCAGGCACAGACGAAAAAAGGAGAGAGCGTTTGGAATCGTAAAAATCTGCCGCTTGCTTGAAGCATGATTCATCGTGTTGCCCTCACCTCCGTCAATCCTTTTGAGCCAGTTCTTTTTTTAACAAATGTACATATTTGGCTAAGGTCTCTACACAGTCCTGCCGCTCTTTTGGGGTCATTTTCTCCACCGCCCGTTGCTCGGCAGTGTAAAGCTCTTGAAAAACCGCTTCCCCGTATTGCTTTCCCTGAGGCGTCAAATGAAGGATTTTTTTGTTGCGCGTACCGGGCATGGCCTCCAGCCAAACGTCGCCCCGCCGAACCATCCCCGACACCGCCGAGTTGACCGTCTGCCGGGGTAAAAACCACATTTCACAAATGTTTTGCTGCGATAGTTGCCCATCAAACAAGAGCAGCGTATACCAAACCCAAAATTCCCCGTCGGAAATGCCGTATTTCCCCGCCATCCGATGGTAAATTGCCGTCAGCTCCTTCATCTGCTGGTTCAATTCCTCAAGACTTTTTCTTGCGTCCTTTTCCATTCGGCCCCTCTTTTCCAAGAATATCCGAATTCGGATACTTACAATATACCTTTGGCCGTATTGTTTGTCAAGTACTTCAAAAATATTTAATCAAAAGGTCTGCTTGCTCAAAAAACTTCAAACAATTTTAAAAAAACAGAAAAGCTGCGTATTTTTTGCCGCCGTAAAGGTTCCTTTTCTTTCTTATTCTTTCCCCTTTACAGACAAATTTTCCGCAAAAAGACCACTGTGTGAAAATTTTTATATTTTTCCGGTTTGCCCCTTGACATTGTCTCTTCTTCGCGTTATAGTAAGGCTGTGGTTAGCACTCAGGCTCAATGAGTGCTAAAGCCTCGGGAAGGTGAAACAACGCCATGGAGATTATGGATCTCAGCGAGAGAAAAAGAAAAATTCTCTCGGCCATCATTGAAAATTACATTGACACGGCAGAGCCGGTCGGCTCCAAGGCGATTGCGCAGACGACGGGGCTGGGCGTCTCCTCCGCCACCATCCGCAACGAGATGGCAGAGCTTGAGGAGATGGGCTGGCTGGAGCAGCCGCACACCTCGGCGGGCCGTATCCCCTCCTCGCGTGGATATCGAGCTTATGTGGACTATCTGATGCAGCGCTATCGCGTCAACGAAAGCGAAATGGCGCGTACCAACGCTTTTTTGCAATCGCGCATTGCCGAGCTTGAGCGCATTATCACCGAGGCGGGAAAGCTCATCAGCGACCTGTCGGGCTATCCGTCGCTATCCATGACGTCGCGACTGCACGGCACGCTCATTGAGCGCATCGAGCTCATGCCGGTCGACAGCTATCAGTTTGTGCTGATTCTAGTCATGTCGGACGGTATGGTAAAAAACCGGCTGTGCCGCGCCCGTCTGCCTCTGCCCTCCGACCTGCTGCGGGAAATTTCGGATGTGCTGACTCGAAACCTGCGCGCAACGGCGCTCTCGGAAGTCTCGGTGCATCAAATCGCCCTGCTGCAGCACGCGCTGGGTGAGTATGACTTTGTATTGCAACCCGTCTTGCAGGTGATTCGCGAGGTTGCCATATCCACCGAAAATCCCGAGGTCATTTTGGGTGGCGAAGGCCGTCTTCTGGAACAGCCGGAATTTCACGACCTTGACAAGACGAGGGAGTTTCTCGATTTTCTGCAGGACAATGAATCGCGCAGGCAGGTGCTCTCCCCCGCGGAAGGACATGAGGGCATCACCATCACCATCGGGCAGGAGCACCCCTTGCAGGAGCTGCGCGACAGCAGCGTCATCATGGGCAACTACATGCTGGGAGGCAGGCCTATCGGCATGATCGCCATTTTGGGCCCCACCCGGATGAATTACCGCCGAGTACTGGGACAGTTCGAATATTTTACAAACGGGCTGAACAAATTGTTACAAGAGCTCTTTGAATCCCAGGATTCCAGCGAATAACGCAAAAAGGAGTATTATGGCATGAACGAGGAAACCAAAAATCCCGAAGTGGAGCTCGAGACCGAAGAGGCTCAGTCAGAAAAGGAAACCGCCTGCCAGAGCGAGGTGCCGGAGGACGGCCAGCCGGCCACGCAGGACGCACCCGAGCAGCCCTCTTTGGAACAGCAGCTCGCCGAACAAAACGATAAATACATGCGCCTGGCCGCCGAGTATGACAATTTCCGAAAGAGGACGGCCAGGGAGCGTGAGTCTCTCACCGCCTTTGTCGTGAGCGAAACCGTGCAAAAGTTTTTGCCGGTGCTTGACAGCCTGCAGCTTGCCGACGCCCACCGCGACGGCAATCCGGAGGACATTCTCGCAGGCCTTGACAAGGTGCTTGAGGCACTGAACGCCACGCTGACCTCCCTGGGTCTGACCGAAATTGACACCTCTGGCGAATTTGACCCCAACCTTCACAATGCCGTGATGCATGTGGAAGACGAGAGCCTTCCCAAAAACTCCATTGTAGAGGTCTTCCAGAAAGGATATCTCTATCAGGACAAAGTTGTGCGTCACGCCATGGTCAAGGTGGCAAACTAGCAATCCCTTTCGGCTCTTGAACAGGCAACTGCCTCGGGCAAGGACCGAATGAAGGATATAAAACCTTTCCCCGGCAACGGTTGTTGCCCCATCCCTTTGTTAAAATTTTTTCACCATACAGGAGGAATTTCACTATGTCTAAGATCATCGGTATTGATCTGGGAACCACCAATTCCTGCGTCTCCGTCATGGAGGGCGGCGAGGCCATCGTCATCCCCAACGCGGAAGGAGGCAGAACCACGCCTTCGGTCGTGGCATTTTCCAAAACCGGCGAGCGCATGGTAGGTCAGGTTGCAAAGCGCCAGGCCATCACCAACCCCGACGGCACCGTGATTTCCATTAAGCGTAAAATGGGCACCGCCGAGCGTGTCTCCATCGGCGGCAAGAGCTACTCCCCCGAAGAGATTTCGGCCATGATTTTGCAAAAGCTCAAAGCTGACGCCGAAAACTACCTGGGCACCAAGGTGACGCAGGCCGTCATCACCGTGCCGGCCTACTTCAACGACTCCCAGCGCCAGGCCACCAAGAACGCCGGCAAGATTGCGGGCCTTGAAGTGCTGCGCATCATCAACGAGCCCACCGCGGCCGCTTTGGCCTACGGCATCGACAAGGACCACGAGCAAAAGGTCATGGTTTACGACCTGGGCGGCGGCACCTTCGATGTCTCCATCCTGGAGATCGGCGACGGCGTCGTGGAGGTGCTGTCCACCAACGGCAACACCCATCTGGGCGGCGACGATTTTGACGAGCGCATCATGAAATATCTCATTGACACCTTCAAGGCCGAATCTGGCATTGATTTGTCTAACGACAAGATGGCGGTGCAGCGCCTCAAGGAGGCTGCCGAAAAGGCGAAAATTGAGCTGTCCGGCATGACCACGGCGCAGATCAACCTGCCCTTCATCACGGCCGACGCCAACGGCCCCAAGCATCTGGACATCACGCTGACCCGCGCAAAGTTCAACGAGCTGACGGCCGATTTGGTCGAGGCCACCCTGGAGCCGGTGCGCAAGGCGCTCAAGGATGCCAACCTGTCCGCCTCCGACCTCGGCAAGGTGCTGCTGGTGGGCGGTTCCACCCGTATCCCCGCTGTGCAGGACGCCGTCAAGAATATCACGGGCAAAGAGCCCTACAAGGGCATCAACCCCGACGAGTGCGTCGCCGTGGGCGCCGCCATTCAAGCCGGCGTTCTGGCGGGCGACGTCAAGGATCTGCTGCTGCTGGATGTGACGCCTCTGTCCCTTGGCATCGAGACGCTGGGCGGCGTTTTCACCAAGCTCATCGAGCGCAACACCACCATCCCGACCAAGAAGAGCCAGATTTTCTCGACGGCGGCCGACAACCAGACCTCCGTGGAAGTGCATGTGCTGCAGGGCGAGCGTGAAATGGCCTCCGGCAACAAGACGCTGGGCCGCTTCCACCTCGACGGGATCCCCGCCGCCCGCCGCGGCGTGCCGCAGATTGAGGTCACCTTTGATATCGACGCCAACGGCATCGTGAATGTCTCGGCCAAGGACCTTGGCACCGGCAAGCAGCAGAATATCACCATCACCGCCTCCACCAACCTCACCAAGGACGAGATTGACAAGGCCGTGAAGGAAGCCGAGCAGTTTGCCGCCGAGGACAAGAAGCGCAAAGAAGAAGTCGAGGTGAAGAACAACGCCGAGCAGCTCGTCTACCAGACCGAAAAGGCCGTGGAGGAGCTGGGCGACAAGCTCTCTGCCGACGAGAAGAGCGGCATCGAGGAGGCGGTTGCCACCCTCAAGAAGTCGCTTGAGGCCGGCGACACCGAAAAGATCAAGCAGGACACCGAGGCCCTGACCCAGAAGTTCTACTCCATCTCAGAAAAGCTCTATCAGCAGGCGCAGGCCGATGCGCAGGCCCAGGGCGGCGGCACGGACAACAATGCCGGCTTTGACGGCGACGTGGTCGATGCCGACTATGAGGACGTGAAATAATCCGGCACCCTTGGCGCGCCGCGAAAAGAACGCTCTTTCGCGGCGCGCCCCCCGGTTTTGCTCTCCGTTTGCAAAACCAAAACGCGCAGGTAAGAACATCTGCGGCGAAAACAACGTATTGAGGGAACAAGTTTATGGCTGAAAAACGTGACTATTACGACGTCCTGGGCGTCTCCAAGGGCGCTTCGGACGACGAAATCAAAAAAGCCTACCGCACCCTCGCCAAAAAATACCACCCCGACCGCAACCCCGGCAACAAGGAGGCCGAAGAGAAGTTCAAGGAGGCCCAGGAGGCCTATGAGGTTCTCTCGGACCCTCAAAAGCGGCAGATGTATGATCAATACGGCCACGCAGGCGTCGACCCCAACTACGGAGGCGGTGCCGGCTTTGGCGGGGGCTACGGCGGTTTCGAAGACCTGGGGGATATCTTCTCAAGCTTCTTCGGCGGTGGTTTCGGCGGCTTTGGCGGGCAGGCGAACCCCAACCGTCCCCGCAGGGGGGACGACGCGCATGCCAGCACCATCATTTCCTTTGAGGAGGCGGCTTTCGGCCTCAAAAAGGAGGTGGAGGTCATCCGCATTGAAAACTGCGAGACCTGTTCGGGGACGGGCGCCGCACCCGGAACCTCCACGGAAACCTGTACACAGTGTCACGGCACCGGTCAGGTTCGCGTACAGCAGCGCACCGCCTTTGGCGTCATGAGCACCACGCGCGTGTGTGACAAGTGCGGAGGCACCGGTCAGATCATCAAAAGCCCCTGCCAGACCTGTAAGGGAAAGGGCAAGGTGCGCCGCACCCGGAAAATCAAGGTCAATATCCCTGCCGGCATTGACGACGGGCAGACGCTTTGCATCCGTGGCGAGGGCAATGCCGGCTCCCGTGGAGGCCCGGCCGGGGATCTGATGGTGAGCATTTCCGTGCGTCCGCATCCTCTCTTTGAGCGGCGCGGCAGCGACGTCTTTCTTGAAGTGCCCATCTCCTTTGCCGACGCCTGTCTGGGCGCCGACCTTGAAGTGCCCACGCTCGACGGCAAGGTTCTGCAAAAGATTCCGGCCGGAACGGCAAGCCACACCACCTTCCGGCTTCAAAATAGGGGCATTCAGCACCTCAATTCCCGCGGACGCGGCGACCAATACGTCAAGGTAACGGTAGAGGTGCCCAAAAACCTGACAAATGAGCAAAAAGAGCGCCTTGTGGATTTCGACCGCGCCATGAAGGGCGGAGCGAAGCCCATCGTCAGCGACGAAAAGGAAGGCAAAAAGAAATTTATTGACCGCCTAAAGGACGCCCTTGACTGAAGGGATCTCTTGAGGGCGCCTTTTCGCGCCGGGCGGGGAAACGAAAAAGCCTTTTCTCCCCCGGGCTGTGCAAAGCTTTCATGACAAAAAGAAAGGACTACCCATTGCGGTAGTCCTTTCTTGTCAGACAATGTTTCGCTCAATGCGCGTTCCGACCTTCTATGGCCTCCGCCCCACCCGGCAAAGGCTCCGCCTGCTGCTTCAAGCACTCCCTTTGGCCAAGCGAGGCCATGGCCATGCTGGCCAAAATCAGCAGCGCGCCGGCAAAGCTCCCCGCACTCAGGCGCTCCCGCAAAATGAAAAAGGAGGCCACGGCCGAAAAAACCGGCTCAGAGCACATGAGCAGCGCCACATAGCAGGGCTCGAGATAGCGCAGCGCCGTGTTTTGCAGGAGATAGGCGATCACGGTACAGGCAATCACAGAGTAGCCAATCACCACCCAGCTCACCACGGGAATTTCCCCCAGCTGCGGTATCCCCTCCATCAGAAGCGAGGCGGCAAGGCAGCAGAGCCCGGTCGTGGCCGACTGCGTAGCGGCCAGGGATACGGCGTCCATCTCCGTGAGCAGCTTTGGCGTGAGCACCATGGATGCCGCCCCACAGCAGGCGCTCAGCAAGCCCAGGTACTCGCCGAGCCCAATCCTGGGCACCCCGCTCATGCCGCACAGAAGATAGAGCCCGGCCACTGTCACGGCCACCGGCAAAAGAGCTCTTGGCTGAAAACGCGTACCGAGAAACACAGGCGCGAAAAAAGGGGCGAAGAGCACCGTCATGCCCATGAGGAAGCTGGCGTTTGTGGCGGAGGTGTAAAGCAGGCCCAGGTTGGCGCTGATAAAGGACATGGCCGTAAAGCCGCACACCGCCGCTAAAACGGCATGCGAAACTCTCCCGAGCCCCCTGAGGCAGCGTCTGCCGAAAAAGAGGGCAAAAAACGCCGTGGCTGCCAGATACCGCAGCGTCAAAAGCAGCAAGGGCGGCATGCGGGAAATCCCGATCTTCATAAGCGGGTTGCCAACCCCCCACAGCAGGCACTGCAGTGCAATCAGTCCGGCATAAAACAGGGAGCTTCTCTCCCCGGCTTGCGGATTTGACATGGTTTCCCCGTCTCCCTTAAACGAAGTCTCTTATTTCTCCAATCCACCCTAAAATGTGTATTGATGTAGTTTATCACGCTTAAATTTCCAAGTCAAGAGGGCTCAACGCTTGACTTTTCAAAAATCAAGTCTCATAATAAACATAATCGACAGCCCGGCCTGGCACCTGCTGTTCAGGGCTGTCGTTATGCGTCAGCAAATCACTCTTTCTCAAACAAGGGGAGGAAAATGCAATGGCCAAAAACACTCGAAACCTGGTTTTAACCTCGGTCTTCATTGCTCTCATCATTGTCATGACGGTCATTCCCTACACCGGCTACATCAACTATGGCGCAGTCGAAATCACAACCTTGCACCTGGTGGTCATCCTTGGCGCTGTGTGCCTTGGCTGGAAAGCCGGCACGCTGCTCGGCTTCGTCTGGGGCTTCACCTGTGTGCTTCGCGCCTTCACCAACCCGGCCTGGATTCTTTTCACCAATCCTTTGATTTCGGTTCTGCCCCGTATCTTTGTCGGCATGGTGGCGGGCCTTGTTTTTGCCTGGGCACGCCGTCACATGAAGGATCTGGGCGCCGTGGCCGTGGCGGGCGCCGCAGCTACTCTCACCAATACCGTTTTGGTGCTGTCTGCCATGTATATCTTCGGCGGCATGATCGAAAGCTACCGCGCCTTTTTCGAGCTCTTCAAGACCATTTTGTCCACGTTGATTGCCGTCAACGGCACTATCGAGCTGGCGGCAGCCATCATTGTGGTGCCTATTATCTACCGCGCCCTGCAGTCTGCCGGCGTCATCCCCGACAGTCGGGCCGTCAAATAACGCGCCACAGGGCCTGCACAACGGCCGCAAGGTCCCCAGTCCCTCTCAAACAAAACCGAGCGCAGACGGGCAGTTTCGTCTGCGCTTGTTTTTTGTCAAGGGGGCTCTTTGCCCCGATGCCGCCTTGTTTGGCTCAAACCCTCCCTGCGGCAACAGCAGGTGCGCGCGGCAGGCAGGGAGCCATTCAAAACGCCCTTTTGACATCTGAAGCGGTCGGTGCGTGCAGTCCCGCTAGGAGGTGCCAGCTCAGCAAAATCCGCCGTTGACCGCCACCACCTGGCCTGTCACGAAGGCGGCCTTGTCGGAGGACAGCCACAGGGCAAGCTGCGCCACCTCCTGCGCGCGTCCCATGCGGCGAAGCGGCGTCTCAAGCGCCAGCTCCTCCTTGGCCTGCTCGTCCAGCGCCCCGTTCATCTCGGTGTCAATCACGCCGGGGGCGATGCAGTTGACGCGCACCCCTGAGGGCCCTACCTCCTTGGACAGCGCCTTCGTCATGCCGATGAGCGCCGCCTTGGTGGCGGAATAGGCCACCTCGCAGGAGCCGCCCACCTGCCCCCACATGGAGGACAGGTTCAAAATGACGCCCTCTCCCCGGCGCAGCATGCCGGGCAGCACGGCGCGGCTGCAATACAGCGCGCCGCTCACATTGACCTCCCACAGCCGCCGCCAGCCCGCATCGTCGAGGTCGGTCAAAAGGCCTGTCTGCGAAATGCCGGCGTTGTTGACCAGCACCGCGATGCTGCCAAGGTCCCGCTCCGCCGCGCGCACCATGCTCTGCACCTGGGCGCTGTCGGCCACGTCGGCCCGGTAGCAGGCGGCCACGCAGCCCTCCCGCGCCAGCCCTGCGGCAAGCTCCCTTGCCGCATTCTCGCTGCGGCAGTAGTTGATTGCCACGGCATAGCCCGCCCTGGCAAACTCCCCCGCCATGGCCGCGCCGATGCCGCGCGAAGCCCCGGTAATAAGAACGGTTTTCATGCTTTTTTCTCCTTTTCCCCTGCTGACCACGCAAGAAAGGGGCAAACCTTTCGTTTTGGAAGGCCTCCCCTGCGCGCAACGGCGCGCCAAAGCGGGTTTCCAAAAAACATCCTATTCTGCCCCAAGCACCTGCACAACCTCACCCCAGTAGACGGTGTGGGGCGCCTCATCCTTGTAATATTCCTCTCTTATATTGTCGGGCATGCCGTCTGCCTGCATGTCCTGCCGATAGATTTTTTTGCACACCAGCGTGACCCATGCCTGCCGGTAGGTGACAAAGCCCTCCCCGAACACCGGCGTAAAGCCGGACAGGGCCGCCTTGTCGGCATCCCTGCCGGACAGGCCGCCGTACACCCGCTCCAGCACCTCATGATAAGAGGCGTCGTAAAAGCCCAGCGTGAAATACTCGCTTTGCTCCATGAAGCCGTGCGTATGGCGCACCGGCTTGACATACACCGTTGCCACCGGCTTGTTCCACAGCGTCCCAAGCCCGCCCCAGGAGACGGTCATGGAATTGAAGCCGCCCTTTTCCCCGGCCGTCAGCAGCGCCCAGTCCTTGTCAAAAACCTCAAATGACTTTTTCCAGAACTCCTGTTTCATCTTCTTTTTGTCTCCTTTCTTTTCCCCGTTTCTCTTGGGCAAAGCCTGCCCCTTTTCTCAGGCATTTGCCGTGGCGTAAAGGCCGCTTTCCCCGCCGCCCTCATAATAGCGGGCCAGGTCATAGGGCGAGAACATGCCCTTGTCGGTGGCCACCCCCGACACCAGGGTGGGCGGCGTGATGTCAAAGGCGGGATAAAAGCCCTTGACGCCGGGCTTGGTGGTGCGCACTCCCAGCGCCTCCATGACCAGCTCCCCGTCGCGCTGCTCGATGACGACACCCTCCACCGTCTCGTGCTTTTTGTCCGGCGCCCCGGTGACAAAGTAGGGAATGCCGTGGTAGTGGGCGCAAAGGGCAATCTGAAAGGTGCCGATCTTGTTGACAATGTGCCCGTCCATACAGATGGCGTCGGCCGCCGAGGTGAAGATGTCGACCTTTTTCTCCTTCATGACATAGCCCGGCATGTTGTCGGTGATCACGGTGACGTCGACGCCCTGGTCACAGGCGACCGACGCCGTCAGCCGCGCACCCTGCAGATAGGGGCGCGTTTCGGGGCAGATGAGTTTGATGTCGTAGCCTCTTTCGGCCGCCTCCCGCAGCATGGTGCCCACGATGGTCTCGGCAAAGCACTGGGTCATGACCGTCCCCTGCCTGGGGAAGTGGTCGACCAGCGTCACCGCCGTGTGGGATAGGCGGGTGTAGCGATACTCCAGCAGCCCCAGGGCATAGCGGAAAATGGCTTCGTCGGCAGGCTGTCCGCAGGCCAGCGCCTCCAGCCCGGCCTTCAGGCAGCCCTCGGTGATGGCCTCCATGCGCGCCACGGTGGTGGGGCGGGCGTGCGAAAGCGTATGGGCCGCCTTGCGAAGATAGTCTGGCAAATCGGCCCTGTCCCTCCCCTCCCAGGCGGCCAGCGCCATGCCCATGGAGGCCGCCGTGTAAGGGCCCGCCGACTGCGTCACCATGTCGGCAATGGCCTGGGCCACCTCCGTATGACTGCGGCAGGTGACAAACTCGCATCGGATGGGGTAGATGCGGCGGTCGAGAATGGACACCGCCCCCCTCTCATACCAGGCCACGTTTTCATAGCGCAGTAAAAATCCAAGCCCTTCGTCTGCGCGGCGATAGCTCTTCACAGTGCCACTTCCTTCCTTCGTCTTTTGCGGGAAATCATGACCCTTTGCCCTCCCGGAACGGGATTATTGGTTCACATGCACGGAAAAGCACCCCTCCCGGCAGGCAGGAAATCCCCGTTTTCTCCCATGATACCGATATTTTTCCTGTCCGTCAACCAAATTCGCTTGACTTCCCGAAAGGTACATGCTATCCTTGTTAGCATAAATTAACTGCTCTGCCGACCGCTTTTATGGATGGGCTTCCATCTCCGGGCACGAGGGAAAGAGAGGCTTCTTATGACACTGGATCAGTTGGCCGTGGGACACAGCGGCATTGTGACCTCCGTAGGGGGACAGGGCGCTTTGCGCAAGCGCCTGCTCGACATGGGGCTGACCCCGAAGGTGCTGGTTTCGGTGCGCAAAATTGCACCAATGGGCGACCCCATTGAGCTGACGCTGCGCGGCTACACGCTGACGCTGCGCCGGGAAGATGCCAAAAGCATCGAGGTGCAGCCCTCATGAATCTCACGCTTGCCCTGATTGGAAATCCCAACTGCGGAAAAACCACCCTGTTCAACCAGCTCACCGGCAGCAATCAGCATGTGGGCAACTTCCCCGGCGTCACGGTGGACAAAAAGGAGGGCCTTGTCCGCTCCCATCCCGGGGTCACGGTTGTTGACCTGCCCGGGATTTACTCCTTGTCCCCCTACACCTCCGAGGAGGTGGTGTCGCGGGACTTTTTGCTGCACGAGCATCCGGCCGGCGTCATCAACATTGTCGACGCGACCACGCTCGAGCGCAACCTCTATCTCACGCTGCAGCTGCTTGAGCTGCGCATCCCCACCGTGCTGGCCCTCAACATGATGGACGAGGTGCGCGAAAACGGCGGCACCATCGACGTGGCCGCCATGGAGCAGGAGCTGGGCATCCCGGTTGTGCCCATCTCGGCCTCGCGGGGCGAAGGGGTGGAGGAGCTGTGCGTGCGCGCGGTGCGCGCGGCGCAGGAGAAGCAGCTCCCCCGGCGCATCGACTTTTGTGCGGGAGACGTTCACCGCGCCATCCACTCCATTTCCCATCTCATTGAGCAAAAGGCCGAGCTGGCCGGTGTCCCGGTTCGCTTTGCCGCCTCCAAGCTGGCCGAGGGCGACACCCTCATGGCCGACACGCTGAGGCTGACGCAAAACGAACGCCAGCTCCTTGCGCTGGTGGTCGAGGAGATGGAAAACTCCCACGGCATGGACTGCGAGGCGGCCATGGCCGACATGCGCTACACTTTCATTGAAGGACTGTGTGCCAAAACGGTGGTGCGTCCCGGCGACACCAAGGAGCAGCGGCGCTCGGTCGAAATCGACAAGCTGCTCACCCATAAAATCTGGGCTATTCCGATCTTTGTGGGCATCATGCTCACCGTTTTCTTTCTGACCTTCGGCGTCATCGGCCCCTTTCTCAACTCCATCATGGAGGCCCTGCTCTCGGTGATTTCCACGGGGCTGGCAGGCGCCCTGCGCGATCTGGGCATCAACCCCACGCTGCAGTCCCTGGTGCTTGACGGCGCCTTTGCCGGCGTTTCCAGCGTGCTCTCCTTTTTGCCCACCATCGTCACGCTCTTTTTCTTTTTGTCTTTGCTGGAAGACAGCGGCTATATGGCGCGCGTCGCCTTTGTCACCGACCGCCTGCTGCGCCGCATTGGCCTGTCGGGCCGCTCCTTTGTGCCTCTGCTCATCGGCTTCGGGTGCAGCGTGCCGGCCATCATGGCCACCCGCACCCTGGCCAGCGAGCGCGACCGCAAAATGACCATCCGCCTGACCCCCTTCATGTCCTGCTCGGCAAAGCTGCCCATTTACAGCGTCTTCACCCTGGCCTTTTTCCCCGAGCACAGGGCCCTTGTGATGATGGCGCTCTACTTTGGCGGCATGTTTGTCGGCGTGCTCTACGGGTTGCTGCTCAAGCGCACCGTTTTTTCGGGCAGCCCCATTCCCTTTGTCATGGAGCTTCCGGCCTACCGCCTGCCCGCCCCCAAAAGCGTGCTGCTGCACATGTGGGAAAAAGCCAAGGATTTTCTTATCAAGGCCTTCACCATTATCTTTTTGGCCTCGCTGGTGGTCTGGGTGCTGCAGTCCTTTGACTTTGGCTTTAACCCCGTCAGCGACAGTGGACAGAGCATGCTGGCCTCCATCGGCCGCACGCTGGCTCCCGTCTTCATCCCGCTCGGGTTTTCCGACTGGCGGGCCGCCACGGCCCTCGTCACGGGCCTGTCGGCCAAGGAGGCTGTGGTCTCCACCCTGTCGGTCCTGCTGGGCGCGGGGGAGGGCGCGGAGCTGACCCTGCTGCTGCAGCAGCTCTTCTCGCCGCTTCAGGCAGTCTCTTTCCTGGTCTTTACGCTGCTTTACATGCCCTGTGTGGCTGCCATGGCGGCCATCAAGCGTGAGCTGGGCGGCTGGCGCGCCGCACTCTCGCTCATGGCGCAGCAGACGGGGATCGCCTGGGTCGCAGCTTTGCTGGTCTATCAGTTCGGGCGGGTGTTGGGGCTGGGATAATCCCCTTTTGGAACCCTCTGCGGCATTTCCCCTGCGCACGCCGTCTTCGGGAGCCTTTCCTTTCCGTTGCCCGTCTTTTTTCCCTTTCACTCTTCCTCAAACCATCTCCCGTCTAAAAAGGAGGCCTCTTCATGTCCCTTGCCGACTATATGCTCTTGACCCTTTTGGGGCTGTGCGTATACGGCGCGCTGCGCGCCGCGCGCAGCTCCTCCTGCTGCAACGGCTGCGGCAAATGCGTACGCCGCCCGGCGCAGGGGGCAAAAGACTGCTCTCACTGTGCCGACGCTCCCGCCTGCAAAGCCTCAAAGCCCTCTTAAGGCCTCTTGCTGCCCTTTTTGAAAACAAGAACGGGCCCGGCAAAAGCATCTGCTTTTGCCGGGCCCTCTTTCCCCTGTTTTTTGGGGGATCGCCTGCTGATTTTGTTTTTTTATCCCCGTGCCGGCACCGCACCAGGCTCGCCTGATGCAAGGGCTCAGCGAATCTGCCCGTTGCCCAAAATCACATGCTTGGTGGAAGTCAGCGTCAAAACCCCCATGGGGCCTCTGGCGTGCAGCTTTTGGGTGGAGATGCCGATTTCGGCGCCAAGCCCCAGCTCCCCGCCGTCGGTAAACCGCGTGGAGGCGTTGACGTAGACGGCGGCGCTGTCCACCTCGCGCGTAAAGCGCATGGCGCTTTCATAATCCCTTGTCACAATGGCCTCGCTGTGGCCGGTGGAGTAGCGCGCAATGTGGGCGAGCGCCTCGTCGAGATCCCGCACCACCCTGACGGCAAGGATATAGTCCAAAAATTCGTCCTGCCAGTCGCTCTCGACGGCGGGGACGGCCTGGCTGAGGATTTCGCAGGTGCGCGGGCAGCCGCGCAGCTCCACGTTTTTCTCAGCCAGCTTTGCAGCAATCTGCGGCAGCGCCTGCTGCGCAACGGCTTCGTGCACCAGCAGCGTCTCGGCGGCATTGCAGACCGACGGGCGGGAGGTCTTGGCGTTGAAAACAATGTCGGTCGCCTGCTTCAAATCGGCTGTCTCATCGACAAAAATATGGCAGTTTCCCACGCCGGTCTCAATGACCGGCACGCGGGAGTTTTCCACCACGCTCTTGATTAGGCCGGCACCGCCCCTGGGAATGAGCACATCCAGCACACCGCTCATGCGCATCATGGCCGTTGCGCTCTCGCGCGAGGTGTCGCCCACCAGCTGGACGCACTCTGCGGGAAGCCCCGCCTTTTCCAGACCCCGGGACAGCGCGCTTACGATGGCCGTGTTGGAACGGATGGCCTCCTTGCCGCCCCGCAAAATCACCACATTGCCCGCCTTGAGGCACAGCGCCGCAGCGTCGCTTGTCACATTGGGCCTTGCCTCGTAAATCATGCCGATGACGCCGAGCGGCACCCGCACCTTCTGCACCTGCAGGCCGTTGGGCCGCACCGAGCCCTCCACGATCTCCCCGATGGGGTCGGGCAGCGCCTGCACCTGCCGGATGCCCTCCGCCATGTCCTGCACGCGCTTTTCGTTCAGAGCCAGACGGTCGAGCATGGCCTCGCTCATGCCCCCCTGCCTTGCGGCCTCCAAATCCTCCCGGTTTGCCGCAAGAATGTTTGCACACTCGTCCAAAAGTGCCTGCGCCATGCCGGCAAGCGCCTCATTTTTCTGTCCGGTGGAGGCCGTCATCATCACCCGCGCTGCGCGTCGGGCAGCTTCCCCCTGCTGTTCTAGATTTTTCATGCCTGTCTCCTCCCTTTCTCACCCGAACAGGGTGCCGATACTTTGTCCGTCCAAAAGAGTATACAGCGACGACGGGTTGTCTCCGCACATGATGCAGCAGGCGATGCCGGCCTCCCCTGCGCGGCGCGCCGCCTGGAGCTTTGTCACCATGCCTCCCGTCCCGCGCTCGCTGCCCGCCGCGCCCGCCAGGGCAAAGATCTCGGGCGTCACCTTTTCCACATAGGGGATGAGCTTGGCCTGGGGATGGGTGCGCGGATCCGCGTCGTAAAGCCCGTCGATATCGGTCAAAATCACCAGCAAATCGGCCCTTACAATCTGGGCCACGATGGACGACAAATTGTCGTTGTCGCCGATGCGCTGTCCCTCCAGCTCGTCGACCGCCACGGTGTCGTTCTCGTTGACCACCGGGATGATGCCCATGTCAAGCAGCGCCTCAAAGGTGTTTTCCACATTGCCCCTGCTGATGGAGTTTGAAATCACGTCGCCGGTCAGCAGAATCTGCGCCACTGTGCTGCCGTATTCCCCGAAGAGCTTGTCATACATGAACATGAGCTCACACTGGCCCACGGCGGCAACGGCCTGCTTCATCTGCGTCTGGGTAGGTCGGGCCTTGAGCCCCAGCTTGCCCACGCCCATGCCGATGGCGCCCGACGTGACCAAAATCATTTCCTTCCCGGAGTTGCGCAGGTCGCTGAGCACCTTGCACAGCTCCTCCATCCGGCGCAGATTTGCCTTGCCGTTCTCGTGCGTCAGCGTGGACGTTCCCACCTTGACCACGATTCGCTTTGCCAATGTGCAGTCATACATGTGTAAAAATCCTTTCCCTTTCAAATCAATTGATTTTATTCTTGCGGGGAAGAGCAAAGATTTAGTAATTATACCATGAATTTTGTGCCAAGGGCAAGGTGTGTTTTGAAAAACAAACTGCCTTTTTGGCTTAATTTTGCCGACATGCCGCCCTGTTTTGCGTTTTCTAGGCAGGCCTTATCCCCTCCTTTAGGAGGACGTCCCCCTGTTTTTGTGCGGCGGCGTCATTTACAAGCGCATAAAAATCCGGTAAAATAAAGCAAATATCTCTTCCCCAAAACATCGACGAAAGGAGCCTTACGCATGAGCATTCTGGATTTTGCAAAAGCCAATGAGCAGTACATCATTTCCATGCGCCGAGAATTTCACCGCCATCCCGAGCTCTCGGGCAAGGAGGAGCGCACGGTGACGCGTATCTGCGAGGAGCTTTCCAAAATGGGGGTTGAACATGTCAATGTGCCGCAGGGCGGCGTGCTGGCCTTCTTTGGAGACGAGTCCGCAGGCCCCACCGTGCTGCTGCGCGCCGATATCGACGCCCTTCCCATGCAGGAAAACGCTTGCAACAGCAAGGGGGAGCGCGCCGTCATCAGCGAAGTGCCCGGCGTGATGCACGCCTGCGGGCACGACGGGCATACGGCGGCCCTGCTGGGCGCCGCCAAGACGCTGTCACAGCACCCCGAAATCAACAAGGGCCGCATCATCCTCATGTTTGAGCGCGGCGAGGAGGCTACCGAAAACGTCGTCTACCTCCACAAATATATTGCAGAACAGAATATCCATATCGACAGCGCCTGGGGGCTGCATCTCTTCACCACTTTTGAACACGGAAAATTCGTCGTGTACGACAGTTATGCTCTGGCCGGCTCGCTCTTTTTCACGGTCACGCTGCGCGGCAGGGGCGGCCACGGCTCTCGCCCCGACCTCAGCTTCAGCCCCATCGACTGCTTCCACGCCATCTACACCGGCATTTCCATGCTCAAGATGAAATACAGCAGCCCCTTCAAGCCGCTCACGATTTCCATCGGCTCCCTACAGGCCGGCACGGTGGGCAACATCATTCCGGGAGAGCTCACCTTCAAGGGCACGCTGCGCTACTTTGACCGCGAGGACGCCCTTCGCCTGATTGAGGAGTTCCGCCGTCTGCTGGAGACCACGGCGCCCTTATACCACTGCACGGTGGAACACAACCTGCACGCCCCCTCCTCCGGGCTTGTCAACAATCCCGTCTGTGCAGGCATCGCGCGCGAGGCCTACCGCGAGGCGTTTGGGCAGGACTGCATTCTGGACGCCGAACTGCAGATGGGCAGCGAAACCTTTGCCCTGACGGCGGCGCTCTGGCCCTCTGCCTTCACCTGCCTGGGGATGCGCAGCGAGGCGCTTGGCACCACCGCCGAACACCACAACGAATACTTTGACGTGGCCGAGGACGTGCTGGCCGAGGCCGCCGCAGCCGGCCTTGTCTATGCCTCTGCCTTCCAGCAAAGCGGGGCCGATGTTTCGGCGGCCGCCTATCCGGGAAGCATCGGCGACTACTACAGGAGCATCGAGCACTCCAAGGCGGGAATTTTTGCAAAATAAGGGTGCGGCATCTGCGCCTGACTCGGGAGGCCTCCCGGGTCCGCTCTATCTCCCCATCTATAAAAATGGGAGAGCACAGAAAATCTGTGCTCTCCCATTTTTTGCTGTGAACCGATTTCCCGGCAAGGCCTCTTTTGGCCTTGCCTTGAAGCGGCATCTGCAAAAATCATTTCTGCCTTAGGGGCCGCTTTTTTTCGCACGCTATGCCTTTTTCTCCGACAGCGCCTTGTGAATGGCAGCCGCCGCCTTCTTGCCGGCGCCCATTGCCATGATCACCGTGGCGGAGCCCGTGACAACGTCGCCTCCGGCATAGACCATTTTCTTCGTGGTCAGGCCGGTCTCCTCCTCCACAATCAGGCCGCCCCGGCGGTTGCTCTCCAGCCCCGGCGTAGTGGTGCGCAGCAGAGGGTTCGGCGAAGTGCCGATGGCCATGATGACGCAGTCGGCCTCAATGGTAAACTCGCTGTCGCGCTTTTCCACGGGACGGCGGCGGCCCGACTCGTCGGGCTCTCCCAGCTCCATCTCCACGCAGCGCAACCCGGTCACGCGGTGCTTGTCATCGCCCAAAATGCGCACGGGATTGCTCAGCAGGCGAAAGACAACACCCTCTTCCCTGGCGTGCTCAATCTCCTCGGCGCGCGCCGGCAGCTCCTCGTGGGAGCGCCGGTACACGATATTCACTTCACTTGCGCCAAGGCGCAGGGCACAGCGCGCGGCGTCCATCGCCACGTTTCCGCCTCCCACAACCACCACTTTGTTGCCCCGGTAAATGGGCGTGGCAGCCCCTGGCTGATAGGCCTTCATCAAATTGATACGGGTCAAAAACTCGTTGGCGGAAAAGACGCCCCTGAGATTTTCCCCGGGGATTCCCATAAAGCTTGGCAGGCCCGAGCCCGAGCCCAGGAAAACGGCCTCAAAACCCTCTTCAAAGAGCTCGTCGATCGAGAGCACCTTGCCGATGACCATGTTGGTCTGAATGTCGACCCCCATGGCCTTGAGCCCTTCGATTTCGCGCGCCACGATGCGCTTGGGCAGGCGAAATTCGGGAATGCCATAGACCAGCACGCCGCCCGCCACATGCAGCGCCTCAAAAATCGTCACCGCATAGCCAAGGCGCGCCAAATCGCCCGCGCAGGTCAGTCCCGCCGGGCCCGCCCCCACAATGGCAACACGATGACCGTTGGGCGTCACGGGGGCTTCTGCCTCCGTACTGCCGGCCAGGTGCCGGTCGGCAACATACCGCTCCACCCGTCCGATGGCAACCGGTTCCCCCTTGTTGCCGCGTGTGCAGTACTTTTCGCACTGGTTTTCCTGCGGGCACACCCTGCCGCACACGGCGGGCAGGCTGCTCGACGCCGAAATAATGTCATAGGCGCCCTCGTCGTCCCCGGCCGCCACCTTTGCCAAAAAGGCCGGGATGTCCACCGCCACGGGGCAGCCGCTCACGCAGGGCTTGTTCTTGCAGTTGAGGCAGCGCAGCGCCTCGTCCCTGGCCTGCTCGGGCGAATACCCCAGCGCCACCTCTTCAAAGTTGGTCGCGCGCAGCTTGGCGTCCTGCACCGGCATGGGATTTTTCTTCTGACTCATGTTGGGCATGTTATTCCCCTCCCCTCAGCAGACGGCAGGTCTCCTCATGGGCACGCTGCTCAAATTCACGATAGGTCGCCGCCCGGTCGATGGCCTCGTCAAAATCGACCTGGTGCCCGTCAAACTCGGGGCCGTCCACACAGGCGAACTTGGTCTTGCCGCCCACCGTCAGGCGGCAGCCGCCGCACATGCCGGTGCCGTCAATCATGATGGGGTTCATGGACACCACCGTCTTGACGCCGTAAGCCTCGGTGAGCTGGCACACAAATTTCATCATGATCAGAGGCCCGATGGCCAATACCTCGTCATACACATGGCCCTCATCGAGCAGCTCCTTGAGCGCATCGGTCACCATGCCCTTGACGCCGGTGGTCCCGTCGTCGCTCACCAGGCGATAGACGTCGCTCACTGCGCGAAACTCCTCCTCCAAGATCACAAGGCCCCTGCTGCGAAAGCCCACAATGCTGTGCACCTCGCAGCCCAGCTCATGCAGCTTTTTGGCCACCGGGTAGGCGATGGCGCAGCCCACGCCGCCCCCCACGACAGCCACCTTTTTGAGCCCTTCGGTGTGCGTGGGCACCCCGAGTGGGCCGACAAAATCGGCAATAAATTCCCCTTCCTGCTTGGCGGCCAGCAGCTCGGTGGTAGCCCCCACCGTCTGCGCGATGACGGTCACGCTGCCGCGCTGCCTGTCAAAATCGGCAATGGTGAGCGGGATACGCTCACCCTGCTCGTTGACACGCAGAATAATAAACTGTCCCGGCTGCGCCTTTTTGGCAATGGCCGGGGCCTCGATTTCCAAGAGCACCACACTGGGATTGAGCATGCGTTTTTTCAAAATCCGATACAAAAAATCCCGCCCCCCTGACAGATGTTGTAAGGTCAGTATACACCTCCCCGCCAAACTTGACAAGAGGCGGCAAACGGAGCTCCCCAAACGAAAAATTCCACCAAGTGCTGAAAGGTCTGTCCCGGCGAAAGCGGAAAAGGCGGGCCAAAAAAAGAAAACGAAGGCCCCGGCGCCCATGGAGCATTCCATAGGCGCCGGGGCCCCATCCTGCCGAAGCGGCAGGTCAAATCCCATTAGGAAATTTTTTCAATGGAGGTCACATAGGGCATGGCGGCATCCTTTTCGTGGGTGATTTCGACCTGGTCGCCGACGTTGAGCATGATCACATAAGGATTGTTCGCCGCAGACACCACATAATAGGTTTCGCCCTGCTCGAGGCGCAGGTAGTACATGGTGGTGCCCTCCAGCACGGCCGAACGGATGTCGGCAATGACGCCAGACGTCACCTCGGTTTCGGCCTGCTCCCCGTCGGAGGGCGGCAGAGTGTCAACCTCCCCGTCGTACAGGTTGTTGTCCTTGAGCAGCTTCAGGTAATTTTGCTCGGTTTCGGCAATGGAGGAGCCAGCCCCCACAATCTGATAGCGGCTGACGTTGACCATGGCATACATCTTGACAAGGCCGGCCTCGTCCTTGAGGGCAATCACATAGGTCGGCTGATTGCCGATGTTGAGCAGCAGGGGGAAGGTGGCTGTATACTCCAGATGCTGCACCTCGCCCTCAGCCGACCGCATGGCGGAGTATTCCTCTGCGCCGGCAATGGGGTAGAATTTTGTCTCCTTGGTGCGCTGATTGCACAGGATAAAGCCCACGTTGGACTCGTCGCGCCCCACGGAGGTGACGCCGGTATACATATACACGTCGTCGTTGATGGCAAGATAGTTGTAGCCGTCTGTGGTCATCACCACGTTGCGCTGTCCGAAGGTCGCATTCCAAAAGCCGCCCGAATATTTGCCGTAGTAGTCATACTGGGCAATCAGCAGGCTGGGGCTGTAGACATTGTCTACCCAGGAAGGCACTTCCTCTACAGGATAGTATTCGCTCTCCCCCGTGATGGCGTTGAGCAGCACCGCACCTTCCACGTCGTCTCCTCCGAAGAGGCCGATGCGCTTGACCACGCGGGAGGCCACCCAATAGGGAATGCCGTTTTCGTCAATCTCAAAGCTCACCTGCCCGAAGAGATAGGTGGGATACTGAAAGCGCAGCGTGCGGTAGACGTTGCGGAAAAAGGGCTCGCTTTCCGAATACTTGATGCCGCCCTCCCCCAGGTCGGACAGGCGTACCACCTCCACCTCCTGCGTAATCATGTCGATGCGCAGATAGGCCGGCAGACCGTCGGAACGGTTGTTGAGCCACTTGAAAATGTCGCCGTACAGCAGGGGCGTCACACGCACGGGACGTCCCAGGTAATTGATCTGAGTGTAATCGTCGGCCACCTCAAACTGGCTGACCATGTCGGCCAGAGTGCCCAGCTTGCGGTCGCCCAGCTTTTCGGCGCTGTCCTTGTCCAGCAGGGGAATCTGGTCGTAGGTCACGGCGCCCACGTCCTGCGTAAACTCCCCCTCCTCCACCGTGATGAGGGAGCTGTAGTCCGAAGCGCGCAGGATAGGTGCCCCCAGCAGCGAGCCAACCCCTGCGATCACAATGAGGGCGGCCAGGATATACATGGGGAAAAGCAGGGGCAGCGTTGCCCGGACTCTTCCCTTGACCGAGCCCTGCTCCTCTACGCGGTGCCATTTGCTGCGCACCACAAGGGGAATCCTCACCAGGGTATAGACAAAGAGCACCATGCCGATGTAGGAGTAAAACTCCTCGGCATGCAGGTTGATGGCGGGCAGCGAGAAATAAAACAGGCCCAGGGCAAAAATCAGCGTGATCAGGGCCGCCTTGAGCTCACCGTGGCGCACCTGCTTAACGGGCTTTGACGGACGCGGCGGGCGCATACCTCCAAAAATGTTCTGCCAGCTCGGCTGTTGCTGTTCCAAATTTTTTCCTCCTTCAAATCGATGCGCCGAAGGCGGCGCTTTGGCCGTCCCGGCACGGGCCGGTTGTTTCGGTACAATCTGGAATCAGTATACCACTTTAGCTCCCCTTTTACAACCGCGCTGCGGTGTGATATACTGTCAAAACAGTGGAAAAGGAGTGATGAGACATGAAAAAAGCCGTCTATTTCTTTTGTCCCGACCCCGCGCTTGACGAGGTGGCCTCAGGCGTGCTCGCGGCGCTCAAAGACACGCTTCCCCTTTCCGAAAGCGGCCTTGTGGTGGACGGCATGCCCGCCTACACCTTTACCGACGCCGCCGGCAACCGCTTTGACTTTGTCAGCTGCGCCTACTATTTCAGCCACCGCTACGAGACCTATCTGCCCATGGCAAACAAAAACTTTGCTGACTACGACGTGGCCGGCTACATCAACTGGCACGGAGGGGCCAACGCCCCCGACAAGGTGCTCACGGTGCACACCATCGGCAACGTGACGACCGGCCACTTTGCGCCAAGCGACCCCGTTTTTTTGAGAAATCTCGCCGTCGCCATCGAGCGCGGACGCGTGGACGCAGGGCTTGACGACTTCTCCACCCACACCGAGGCTACCCACTGGTCGGGCGCCATCCACGGCAGCGATCCCGCCCTGATTGAGGCCTTCCCCGTGCCCATTTTTGACATTGAAATCGGCAGCGAACCCGAAACGCTCAAAAACAGGGCCGCCGCAGGCGTTTTGGCAAACGCCCTGCTGCGCGTCTTCGACCAGGCTCCCAGGCCCAAGGTCATTTTGTGCCTGGGCGGCATCCATTTTGACGAGACCTACTCAAAGGCCCTGCTTCAGCAGGAGCTGCCCATCTCCATCGGCCACTTTCTGCCCACCGTCTGGCTTGTCGGCGGCGATTATACGGGGCAGCGCGGCCTTGATTTTCTGTCCCACGCGCTCGAAACGGTGCACGGCGGGGTGGACGCCATCGTCTACAACGACAACATGAAAAAGCCGGTCAAGGACTGCGTGCGCGAATTTGCCGCGAGGGCCGGGCTTCCCCTGCTCAAGCACCGGCGTCTGCACACGCCTCTTGACATCGGCTGGGGCGCTGCGCAGTAAGACGAAAAAAACAAAAAAGCGGCACCCTGCCCTTGAAGGCGGCGTCCGCACATGCTACAATGCAAGGCAAAGCCGGCAGCTTGGCACAAGGCCCCAGGCTCACCTTGGAAGAGAGGCTTTTCGTCTTCTGCCGCCCAAAAAACATTTTTCAAAGGAGGCCCGGCACAATGGAAAAAACCGTGACACTTGCTCAGAAGTACAAGGACTACATGATTGCGCTGCGCCGCGAATTTCATCAAAATCCCGAGGCGAGCGGGGAAGAGTACAACACCTCCCGCCGCGTGGCCGAGGAGCTCAAGGCCATGGGCCTTTCGCCAAAGATCGTCTGCAAGACCGGCGTGGCGGTCGACATCGAAGGTACGGGCGCTGGAAATGGCAAAACCGTTGCCCTGCGCGCCGACATGGACGCTCTGTCGGTTCAGGAGATCAACGACATTCCCTATAAATCCAAGGTCGACGGACTCATGCACGCCTGCGGGCACGACGGGCATACGGCCTCGCTGCTGGGCGCCGCACGCATTCTCAGCGAGTGCCGCGACCAGTTTTCGGGCGTCGTGCGGCTGCTTTTCCAGCCGGCCGAGGAAATTGCCGTGGGCGCTCCTGCCATGATTGAAGCCGGCCTGCTTGACGGCGTGGACGGCACCCTGGGCATCCACCTGTGGAGCGGCGTCAAAAGCGGCACCATCTCGGTGGAGGCCGGCCCCCGCATGGCGGCGGCCAACATTTTCAAATACAAAATCATCGGCAAGCCCGGCCACGGCGCCCTGCCCCACGAAGGGGTCGATGCCGGCCTTGCGGCCAGCGCAATCGTTCTCAACCTGCAGTCGCTGGTCAGCAGGGAGTTTACCGCCCTTGCGCCGCTTGTCATCACGGTCGGAAAGATCGAAAGCGGCACGCGCTGGAACGTCATCGCCAGCGAGGCCACCATTGAGGGAACTGTGCGCTGCTTTGATCCCGACATCTTCCGTCAGGTGCCCGACGTCATGTGGCGCGTCATCCGCGACACGGCGGCGGCCTATCGCTGCGAGGCCGAGGCGGTCGACGTGCGCGCCATCACGCTGCCCTGCGTCAACCCGGAGGCCACCTCTCAGTTTGCGGCAGACGTCGCAAAAAAGCTGTTCGGCGAGCAGGCCGTGGCGCTCTTCCCGCTCCAGATGGGCGGAGAGGACTACTCCTTCATGATGGAAAAGGTGCCCGATTCCCTCATCGCCTTTGTGGGCATCGGCAACCCCGAAAAGGGCAGCGACGTTCCCCATCACGCCGGAAACTTCCAGATTGATGAAGACGCCCTGCCCATGTCGGCCGCCTTTTATGCCCAATATGCCATGGACTTCCTGAACCGGTAAAAAGGCGCCGGCAGCTCCTGCCCTTGACAGACAAGCGCAAAAAGAAGGGCCTTTCGGACAACCTGTCCGAAAGGCCCCTTTTTTTACTCGAAAAGCTGCTGCGGGTCGATGTGCTGCCCCTGACGCTCCACTTCCAGATGCAGGTGCGGCTGCTCGGCGCTCTCGCCCAGCGCGCTCTCGCCCACGCCGCCAATGACGTCGCCCATTTTGACCGAGGCGCCCGCCGTGATGCCAGAAAGGCCGGCCTGCTGCAGATTGCAGTAGCGCCCCACCGTGCCGTCGGCATGGGTGATCTCCACCACGCGGCCCAGCAGGTCGTCATCGTAGATGTCGGCAATCACGCCGTCGGCCATGGCGCGCACCTTGGTGCCCACCGAGGCGGCAATGTCAATGCCGTTGTGCACACGATAGTCGCCCAGCGTCTCGCTGTAGACCAGCTCCCCGTCCGACCAGGGCTTGACAATCTCCCCGTCCACCGGCTTGACATAGAGCCTCGAAACCTGGGTGTCGTTGGAAGCCGAGGCCGACACGGCCTCTTCCGTCTGCTCCCTGGGATCAGCTTCCGGCTGCTGCGAAGCCGGCGTACTGGGGTCAACCGCCACCAAATCCTGTGGCTGCTGCTCCTGCTGCTCCTGCTGCTCTTCCTGCTCTCCTTGCTGCGTATCGGGCACCGTCACGCTGCTGCCTGCGGGGGAGGGCGTCTCCAGTCTGTACTCCTGCTGCGTATCGGGGGTTTGGGGCACCACCGAATCACGCACGGCCAAAAAGGTGGCGCTGCCCGCCGCAAAAGCTCCCGCCAAAAGCAGTGCCGTCATGGGAATGCTCTTGTGCCGGAAGCTCAGCCTTTTGGGTCTTGCCATTTCAAATCACTCCTTCCAATCGGCAGCTCCAAAAAAGAGAATCTGCCTTGTGACAACAGTTTGACCGCTTTTGGATTTCTTTATACCGCAGGTTTGACAAGTCTTTTTCTTTTTTGTATGATGAGGTATTATAAAAAGCCGCGCCATGCCTTTGCGGCACAGCAATCTGGAATTTTTTGCAAAAGAAGGGGGGCTGCCCATGGAGGAGCTTTTGCGGCTCGAGCGGGACTTTTTTGCCCGCGACGTGCTGGAAGTCGCGCCCGATTTGCTGGGCAAGCTGGTTGTCCATCGAACAGAACACGGCATCCTTCGCCTGCGCATCACCGAAACCGAGGCCTATCGCGGAGAGCAGGACACCGCCTGTCATGCGCATCGGGGCCGCACCCGGCGCACCGAGACCCTCTACGGCCCTCCCGGCACGCTTTACGTCTATCTGTGCTACGGCATTCACTGGATGCTCAACCTTGTCACCGGACGGGAGGGGCAGCCGCAGGCCGTTTTGGTGCGCGCCTGTCTCACGGCGCAGGGCCCTGGCCGTCTCACCAAGGCCCTGCAGGTGACAGGCGCCCTCAACGGGCAGGATGCGGCGCGCTCGTCCGAGCTGTGGCTGGAGGACGACGGCATGCGCTGCCGCGTGAAGACGGCGCCCCGGGTGGGCATCGGCTATGCCTCCCCGGAAGACCGGCAGCGTCCCTGGCGTTTTATTTTGGAATCAACCGATTGACAAAAGGAGGAATTTGCGATGTATGAGCTGCACCAGGTGGGCGACAACACCTTTTATATCGACTGCCCCGCCAAAATGGGCGTTTACCGCACGGCCCCGGACGAGGCGATCCTGATTGACAGCGGCAACGACAAGGAGGCCGGTAAAAAGGCGCTGCGCCGCTTTGAGGAGCAGGGCTGGCGTCTGCGCGCCGTTTACAACACCCACTCCAACGCCGACCACGTCGGGGGCAACAACCTGCTCGCCGCACGCACCGGCTGCCCCGTCTATGCGGCAGGCCTTGAGGCGGCCTTCACCCGCCGGCCCATCCTGGAGCCCTCCTTTCTCTACGGAGGCTACCCGCCCAAGGCGCTGTGAAACAAGTTTCTCATGGCACAGCCCAGCGAGGCGCTGCCTCTCACGCCCGACGTCCTGCCGCAGGGCCTTTCAAGCTTTCCCCTGCCCGGCCATTTCTTTGACATGGTGGGTTTTCGCACCGACGACGGCGTGGTCTTCGCCGCAGACGCCCTGGTGGGCGGTGCAACGCTTGAAAAGTATCACGTCTCTTTTGTCTACGACGTCGAGGCCTATTTGAACTCGCTCGACAGCCTGTGCGCCATGGAGGCCGTCCTCTTTGTGCCCTCTCACGCCGAGCCCGTGACCGACATTGTTCCGCTCGCGGCCCAAAACCGGCAGAAAATCGAAGAGCTGCTGAGCCTTATCCCCACGCTTTCCCACGGGGAACCAGCCACCTTTGAAGAGCTGCTTTGCCTGCTGTTTACCCACTACGGGCTTGAGATGGACTTCAATCAATATGTCCTGGTGGGCTCCACCCTGCGCTCCTATCTTGCCTACCTGCTCGATACCGGCCGCATGACAGCCTCCTTCTCTCAAAACCGGCTGCTGTGGGCCCCGGCGGCCTCCTGACCTGTGGGACGCCCCATGCAAGAGGACGGGGACGCTTTCTCCATAGGCCCCTCCCCAAAAGGGCTGCCGGCAAAAGGTCGGCGGCGCCCACTGCGCAACCCATATTTCACCAAACTGCAAAGGAGAAAACCCCATGACCATTTCCACCACCGTTTTTGAAGCTCCCGGGCCTCAAAACTCCCGCCGCACCGTGGAGCTGGCCGTCGGCGCCGCCCGCGAGCTTGGCATTGAGGTCGTCCTTGTCGCCTCCACCACGGGCGTCGTGGCCGATCTTTTGCTCGAGCAGGAGCTGACGGGGCTTCGGCCCGTGATTGTGTCGCACGCCTATGGATTTCTGGAAGACGGACAAAACGAGATGCCGCAGGATAAGCGCCGGCGCTACGAGCAGCTTGGCATCCCGGTGTGTACGGCGGCGCATCCTCTGAGCGGCGCCGAGCGCAGCCTGAGCAATACCTTCGGCGGCACCTATCCCGTAGAAATCGTGGCACACACCCTGCGCCTGTTCGGCCAGGGCACCAAGGTATGCGTCGAGGCCTCGGCCATTGCCGCAGATGCCGGCATCATCGTGCCGGGACGTCAGATCATCGCCGTCGGCGGCACCGGAAACGGCGCCGATACGGCGCTGGTGCTGCGCCCCGCCCACACCAACCGCCTGCTTGAGACAAGGCTTGACTTTTTTGTATGCAAGCCCTTGCGTCCGCTCGACTGAGCGGCGCATTTCGCCCGCACCGGGCAAGCGTACTCCGGCAGGCCTTCCCCCCAGGCATCCTTCAATTCCTTTTCAGAAAAAACACAAGAAAAGCCGCGCAGGCTCTGCGGAAAATCTCCATGCCCTGCGCGGCTTTTCTCTTTGCTTTTGCTTTAAGACTGTGCTTTCCCAAAGGCCGCAGAGGGGCGGACGGTACCGTCTCCATCCCCTCCCGGTGTGGCGCCTGCCAAACGGAGCCTTTTTTACTACTGCTGCTGCTCCCGCTCCCTTTGCTCTTTTCTCCCCTTTGCAAAGGCTTCAAGCGTCTCGGGCGTCTCGTCCAGGAAATAGGGCCTTGCGGCAATACCCTCCTTGCCCTCGCGCGTATCAAAGTCAGCATAGCTCCACCACACCGCCACCTTGAGATTGTCAAAGTCGTCAATGCAGTCAAACATATTTTCAATCCATGCCACCTTGTCTCCGCCGTAAGAGGAGGAGCCAAACTCCGTGATCATCCAAGGGTAGTCTCCAAAATAGGGCCCGTATTTTTGCTCCACGTCCTCGTAGATATCCTTGAATTCACGCCAGGTCTCCCCGGTCAGGTCGGCATAATAGTCGCCGGTGTTGTAGCCGGTCAGGCCGATCATCTGGACATAGTCATCGCCCGGCCAGTAGCGGGTAAAGTCGTTCCATTCGGAGGGGGGATAGTTGCGGTCATTGGGGTTGAAGACCCAGATGAGGTTGTCCACCCCGTTTTGCTCAAAGACATCGTAAATATACCGCCAGACGGCAATGTAAATCTCGGGGTCGCTCATGGTGACGATGCCCGAATACGACGTCCAGTCCGAATTCATCTCGTTGTTGAGCCGAAACAGGATCGGATGCTCAAAATAGTTGAGCTGCTGCGCTAACGTGCGCAGATCCTCGTCAAACTTCCCGGCCAGCAGGTCAAACATCGGCGTGTAGCCGTAGACATCGGAATTGTTGTTGGCAGACACCTGCAGCGTCAGCTCAATGACCTTTCCGCTCTGCTTGGCAAGCTCCAGGCCCTCCGTGTCAAGCGGCAGGCCAAGCTGCAGATACATGAGCACCACCTCAAAGGGCATGCCGATTTTCTCCTCCATGGCAGGGATGGTCTCGCGAATGCCCTCTCCAAAGACATCTGCCACAAAAATGCCCCAGTCGAGCGTGTCCTGCTCGCGGTAACGCTGCCACAGCGCCGCCGTCTGCTCGTCCCAGTTGGGGTTGGCCTTGGGCGTCGGCTTCAGATAGCTCTTGGCCTCGCCCACCGCTTCGATCCTCTCAAAGGAATTGAGCACCTTCATAAAGTCCTTCTGATAGCTCTCGTCAAAGCTCTCTCCCCGGAATAGATAGCGCATATAGTTTCGGCCCTGCTTCTGGTAGGCAAAGGTGTAGACCCGGTAGGGCAGGGCGCTGTCCTCCCCGAAGGAGAGCGTCAGCAGGCGCGTTTCCATGCCCGCCGTCTCCACCGTTTCGTCCTGCAGCAGCGTCAGCCCGTTGCTCTCGCGAAAATACTCGCTTTCGTAAAAACGGTTCTGATAAAACTGCAGATAGCCGTCCACATCCTCATAGGGCGACCACTCGCCCGAGATGGTCACGGAAAAGTCTGCCCCGTCGGCCTTGGCAACTCTGTTGGAGTGGGTAAAATCCCACTCTAAGCCCTCCGGCAGCCAGACACGGTATCCCGCAGGATAGTTGTAAAGCGTCACACCCTGCTCCATGTCCACCACACATTTGTAGTCGGTGGCGCTGTTGTCCAGCCTGTCGGGACGCTCCCCCTGTTCAAGCCACTGCCCGTCCACAAAAAAACGGCAGTCCCCCTTGTCTGTATCGGGCCAGGGAGACCTGCTCCGGTAAATCAAAACCCCCGCTGCCGCCATAAGCACAACCGCCACTGCGGCAAGAACGGCTACCATGCGTTTTTGCGTTGTCTTTCCCATTGTAACCATACCCCTCCAAAAGGCAGCTTTGACACATGCGTTTTTATTATAACGGGCAACACAC
The DNA here is from genome assembly GCA_944376235.1 of uncultured Clostridia bacterium. Lineage (GTDB taxonomy): Bacteria > Bacillota > Clostridia > Oscillospirales > Feifaniaceae > Galloscillospira. The sequence continues at coordinate 13,749 of CALWCA010000016.1, read as the reverse complement.
CTTTTGACAAGGCTTTGATATGATGGAAGTAGGGGGTGCGTCCCGCCCTCACACAACCTGAGAAACGAGGGTTTGCAAATATGAATCACAGTCAAGAGACCGTACCGCTTTGCAGCCTGCGGCCCAAGCAGAAGGGGCTGGTCAGAACCCTGACCACGCAGGGCCCCATGCGGCGGCGGCTTCAGGATATCGGCCTTGTCCCGGGAGCACTGGTGGAGTGCCGCGGCCGCAGCCCGAGCGGGGATCCGACAGCCTATTTTGTATGCGGCGCCGCCATTGCCCTGCGCAAAGAGGATGCCGAGGGGGTTTTGGTTGAGCCTCTTTGTGCTGACGGCGGCTCAGCCAAAAGCTCCTGCACCGTGGCGCTGGCCGGCAATCCAAACGTGGGGAAATCCACCGTTTTCAACTCTCTGACCGGGCTCAACCAGCACACCGGCAACTGGCCCGGAAAAACCGTTTCCCTGGCCCAGGGAACCTATACGCATCACGGATTCGAATACCGCCTTGTCGACCTGCCTGGCACCTACTCTCTTCTGGCGCATTCATCGGAGGAAGAGGTGGCGCGCGATTTTCTGTGCCTCTCCCATCCCGACGCCGTGGTGGTGGTGTGCGACGCGGGCTGCCTGGAACGAAACCTCAACCTTGTGCTGCAGACGGCCGAAATCACCTCGCGCATTGTGATATGCGTCAACCTGATGGACGAGGCGCGCAAAAAGGGGGTCGTTCCCGACCTTGTGCTGCTGTCGAGCCGGCTGGGGCTGCCGGTGATTGCCACTTCCGCGCGCAGTGGGGAGGGCCTGTCCGAGCTGCTTGACGCCGTAGAACGGGTTTGTCGGGACGAGCCGCCCCGTATCCGCTGTATCCCCTACCCCGACGCGCTTGAACAGGCCATTTCGCAACTGGCGCTGCCCTCCGACGCGCTGCGGGAGCAGGACATTTCGCCGCGCTGGGCAGCGCTGCGGCTTCTCATGGGCGACAGCCTGCTGCAGGAAGAGCTCGAGCGGCGCGGCCTGTTTGGGCAGGAGCTGCAGCACTCGCTCTCCGCCCAGCGCGAAGGCCTTTTCAGCCAGGGGTTTGACGAAATCACCCTGCACGACGCCGTCGTACAGTCGGTCGTCGCGCAGGCAAAATCGCTGTGCAGCGGCCTGCTGACTTACAGCCGTGGCGACCCTTCGGCCTTTGACAGCAAGCTCGATGCCATTCTTACTTCAAAGCTGACCGGCATTCCCGTGATGCTTGGGCTGCTTGGCTTTATTTTGTGGCTGACCATCTGGGCGGCCAACATTCCCTCCTCCCTTCTGTCGACAGCCCTGTCCTCCCTAGGGGAGTCACTCAACGGCCTTCTCCTATCTGCCGGCACCCCTGAAATGCTGCGCAGCGCCCTGATGGACGGCGTCTACCGCGTGCTCTCGTGGGTCATCGCCGTCATGCTGCCGCCCATGGCCATCTTTTTTCCCCTGTTTACCCTGCTTGAGGACTTCGGCTATCTGCCGCGCGTGGCCTTCAATCTCGACAGCTGCTTCAAAAAAAGCTGTGCCTGCGGAAAACAGGCGCTGACCATGTGCATGGGCTTTGGCTGCAACGCCGTCGGCGTGACCGGCTGCCGCATCATCGACAGCCCCCGCGAGCGTCTCGTGGCCATTTTGACCAACAACTTTGTGCCCTGCAACGGGCGCTTTCCCACCCTGATTGCCATGATTTCCATGTTCTTTGTCACGGGCGGCTTTGCCCAAAGCCTTCGGGCGGCGGCCCTTCTGCTGGGCATTCTTGTCCTGGGCGTGGCGCTGACGCTGCTGTGCTCGCGCCTGCTCTCCAAAACGCTGCTCAAGGGCGTGCCCTCCTCCTTTGCCCTGGAGCTCCCACCCTACCGAAAGCCGCAGGTGGGCCGCGTACTGCTGCGCTCGCTGCTCGACCGCACGCTCTTCGTGCTGGGGCGCGCCGCCATGGTGGCGGCGCCCGCCGGCCTGCTGCTGTGGATTTTGGCCCACGCCGGCGACGGGACGCTGCTGCAGAGCATCTCCTCCTTTCTCGACCCCCTGGGCAGGTTCATGGGGCTTGACGGCGTGATTTTGCTTGCCTTTTTGCTGGGCTTCCCTGCCAACGAGATTGTGCTGCCCATCGCCCTCATGATTTACCTTGGCACGGGGACGCTGCAAGACACGGGCTCGCTGCTTGAGCTGCGGGGCATCCTGGCCGCCAACGGCTGGACCGCCCTCACCGCGCTTTGCACCATGCTCTTCTCCCTGCTGCACTTCCCCTGCTCGACGACCTGCCTGACTATTTTTAAGGAGACCCGCTCCTGGGGCTGGACGGCGCTTGCCGCCCTGCTGCCGACGGCGTGCGGCGTCATCCTGTGCATGGCGGTGGCCGCCTGTGCGCGCCTGCTGGGGCTTGCCTGAGCCTTGGGACAAAAAGGGGCTTGACGCCCTTTCCCAAAAAACCAGGCTGCCGCCCCGCCCGGGGAAAGCAAAAGGGCTTTCCCCGGCGGGGCGGCATTTTCTTTTTCCGTTACGCATGGCCTTTTTCACTGCTTCGTGCTATACTAATTCCATCTAAGGAGGTGAGCCTTTTGAAGATTCACGAACATCAGGCACTTGCGCTGCTGCAGGAGGCCGGCGTGCCCAACGCCGGCGGACAGGTGGCTTTCACGGTGGAGCAGGCCGTGCAGGCCGCACGGGAGCTGGGCGGCGAACGCTTCGTCGTCAAGGCGCAAATCCACGCCGGCGGACGCGGCAAGGCGGGCGGCGTCAAGCTGGCAGAGGGGCTTTCGGGCGTGGAGCAGGCGGCAGGGGAAATTCTCGGCAAAACGCTTGTCACCCCGCAGACGGGACCCTCCGGCAAGGTCGTTCACCGCGTGCTGGTGGCTCCCGCCCTCTCCATCGCACACGAATACTATCTCTCCATCCTGACCGACAACGAAACCGGCTGCACCCTTCTCATGGCCTCAACGCAGGGCGGCACCGAAATCGAAGAGGTGGCAAAAAACAACCCCGACAAAATCCTTCGCCAGCAGGTGGACGCCGTGGCCGGGCTGCGCGGCTACCACATCACCAACCTGGCCGCAGGGCTGGGCCTGGAAGGAGAAGCCGCCAGGGATTTTGCGGCCGTCGTCCGGGGGCTTTACCGTCTGTTTTGGGACAAGGACTGCTCGCTCATCGAACTCAACCCCCTCGTCCGCACACAGGAAGGCCGTCTGCTGGCGCTCGACGTCAAAATGAATTTTGACGACAACGCCCTCTTCCGCCACAAAGACATCGCCGCGCTGCGCGACCCGCAGGAGGAAGACGCGCGAGAGGTGGAGGCGGCGCAGCACAAGCTCAGCTACATCCCCCTCGAGGGCAGCATCGGCTGCATGGTCAACGGCGCCGGGCTCGCCATGGCCACCATGGACATCATCGAGGCCTTCGGCGGGCAGCCCGCCAACTTCCTCGACGTGGGCGGCGGCGCCTCGGCCGAAAAGGTGGCGGCGGCATTCCGTCTCCTCCTGGCGGACAAAAACGTGCGCTGCATCTTTGTCAACATTTTCGGCGGCATCATGCGCTGCGACGTGCTGGCCGAGGGCATCGTACAGGCGGCAAAGGAGGTCAGCCTCCCGGTGCCCCTCGTGGTGCGCCTGCGGGGCACAAACTGGGAGCGCGGTGCCGAAATCCTTGCGCAGTCGGGCCTTGCCATCACCTACGAGCCCGACCTTGCCAAATCGGCGCATCTGGCCGTTTCACTGGCGAAAGGAGGCGTGCAGGCATGAGTATTTTCGTCAACCGCGACACCCGGGTTCTCGTGCAGGGCATCACGGGCAGTCAGGGACTCTTCCACACCGAAAAAATGCTGGAATACGGCACACGGGTGGTGGGCGGCGTCACCCCCGGAAAAGGGGGGCAGGCTGTGCTGGGCCTGCCGGTTTTCGACACGGTGGAGCAGGCCGTGCGGGCCACCGGCGCCAATGCCAGCGTCATCTATGTCCCGCCGGCCCATGCGGCCGACTCCATTCTGGAGGCGGCACAGGCGGGGCTTGACACGGTGGTCTGCATCACCGAGGGCATCCCCATCTTGGAGATGCTCAGGGTCCGCCGCTTTCTCCAGGGGGGCAAAACCCGGCTCATCGGCCCCAACTGTCCCGGCATCATCACGCCGGGAGAGACAAAGCTCGGCATCCTGCCGGGCGACATCTGCAAGCCGGGGCGGGTCGGCGTTGTCTCCCGCTCGGGGACACTGACCTATGAGGCCGTCGACCAGCTGACCGCCCTTGGCATCGGGCAGTCGACCGCCGTGGGCATCGGCGGCGACCCCATCCGGGGCACCGGCTTCCTCGAGGTTTTGGAGGCCTTTGAAAAAGACGAGCAGACGCTTGCCGTGCTGCTGATTGGCGAAATCGGCGGGCAGGGGGAGGAGCAGGCCGCCCGCTATGCGCGCGACTGCATGACAAAGCCTCTTGCCGCCTTCATTGCCGGGCGCTGCGCCCCGCCCGGACGGCGCATGGGCCATGCCGGCGCCATCATCTCGGGCGGGCAGGGCGACGCAAAGAGCAAAATCGAGGCCATCCGTTCCTGCGGCATCCCGGTGGCCGACACGCTGGACCTGGTGGGCGAGGCACTGCTTCAGGCCGTGCGCGCCGCCGGGATGGACGAGGCCCTGCTGCGCCGGCAGGATTGCTGACCTTTTTCCCGCCTTCCGGCGCACAACACAAACAAAACCCCTTTGTCCCGCCGTCTCCCGGAGCCCCCTTGCCCGACTCCGGGAGACCCCGCATATTCCTGTAAAACGCTGTTTTTGAAAGGAGGGAGCGGCATGCCGCCCATTTTGCTTCCCGCCGCGGTGCGGCAAATCATCGCCCGGCTGGAATCGTCCGGGCACTCGGCCTATGCCGTGGGCGGCTGCGTGCGCGACAGCCTACTGTCGCGCACGCCCAAGGACTGGGACCTATGCACCGACGCCCTGCCGCAGCAGGTGCTCTCCCTGTTTGCCGACTGCCGCCCCATCCCCACCGGGCTTGCCCACGGCACCGTAACGGTGCCGTGGGAGGGGTCGCTTTATGAAATCACCACTTTCCGCACCGAATCGGGATATACCGACTCCCGGCATCCCGACCGCGTCACCTTCGTGCGCTCCCTCGGGCAGGACCTCGCCCGGCGCGACTTTACCGTCAACGCCATGGCCTATCATCCGCGCGAGGGCCTGTGCGACCCCTTCCACGGCTGGGACGATTTGAAAAACGGGGTGCTGCGCTGCGTGGGCGACCCCGACACGCGCTTTGGGGAGGATGCCCTGCGCCTCCTGCGCGGCCTGCGCTTTGCCGCCCTGTATCACCTGACGCCGGAGCCCTGCACCGAAAGCGCGCTGCACCGGCATCGTCAGTCCCTTTTGCAGGTGGCCCCCGAACGTCTGTTGCCCGAGCTGACGGGGCTGCTGTGCGCCCCAGACCCCTCCGCCGTTCTGGAGCCGTATGCCGACCTGCTCTTCGTTTTGCTTCCCGAGCTTGCCGATCAGGTGGATTTCCCCCAGCACAACCCCCACCACTACCTCGACGTGTGGCGCCACACGCTGGCCGTCGTGGACGCCGTGCCACCGCTTGTCCCCCTGCGCCTCGCCGCGCTGCTGCACGACGTGGCAAAGCCCTCCTGCGCCAGCGTGGACGCCGCCGGCATCAGCCACTTTTACGGGCACCCTGCAAAGGGCGCCCGCATGGCCGACGCCATCCTGCGGCGCCTGCGCTGCGACGGCGCACTGCGGCGGCGCATCGTGCGCCTGATCGAGCTGCACGACGAGCGCACCACCCCCGAGCTGCCCGCCGTGCGCCGCCTCATGCGGCGCACCGAGCTGCCGGTGCTGCGCCAGCTCTTCCTGCTGCAGCGCGCCGACGCCGCCGGGCAGGCGCCCGCCACCAGGCCGTCAAAATTCGCCCGTATCGCCCAGGTAGAGGCGCTGGTATCCCGTGTCCTTGACGAGGGGCTTTGCTTCACCACGCGCCAGCTTTGCGTCTCGGGAGACGACCTGGCGGCCCTTGGCGTGCCTCGGGGCCCCCAAATCGGCCTTTTGCTCAACCGCCTGCTCGACGAGATCATCGACGGACGTCTGGAAAACGACCGGCAGGCCCTGCTTTCCCAGGCCGCGCGCTGGCTTTCTTGTTGCGACGAGAATTTTCAAAAAAGTCACAAATAACGCACTTTCGTTCACGATATGTCCACAAAACGTCGGTATAGTGAAGCTGCGGGAAATTTTTAATTTCCCTTACTTTTGATTTTCGAGGTGATTGGAATGAGCAGCACCATCCAGATCCTGATTGCCGACGATGAGGACAAGATGCGTCGTTTGGTGGGCGATTTTCTCAAGCGGGAGGGCTATGCCGTACTGGAGGCAAAGGACGGCGGGCAGGCCGTTGACATTGTGGATGAAAAGGGCGATGAAATTTCCCTCGTGGTGCTTGACGTCATGATGCCGGTGCAGGACGGCTGGAGCGTGCTGCGTCACATCAAGTCGAAGCACCCGAGCCTCCCCGTTATCATGCTGACGGCGCGCACCGAGGAGGCCGACGAAATTTTCGGCCTGGAGCTGGGGGCGGACGACTATGTGGGCAAGCCCTTCTCCCCCATTGTGCTCACGGCGCGCATCAAATCGCTGCTGCGCAAGTCGGCCGAGGTGGGCTCGACGCTTCCCAAAACCTACGGCGCCCTGACCATTGACGACGTGGGGCGCATCGTCACGCTCAACGGAAAGCGGCTGGACCTCTCCCCCAAGGAGTATGAGCTGCTGGTATACCTGGCCGCCAACCAGAACATTGCCGTGTCGCGCGACCAGATCCTCAACGCCGTGTGGGGCTACGACTACTTTGGCGACCTGCGCACGGTGGACACCCACATCAAAAAAGTCCGCGCCAAGCTGGGCGACTGGGGCCGCATCATCCACACCGTGCGCAGCTACGGCTACCGCTTTGAGCTCGACGGGCAGGATGACAATGCCTGACGCACGGGCCCTCTCCCCAAGAGGGGCTCGGATTATTTTGGGACACAGCATGCCCCGCGCCGCCGCGGCATGCCCCGCAGGAAAGGGATGCTCTTCATGAAGCGCAGTATCCGCACCAGGCTGTTTGTCACCATCTGCCTGATATCGGTGCTTTTTTTGCTGCTCTTTGGCGCCATTTACAACACCTACTACGACGACTACGTCGTCTACCGCCGGCAGCAGCAGCTCTACGACGCCTTTTCCTCGCTGCAAAGCAGCTATCACGGCGACGTTTCGGCCGGCCTTGCCGCCCTGCAGGATACCGAGCTGCAATACAGCATCCGCATGCTCATCACCAACCGCGACGGTTACATCAAATACAACTCCCTGCTGCGCACGCAAAGGCAGCTCACCCAGTTTTTCGGCGGCGGCTCCGTGACTATCTTCCAGCTCATCGACCAGCTGCCGCGCGCCTTCGGCGACGACGTCTATTTCACCATCACCGAGCGCGACAACAGCAAAAACACCGTGCTCTTTTCGGCCGGGGAAAGCTCGGTGGGCGTTCAGTTCATCGGCCTGCTGGGCGTGCACGAATCGGGCGACATGCTGCTGCTGCAGATGCCCTCGCCCGTCATCAGCAGCTCGGGGGAATTCACCAGCGTCTTTTTGCTGGCTGTCGGCGCCTTCTGCCTGGCCCTTTCGCTCGTGGTGGCCTACTTCCTCTCCCGGCGTTTTACACGCCCTGTGCTCGAAATCAAGGACGTGGCCGAACACATGGCCGACCTGGACTTTTCCAGCCGCTACTGCGGCCCGGTGGAGGACGAAATCGGCGAGCTTGGCATCAGCATCAACCGCCTGTCGGGACACCTGGAAAAAACCATTTCGGCGCTGCGCGAAACCAACCTGCAGCTTGAAGAGGAAATTGACAAGGCCCGCCGTCTTGACGAGATGCGCCGCAACCTGCTTGTGAATGTCTCCCACGAGCTCAAAACGCCGCTTGCGCTCATCCAGGGCTACGCCGAGGGCCTGCGCCTCAACCTGAGCTCCGACGCCGAGAGCCGCGATTTTTACTGCTCTGTCATCGAAGACGAAACCCGCCATATGACGCGCATGGTCAGCGAGCTGCTGTCGGTCTCGCGCATTGAGGCCGGTACCACGGCCCCCCAGCCCGAGAGCTTTTCGCTCGACGAAATGCTCGACGACCTTCTGATCCGGCTGCAGGCCGCCGCTTGCGAGCGCAATCTGAAGATTGACTGCCGGCCGACGGGTGCCACGCTGCTTGCCGACCGCGACATGATTTCGCAGGTGCTGACCAATTACCTCTCCAACGCCATCGACCACACACCCGAAGGGGGCCGCATTGCCGTCTTCGGCGAAAAACAGGCTGACAAGGAGCTCTTGACGGTGTATAATGAGGGCAGCCACATCCCCGAGCAGGAGATTCCAAAAATCTGGCAGAGCTTTTACAAGCTCGACCAGGCCAGAACCCGTGCCTTTGGCGGCACCGGCATCGGGCTGTCCATCGCCAAGGCCGTGCTGGAGGCCCACAAGTGCCAGTACGGCGTACGCAACACGCCGGACGGCGTGGAGTTCTGGTGCACCCTGCCCCTCGACACAGAATGCTCCTCCCCGCATGCGCAACCCCCCGGCGAAAACCCGCAGGGCCGGACGGCGCCCCCGCCGCAGGCACAAGACGCGCCGCAGGACGGCGGCGGCCAGGCCCCCGCGTCCCTGTAACGGGCCCAAAACGGCATCGGAGCCTCTTTCTTGCCGCGCCGGCACCCCGGCAAAACGCCCGCCTTTTCCGGGCGGATCGGCCTGCAGCCTCCTCCCTCTTTGGGCACACCCTTTTTGCGCCGCCTGCCCATCTTTGCCAATGTGATGCAACAATGAACTTTAAAGGAGTTGGATTGTCATGAAAAAACGCTTTCTGGTTGAGTTTGGAACCGGCGTCGACCTGCACGGCGGCAACGTGACCAAGGCCGCGCAAAAGGCCTTGCGCGACGCCATTTCCCACTGCTGTCTGACAGGTCTGTCCGAGGTCGCCGGCGTAAAAGATGCCGTCAACACCCTGACGCTTGAGGTCAAAATCGCCACCCCCTTTAAGGAGCGCCTCGACGTGCAGGAGGCCCTCAAGTCGCTGCCCCCCTACCGCAACATCTCGGCCGAGGTCGTGGACGGCGGCATGACGGTGCGCGGAATGCACGCCCCGGGCCTGGGTGAGGGCGACACCATTACCATTGTCAACGCCTCCATTACCGTCTGGCTTGACGATTAAAACTTCTTTAAATACGGGGTGTCAGCCCAGGGCGTCTTGGCATCTTCTCAATTAAAATACTTGGTCTGATACGGTCAGACAAAAACAAAACGGGAGAGGCATTCGGCAAAAGCCGGACGCCCCTCCCTCTTATTCTTTTTCCATGCCGGAACCCTATAAGCAACACGATTGCCCCTGAGAACGGTCATGCTGTAAAACGCTCAAAATCACCCTGTGACAAATCTTTTTCTTCTTTGATACGGGTGATTCATTTTTTGAAAAAATCGTTTATGGACAATTTTTGACCTTTTGAGCGACGTTCTATGCTGCGTACCCGCCCAAAAATGAACACACCGTCAAGGGTCTTCCCCGGTCGGTTGGCACGTCAAGGCCCGGCTGCCATCATCCGCACCGCAAAGAGGAAATCCCATTCTGCAGGCAGAGCCTCGGGCCTTTCCCAACCGGGCTTTCCCCTGGAGCTACTTTCAATGTATCCGATTTCTCGGGGATTTTGCTCCTGTATTTATTGATTTTTAGTTTTGAAAATCCAATGTTAGTCTTCAGGAGGCTGCTCAAACACCAGCCCGGCCAGGCCTTCCGAGACCCCCAGCAACATTCCCATCACCTGCTGAGGCTCCTCTTTCATGCCTGATTTTACCCATTCCTTGATAATGCCGACCACGGCATATGTCACAAAACGCGCGGCAAAAACGCCCCGCTCCTCCGGAAACTCCCGGCTGCGGCTTTGGGCAAACTCCCTCAAACTGGATTCTGCCATGTGCAGCAAGGTGTCAAAAAAATATTCGGAAAAACTGTTTTGTCCGCTCACTTCCAGAGCCCTTGCATAAAAAGCCGGCTCTTTCTGCATGCGCTCCATGACGCCAATCAGCTTTTCAAAATAGTGCTCCGTCTCCTTCTCGATGGGCTCCACTACTTCGGAACGGAAAACCCACTGCACCAAATCCTGCTTGTCGATAAAATGATAATAAAAGGTATGTCGGCTGATTCCGCTGCTGTCTACAATATCCTGCACGGAAATATCGGACAGGCAGGAAGTGCGCATCAACAATTTGAGCGAAGACGCCAGATCTTGCTTTGTTCGATTTGATCGTTTCATATACAGCCCCTATTCCTATGTATTCCAGAGCCGGCCCGTTACCTCCAGGCCCTCCTGATTTTCTTCCGGCCCTTGTCACCAATCGGCAGGGCGGCATGCTTTTTGCCAAAAGCCCTGATGCGCCGATTTTTGGTCTTTCATCCCTTTTTCCAGCATGCCTTTCCCTGTTTTCTTTTTTAAGTGCAAATCAGGTGCAAATTGAGTTGTGCATTATTGTAGCATACTTCTTTGCGCTTGTCGAGTATTTTTCCTATTTAATATATAGGGCTTCTGCAAAAAATCAATGCAAACGCTCTGCCCTTTTCCCCAAAATCCTCCAATTTTCCCTGTTTCTTTCTTCTGAAAGGCCCTTTTTCCCATTTTCTCCTTGGCGCGCTTTTTTTCTTTGTTAATATTGCACAAGTCACACGTCTGCTTTTCTCCAAACCCATTTCGGCCATTATCCGGCCAGTACAATTTCAAAAAGCTCTGCAAAGAGGGCCATGTATCAAACCTTTCCAAACTCTTTGGTGCTTTCTTCTTTCCGGATCTGGAGAGCATCGTTTTGCACAATCCGCTTCTTTTATTCTTGTTAAGTATTTTTGATGTGTTTTGTCAATTTATATTTTCAACCTTATCCCTGGATTGGGATACTTTCTGCGCGCCCTGCGCCGCCTATCTTGCCGCCGTGTGGGTGGTCTGCACGGCAAACCAACCTTCCCATGTGCTCCTACATTATTGATTTCCCCATGATACGGCAAGGAGGCGTCTCTCAAGGCGCTCCCCTGCCGATTTTCTCGGGCATTTTTCTTCGGATTTCCCCGCGACACCCTTTCCCACGGTTCCTTGTTGCCCACACCTCTTGATTCCATGGTGCAGATCGCAATTCTAAACAAAATATTTTCCTATTTAGCATATTACTTGATTGGTATGCTCTTTTTCCATATTGCCCAAAGAAAATACGCGAGTTTTGTTGGGGCTTTTCTATATTTTTTAAATTTTGTCCTGTTTTTACCTCTCGTGTTTTTAACATTTTTAATTTTATATCTATAATTATTACATATATTGTTATTTGTTAGTGGATTTTAGGCTTATGGGCTCGTAATATATGGATAAAATCTTAATTATTTCTGAATAATCCTTGTTCACATCAAAAATTCAGAATAAATTAAGTAAAAACGAAAGGGGGATTCCCATATGTCGAACGAAACAACCGTCAATACCAACGCGAACATCGATGAACGCATGCCAGATTATGAACGAACGCTGGGCTTTTGGGATTTGTTTTTTATTTCGGTCGGCGTTATCATCGGATCCGGCGTCCTGGTCTTTACTGGGCGCGGCATTGCCCAGACCGGGCGCTCCGTCTGCCTGGCGTATATCGGCGCTGCCGTCTGGGTGGTCTGTACCGCCATTCCGACCTTCCTGATGTGCTCCTGCATCCGTCTGATCGGCGGCGGTTACACACAGTGCAACCTCTTCCTCGGGGAAAGGTGGGGCGGCTTTTACCTGGCCATCTACTTTCTGGGGCAGATGGGCCTCAACCTCTACGCCCAGACCTTTGCCCTTTACTTCTGCGAAATGGTGGGAGGCGGCAATGAAACGCTGGTTGCCGCAATCATGATCACCTTCTTCTATGCACTCAACTTCTTTGGCGTCGACTTTATGTCAAAAGCGCAGAATATTATGTCCATCACGCTGCTTTTGGCGCTGATTTGGTTCACGGTCCGTGGCCTGCCCAAGGTCGATTGGGCCAACTTCTTCGGCGGCGAGGGCTGGATGACCAATGGCTGGGGCGGTCTCTTCGCCACCTCGACGCTCCTGACCTACTCGCTGATGGGCGCGACCTCCCTCATGCCCTACTCGGCGCAGTCCAAAAATCCGCAGCGCGACATCCCTCTGGCCGGCGCTATTTCAACCTTCTCCATTGCCATTCTCTTCGCCCTCATGGGGATTGTCGCCTCTGGTATCCTGCCGATTGATCAGGTGGCCGATCAGACGCTGGGCGTCATCGCCGACCACTTCCTGACAAGGCCTGAATACTTCTTCTTCATGGCCGGCGGCGCGCTGTGTGCAGCCGCCACCACCCTTAACGGCCTGATTGGCTCGGTGCCCATCCCGCTCGTCATGCTTTCGCACGACGGCTGGCTGCCCAAGAGCCTTGGCACTCTGCATCCCAAGCACAAAACTGCTTACAAATACCTCTTCATTTACTACATTATCACCATGGCGCCCCTCTTCCTGGGCGTCGACATCTCGGCTGTCACCGACATGACCCTGCTTGGCTCCTATGTTCAGACCGCCATCTTTATCTTCAACATGAGAAAGATTCCCGACATGTTCCCCGAGCAGTGGGAGAAATCCATCTTCCGGATGCCCAGACCCGTCTTCAACGTGGTCATGTGGGTCTGCTTCATCGGCGCCTGCTTCAATGTCTTTGGTCAAATCACCAACTCCGACTGGAAAACCATCGGCTTCAACGTAGCCATTATGGCGGTCGGCATCATCTACTCGCTCGTGTGGTTTAAGTCCGGAAAAGTACATCCGACCGTCTCCTACGAGCTGGAGAGCTAGCCTGTATTCTTTCATAAACAGATTTTCCATTCTCCTTGTTTTGTTGACAGAGAAAGGGAAGGCGCTTTTTAAAACGCCTTCCCTTTCTCTTTTCCCCATTTTCTCCTTTTTAGAGCATTCACACTCTTTTTTGATATTTGTCTTATTTTTGAAGAAATTGATTGATTGATTTTTTTGTTTTCAAGACTAATTTTCAGAAATGTCCTATTTATTTCTATTTTTTTAATGTATTTTCTGTTTGTGCACGATTCACAAGAGTTTTCCCCTTCGTTTGTTTCGATTTCTTTCACGTTTTGAGTTTTTTGTTCCAATTTTCCCGATAATTCATTAACATTTTTAATATTGTATCTATTATTATTACAATCTATTCGTTTTGTATATAGAATTTTGCTCTTTCCCCCTCTAGAATAGGTGCGTATCCCTCAATTCTTTCGAAATTTCAATCATTTACGCGCCGATTTTCGAAAAAATTGAGCATATCAAAAAGGAGGTTCTTCTATGTCAAACGAAACAACCGTCAACACAGCAGCTCAACAAGAGCACATGCCAGATTATAACCGAACACTGGGTTTCTGGGATCTGTTCTTCATCGCGGTGGGCGTCATTATCGGCTCGGGCGTTCTGGTCTTTACCGGGCGCGGCATTGCCCAGACCGGGCGCTCCGTCTGCCTGGCATACCTGGGCGCCGCCGTCTGGGTAGTCTGTACCGCTATTCCCACCTTCCTGATGTGCTCCTGCATCCGTCTGATCGGCGGTGCATACACACAGTGCAACCTCTTCCTGGGAGAAAAATGGGGCGGCTTTTATCTGTGCCTGTACTTCCTCAGCCAGATGGGCCTCAACCTCTACGCCCAGACCTTTGCCCTCTACTTCTGCGAGCTGTTCG
>CALWCA010000015.1 GCA_944376235.1 uncultured Clostridia bacterium | reverse complement strand
GACGCGCTCGTCGCGGCGGCGACGCTCTCCAATCGCTATATCACCGACCGGTTCCTCCCCGATAAGGCGATCGACCTCGTCGATGAAGCGGCCGCCATGGTGCGCACGGAGATCGACTCCATGCCCGCCGAAATGGATACCCTGAATCGTAAGATCGTGCAGCTCGAAGTGGAGGAGAAGGCGCTCTCCAAGGAGAAGGACAACCTCTCCGTCGCCCGCTACGAGCAGCTCAAGAAAGAGCTCTTCGAGCTCAAAGAAAAGTTTGCCTCGATGAAGGCGAAGTGGGAGGAGGAGAAGGGCGCCATCCGCTCCGAAAAGGACCTCAAGGAAAAGATCGACGCCGTGCGCGGCGAGATCGAGGCGGCCACCCAGAAGGGCGATTACGAAAAGGCGTCCCGTCTCAAGTACGGCGACCTTGTCTCCCTTGAAAAACAGCTCGACGATGCGAAGAAGAGCGTCAGCGCCCGCGGCGAGGATGCGCTTTTGCAGGACGAAGTCACCGAAGAGCAGATCAACCAGATCGTCGCACGCTGGACGGGTATCCCCGTCGCCCGCCTCAAGGAGGGCGAGCGCGAGAAAATTTTGCACCTTCCCGAACAGCTCCACCGCCGCGTGGTGGGGCAGGACGAAGCGGTCGAAAAGGTCTCCGAAGCCATCCTGCGTTCGCGGGCGGGCATCTCCGATCCCAACCGTCCCATCGGCTCCTTCCTCTTTTTGGGGCCTACGGGCGTGGGTAAGACCGAGCTTGCCAAATCGCTCGCCGAAAACCTCTTCGATGACGAGAAGAACATCGTGCGCATCGATATGTCGGAGTACATGGAAAAGTTCTCCGTCTCCCGCCTTGTTGGCGCCCCTCCGGGATATGTCGGCTACGAGGAGGGCGGCACTCTGACCGAGGCGGTGCGGCGCAGGCCGTATTCCATCGTCCTCTTTGATGAGATCGAGAAGGCGCATCCCGATGTGTTCAACATCCTTTTGCAGATCCTCGACGACGGCAGGATCACCGACTCGCAGGGCCGCACGGTGGACTTCAAGAACACCATTTTGATTCTGACCAGCAACCTGGGCTCGCCCATCCTGCTCGACGGCATCGACGAAAAGGGCGACATCACCGCAACAGCGCGCGCCGAGGTGGAGGAGCTGCTGCGCCGCTCCTTCCGGCCCGAATTCCTCAACCGTCTTGACGAAATCGTCTTCTACAAGCCTCTGACCAAGGACGACATCGGCCATATCCTCGACCTGATGCTCGCCGAGCTCAACGGACGGCTGGCCGAGCGTCAGCTCTCCTGCCGCCTGACCGAAGCGGCGCGCCAGCAGGTGCTCACCGAGGGCTACGACCCCGTCTACGGAGCGCGTCCTCTGCGCCGCTACCTGCAGCAGAATGTAGAGACGCTGATTGGCCGCCGCATTGTGGAGGGCAACCTGCATGCCGGCGACGTCTTGACAATCGATGCCAAAGACGGTACCCTGTCGGTAGAGGCAGCGCCAAAGGACTAACTCGGGCAAAGGGATTTTCCCCGCCCGCCAGATACCCTTCCGCCGGAGGGCTGCAAAAGCAGCCCTCCGGCTTTTTTGTCGCACAGGGCGCCGCCCCACACCTTTTCAAAACTGAAAGGAGCTTTGCCGGGAATGACCAAAAAAATCCTTGTTGTGGTGGATTATCAAAACGACTTTGTCGACGGAAGCCTGGGCTTTGACGGGGCGCAGCAGCTCGACGGGATCATTGTGCAGCGCATCGAGCAAACGCTGCGGGAGGGCGGCGAGCTGGTCTTTACCTTTGACACCCACGGCCAGGACTATCTTCAAACGGCGGAAGGGCGCGCCCTGCCGGTTCCCCACTGTCTGCGCGGCAGCGAGGGCTGGCAGCTGTTCGGACGCACTGCCGGCTATCTGCCCCGCGCCTCGCGCACCTTTGAAAAAGAGACCTTCGGTTCGCTCGAGCTGGCACGCTATCTGGCAGACGGCGGCTACGGCGAGGTTGAGCTGTGCGGGCTTGTGAGCAACATTTGCGTGGTGAGCAATGCGCTGCTGGCAAAGGCCGCCCTGCCCGAGGCCCGTGTCGTCATCCATCAGAATGCCACCGCCAGTGCCGACGCCGTGGCGCACGAGGCCGCCCTGAACGTGATGCGCAGCGTCTTCTGCGAGGTGGTGTAGCAGCCCCTGTGCAGGGCTCTGCCGCGCCACCCCGCCCGACAAAGGCCGCAGGCAAAATGCCTGCGGCCTTTGCTGCCTGATGCCTGCCCCTTGCACCTTTGCCGGCCTTCAAGGCGTGAGAACCCCTCCAAAAACCCGGTTGAAGGGGCTTGCATATGTATGCAAATTTATGCGAACGGTTGATTTTTACAGTTTGATTGTGATATCCTTTCTATATTAGAATACTGTTTTTCAAATTCCAAAAACTCCCGTGCCAAAAGGGCAGGAGCAAGAGAGGTGACAAAAGCCAGAGATTGTAGTAAAATCCCGTTACAAAGCCGCATCTGCAGCAAACGCTCTTGGGCCCTGCGGCGCCCGGCGCCGCAAAAACAAATAGGGACATTGCGTAAGGGGGGCCCCCCTTACGGCAGACAGGAATCTGTCTGCCGCGCCCTTCCTCCTGCGGCAATCCAAAAAGAAAGGAGTTCATCATGAAAAAGATGAAACGACAGTTCCTGGGCGTTTTTTGCGCTCTGACTTTTTTGCTGGTTCTGCTATCGCTTCCGGCACTGGCGGACTCCCCCACCGAGCTCTGGGTGAACGGAGTCGACATCCTCGCTCCGGACGCTACTCTTCCCGAGGGTGTCTCTTATGAAGACGGTGTGCTGACGCTGGAGGGTGCTGAGATCACCCAGGCAGGAAGCTCCTCCCCTGCTACCGACATCGGCATCTATGCCAAAAATGCGCTCACCATCGTGCTGAAGGGCCAAAACTCCATTGTTGGAGAGGGCATCAAATGCGGCATCTTCCTGAATGGCGGCTCCCTGACCCTCTCGGGCGATGGCTCCCTTGAGGTTTCGGGAAAAGATGTCGGCATTGCCGCCGATACCGGCGTCACGGTGGAGGACTCCGTCTCGGAGCTGATCGTCTCGGGAGCCTATGGGGCATTTTCTACTTCTGACGACGGTTCCATCACCATCGGCGGAGAAAATTATGACCCCTATGACGACCTGTATCAGCTTGTCACGGTGAAAAAGGGCACGCTCGTTTCCAATGTGTCCCTGCCCACCGAGCTCTGGGTGAACGGGGTCGACATCCTTGACCCAAGTGCCCCCCAACCCACGGGCGTCTCCTATGACGCGAAAACGGGTGTGCTGACGCTGGAGGGTGCTGAGATCACCCAGGCAGGAAGCTCCTCCCCTGCTGCCGACATCGGCATCTATTCCGATCGTGCCCTCACCATCGTGCTGAAGGGCCAAAACTCCATTGCGGGAGAGGGCATCGAATGCGGCATCTGCCTGAACGACGGTACCCTGACCCTCTCGGGCGATGGCTCCCTTGAGGTTTCGGGAAAAGAGGTCGGCATTGCCGCCGATGACGGCGTCACGGTGGAGGACTCCGTCTCGGAGCTGACCGTCTCGGGATCCTATGAAGCATTTTCTACTTATAACGGCGCCCCCATCACCATCGGCGGAAAAAATTATGACCCCTATGACGACCTGTATCAGCTTGTCACGGTGGAAAAGGGCACGCTCGTTTCCAATGTGTCCCTGCCCACCGAGCTCTGGGTGAACGGGGTCAACATCCTTACAAATCCTGGGGATGCCCCCCAGGGCGTCTCCTATGACGCTGCAATGGGCGTGCTGACGCTCAACGGCGTCACCATTGACACTGCAAGCGATTCCTCCAGCGATTCCGGCATCTATGCCAACAATGCGCTCACCATCGTGCTGAAGGGCCAAAATTCCATTGGGGGCGCGGACATGGAATGCGGCATCCTTCTGGATTCCGGCGCCCTGACCCTCTCGGGAGACGGCTCCCTTGAGGTTTCGGGAAGCGATTGCGGCATTGCAGCCTTTGCCGGCGTCACAGTGGAGGACTCCGTCCCGGAGCTGATCGTCTCGGGATCCTATGGGGCATTTTCTACTTCTGACGACGGTTCCATCACTATCGGCGGAAAAAATTATAACTCCTCTGACGACCTGTATCAGCTTGTCACGGTGGAAAAGGGCACGCTCGTTTCCAATGTGTCCCTGCCCACCGAGCTCTGGGTGAACGGGGTCGACATCCTTGAACATCCTGAGGAAGCCCCCGAGGGCGTCTCCTATAACACGGAAACCGGCGTGCTGACGCTGGAGGGTGCTGAGATCACCCAGGCAGGAAGCTCCTACCCTTTCGGCGTCTATTCCGATCGTGCCCTCACCATTGTGCTGAAGGGCCAAAATTCCATTGGGGGCGCGGGCATCGAATGCGGCATCTTCCTGGACAACGGCTCCCTGACCCTCTCGGGCGAAGGCTCCCTTGAGGTTTCGGGAAGCGATTACGGCATTGCAGCCTTTGCCGGCGTCTCGGTGGAGAACTCCGTCCCGGAGCTGACCGTCTCGGGAGCCTATGGGGCATTTTCTACTAACAACGCCCCCATCACCATCGGCGAAACGGAATATGACCCCTATTCCGACCTCCTCCAGCTCGTCACGGTGGAAAAGGGCACGCTCGTTTCCAACAAATGGCTGCCTCTCACCGAGCTCTGGGTGAACGGGGTCGACATCCTTGACCCAAGCGCCACCCTTCCCACGGGCGTCTCCTATAACACGGAAACCGGCGTGCTGACGCTGGAGAACGTCGCCATTGACACTGCAGAATCCGACATCATCTATGCCGACAGTGCGCTCACCATCGAGCTGAAAGGCAAAAATTCCCTTGTTGGAGAGGGCGCCGAATACGGCATCTACCTGGACAACGGCGCCCTGACCCTCTCGGGCGAAGGCTCCCTTGAGGTTTCGGGAAGCGATTGCGGCATTGCCGCCTATGCCGGCGTCACGGTGGAGGACTCCGTCTCGGAGCTGACCGTCTCGGGACCCTCTGGGGCATTTTCTACTTCTGACGGCGCCCCCATCACCATCGGCGGAGAAAAATATGACCCCTCTGACGACCTGTATCTGCTCGTCACGGTGAAAAAGGGCACGCTCGTTTCCAATGAATGGCTGCCTCTCACCGAGCTCTGGGTGAACGGGGTCAACATCCTTGAAAATCCTGAGGAAGCCCCCATGGGCGTCTCCTATGACGCGAAAACGGGCGTGCTGACGCTCAACAATGCTACGATCACTCAGGGTTATTTATATGACCCCTCATACTCCGCCGGCATCTATGCCAACGGCGCTTTGTCTATCGTGCTCAAAGGAAGCAGCTCTATTGCCGCGCCCGAGAATGCCAGCACACCCTTCGAGGGCATTGCCATGGACTACGGCAGTCTGAACATTTCGGGAGACGGTTCGCTGGCAATTACCGCCTTGGGAGAGGGCTCTGACGGCATTTACCTGCAGGAAAGTTCTCTGATCATGAAAGACTGCACTCTTGATATCACCGCCGATTACGACGGAATCTACTCTGATCGCTCTGTCACCCTCACCGGCTGCACCCTTGACATCGCCGCCGGTGACGATGGAATCGACAGTTACGGCTCTGCCACCCTCACCGGCTGCACCCTTGATATCACCGCCGGTGACGACGGACTCTACTCTGATCGCTCTGCCACTCTCACCGACTGCACTCTCGATATCGCCGCCGGTGACGATGGAATCGACAGTTACGGCTCTGCCACCCTCACCGGCTGCACCCTTGACATCGCCGCCCGTGACGACGGGATCACCTGTTCCGACTCCGTCACCCTCACCGGCTGCACTCTCAACATTGCCGCCGATTACTGGGCGATCTCTGCTTCAGACGTCTGCCTGTCGAACGGCAGCGCCACGGTCTCCTCGGGCGTCAGCTGCTTTTCTTCCGATCGTCTCCTGCTGGAGAACAACAGCACCGTGCTCTTCTGCAACAGCGACGCCGTCGATACCGGTGAGTTCGCGCTGTCGGGCGGCAGCCTGACCCTGGCTTACGGGACTTTTGTTCGGACAACCCCCACGCTGGAAAATCAGCCTGAGATTGTCAACAACGGTTATCTGCTCCTGCAGGATACCGATGCGCTGCAGCAGGCAGAAATCTCGGGCACCGGTATTCTCTCCTTTGACAATGCTCCCGGCAGCTTCTTTGACAACGCCGGATCCCCCATTGTCTCCCGAGACTCGCTCTCGCTTGCGGTCGGCACACTTGGCAAAAACGAAGAGCTTGGATATTCCTGGCAAGAGGATGAAGACGGCAACTGGGTTTTGCATCTGACAAAACCCATGGTTCTGCAGTCCGCCCTCACCATTGTCGGTGAACAGAATGGAGACTCCGTTGTGATCCGCACCGATTCCCCCTGCCAGATCGGCAATCTGGGTCTTGAGGGCGGCAGTGGCCTTTCCGTGACCTTTGAGGGCTCTGCTCCCCTGTGTGTTGCCGACTTTTCCAATGAGTGCCCCGTGACGTCGCTGACCGTTGCCGAGGGAGCAGAGGTTTCCATCCTGGATGGCTTCTCGGGAGCTGATGCCGAACTGACGGCGGATGGCACCCTTGCGATCTGGGGCATCTCTGCCAAAAAGCTCACCGTCGGCGACGAAGGGCAGCTCTTCCTGCTGGGCGATGTCGGCCTCTCGCTGACAGGCGGCGCCGGCGCCCTCACCCTGGAAGAAGGGGCTCAGCTCTCGGCCTTCTGCGACACCACAGCCCTCTTCCTGACCGCAGACAAGGCCCTCTCTCCGCAGGAGGTCATCGTGCTGCCCGAAGGCTATCTGCCCGAAGGCTTTGAACTGTGCCTCGTGGATGGGCCCGACGGCGATGGCATCTTCACTGCCGCGGCACAGGGGAAGCAGGTCGTCTATCTTGAGAGCGACGAATGGCTTTTCGGAGCGGCTCCTTCGCTTTTGCTGTGCTCTCCCGAAGACCGTCCGCAGGAGCCCGAACCTGAAAATCCCACCCACACGGGCAGCGGCTCGTCCGGCAGCCCCTCCTTCTCGGTTTCGCTGGACGATGGCGACATCGGCGAGGGCGGCAGTGTGACGGCCGATTCCAAGCGCGCCGCCCGTGGCGACACCATTGTGCTCACCGTTTCCCCCGACGAGGGATATGTGCTCGAGCAGCTCACGGTGAAAAACGAGAGCGGCACCGAGCTCAAGCTGACCGACATGGGGGATGGGAAATTCTCCTTTACCATGCCGGCCGGCGACGTGAGTGTCTTTGCCTCCTTTGTGAAAGAGCAGGCGGGAGAAGCCGCCCTGCCCTTCACCGATGTGGATGAGGACGCCTGGTTCTTTGACGCGGTGGCCTATGTCTATGGCAAGGGGATGATGACCGGCGTGACCGACACCACCTTTGAGCCCGACACAACCACCACCCGCGGCATGATTGTCACCATGCTCTACCGTCTGGAGGGCGAGCCCGCGATCGGGAATACCGCCGGCTTTGCCGATGTGGAGGCTGGCTCGTGGTATGAAAAGGCGGTTGCCTGGGCCTCCCAAAACGAAATTGTGAACGGGTATGGCGACGACCTGTTTGGGCCAAACGATGCCATCACGCGTGAGCAGATGGCCGCTATCCTGTTCCGCTATGCGCAGTACAAGGGGCTTGAGGCTGTGACGCTGGAGGAAAACCTTGGCGCCTATACCGACGCAGATCAAATCAGCGAGTATGCTGTGCAGGCCTTCAACTGGGTGGTCGGCCAGGGCCTGATGACCGGCGTGACCGACACCACCCTTGAGCCGGCAAGCTCTGCAACCCGTGCTCAGGTGGCCACCATCCTCATGCGCTACTGCCAGGCTCTTAAAGAGTGACCCTTTTCCGAAAACTTTTGACAAGGCGCACATACAAAAAAGGCGGGGCCGGAGAAATTTCTCCGGCCCCGCCTTTTTGATGTTCAGGCGAGCAAGTGTTTTCGCTCCCGGGAAGGGGCCTTCCGCCCTCCCCGCCTGTCGCGGCCAAGGGCTGCGTGGGGCAAGGCGGCATAACCGTCTCCCCTGACCCTTTTGCCCTTTCACGGGCAGCCGCCCGCCGGCATATGCTCCGCATGGTGCAGCAGCGCGTTTTTTTATTCCATTCCCATAATCACGATGCCCACCGCAGCCACTGCGATGATGAGATACTGCTTGAAGGAGAGCTTTTCCTTGAGCACAATGCGCGCCCACAGCAGCGAGGCGATGCAGTAGGAGGAAATCATGGGCGCCGCCACGATGGTGTTTTCCCCGATGGCGTAAATGTAGGCGAGTTGTCCCGCCGTTTCACACAGGCCGGCAACCAGCTTGGGCTTTTCCTGCGACAGCACGATTTTCTGCTTCTTGACAATCACCACATAGATAAAGGCGAACACGGCCATGAGCAAAAAGGTGAGCTCATAGGCGATGTTTGCGCTGGCCTCCTCAATGAAGCCGTCGAGCAGAAGGCCGTCGACAAAGGTGCCAAGCCCGTCAATGGCGCAGTAGAGCAGGGGAAAAGCGACGGCAATCACGCTTTTGGTGTAGCGCGGGTCGGGAACCTGTCCGGCTGCCGCGCGCAGCTCGTCGTCCTTTCTTTTTTCAATGACCGACAGCGCGAACACGGCGCCCGTGATGAGGCAGACGGCAAAAAACTGCAGCCCCGTCATGCGGTCTCCCAGCAGGAAGAAGCAGAGCAGCGCCGCCACGGCGCCCGACGAATTGCAGATGGGGGTGGAGATGGAGAGCATGATGTAGCGCAGCCCCACATAGCCCAAAATCATGGAAAGGATGTAAAGCGCCGACGCCGGCATGTAGGTGACAATGTCGCGAGGCGTGAACTCCACACCGCCCAAAATCAGCACAAAGGCGTGAATGCCCATCACGCCGCCCACGGCCATGACCATTTTCCAATGGCTGTATTTATCCTCGGAAGGCGAGCCCATCTTGGAAAAAAGATCCGAGCCGCTCCAAAACAAAATTGCAATCAGGGAATACCAAAACCACATGCAAAAAGCATCCTCTCTTGTCTTTTTTATCTTTGTTTTTTCACGTCCCCGTCCCCAAAAGGGAGGCGTTAGGGCGCAAAAATACCCCTCTGTGCAGACGGCAACCTGCCCGGCCGTGGCCGAGGGCCTGTCCCTTTGCAGCGCAAGGAAGCTTTTTCAAACCCGCCGCAGCGCTGCGGATGTGCGAAAAAAGCGTTCCAAAAGCCGTTGCAAAGCTGCCGGCAGCACGCGGCCGGGGCTGTTTTTCAACCGGCCCCGGCCGCGCCGCTCCCGGCGCATGGGATTGCCGCCCCAGGGGGGCTTTCAATCGATGTCAAAAGGGGGTGCTCTCAGCGTCGTATGCCCGATGGAGATCATTCTTCCTCCCACTGCTTGAGCAGCTCTTTGAGCTGTTCTGTCATTGCGCGCAGGTTCTTATTCGCGCCCTGGCGGTTGGCCTTGATGGCCGAAAGCACCTTGTTGCCGATGTCAAGCAGCTCGGGGTAGGCCGAAGAGCATCGGAGCTGCTCTTCGGAGCTCTTCTTGACAGGGGGCATGGTTCCCTCCTCGAGCACGCGGTTTTGCAGCAGGTCATACTGCTCATGATAATTTGCCGAATGGGCCGGGATGTCCATACCGCGCAGCTCGCCGGCAAACTGCTCGGTCACTTCAGCCTCGCCGTGCACCACGAAAACCTGGGCGGGCTTTGGCTCAAAGGCGTCGATCCACTCCACCAGCGCGTCGTGCCCGGCGTGGGAGGACAGCCCCTGGAAGTTGACAATTTTGGCCTTCACGGCAATCTCCTCGCCAAACATCCTGACCTTCTCGGCCCCGTTGAGCAGATGCCGCCCAAAGCTGCCCTCGGCCTGGAAGCCCACAAATACCACCGTGCACTCGGGCCGCCACAGGTTGTGCTTGAGGTGGTGGCGGATACGGCCGGCATCACACATGCCGCTTGCCGAAATAATGACCTTGGGATGATTGTCCATGTTGAGCAGCTTGGACTCCTCCACTGTTTCGGTCAAAATCAGATCGTCAAAGGTCAGCATGGCCACGCCGTCGCGCACCAGCACGCGGGCCTCCTCGTCAATGTAGCCCGACAGGTCTCCCGAGAAAATCGTGGTGGCCTGACGCGCCAGGGGGCTGTCGACATACACGGGGAAGTCGGGCAGGCTCTTCACCAGCCCCTTCTCCTTGATTTCACGGATGAAATACAGCAGCTCCTGCGTGCGCCCCACCGCAAAGGCGGGGATGATCACGTTGCCGCCCTTTTGGAAGGTCTCGTCCATAATGGCGGCCAGATCTTCGGTATACTCTCCCTCTCCCTCGTGGTTGCGGTTGCCGTAGGTGGACTCCATGACCACATAGTCTGCCTTTTTGACAAACTGCGGGTCGCGGATAATCGGCTGGTTGGTATTGCCCAGGTCTCCCGAAAAGACCAGCTTTTTGGTGACACCCTCTTCCGTCACCCACAGCTCCACGATGGAGGAGCCCAGCAGATGTCCCGCGTCAATAAAACGGAACTCAATGCCCTCGCAAAGCGTCTGCTTTTGCTCGTAATCGTAGGTCACAAGGCGGGAGAGCGCCTCCTCCGCGTCTTCCAGCGTGTAAAGCGGCTCCACCGGCTTGGCGCCGGCACGCTTGCCCTTGCGGTTTTGGTATTCCGCATCCGACTCCTGGATGTGGGCCGAATCGCGCAGCATGATGCCCAGCAGCTCCCCCGTCAGACGGGTGGCCACAATGCTGCCCTGATACCCCAGCTTGACAAGCAGGGGAAGGCGCCCCGAATGGTCAATGTGTGCATGGGTGACGATCACATAGTCGACCTCCCCGGGATGAAACCCCAGCTCAGCATTGTCGACCTCGTCCTGACCCTGCTGCAGACCGCAGTCGATGAGGATGCGCTTTCCGCAGGCATCCAGACAGTGGCAGCTGCCGGTGACGGCCTTGGCCGCTCCATAAAATGTCAGTTTCATATCTCTTGTGCTTCCTTTCCAAGTTTCCGGCACCGCGCGCAGCATACGTCCGGCTGCCGCAGCACTTCCCGGCCGGACATCCGGCAAATGCCGCCGGTTTTTGTGCTGTTCTTTTAGGCCCTTTGCTTTCTCACGGCAGGGCCAAACAGCGTGCACGGGCGGACATTCCCCGCTCTGCGCACTCCTTCAAATCTGCCCGCCGAGCTTCCCTTGAGGGCCGTCTTGCTCTTTGGCTTCAGTATAACACAGCCGCAAATCCGGCGCAAGATTCCTAGGCCAGCTCATAGCGCAGCAACGCGCCGTCGCTCGTGCGCACCGCCTGGCCCTGATGGCGCAGGTATTCCAGATGCGCCAGCGCCTCGCCCGCCGCAAACCACTGCTGCGTGAGCGGAAACTGCAAAAAGTTTCCGCCGCCGAAATCCCAGTGCATGCCGGCCGCCACGTCAAAGGCCGTCTGCCGGCCCTCCCGCAGCAGGCCGCACACCTCTTCCAGCCGGCGCTCGTGGTGCGCAAGCAGCTCGTCTACCCGCTTCACATGGCTCTCCACGTTAAACCGGTGCGCTCCGTACATGTGCTGCACCGGCATGGCGCGCACCTTGCGAAGGTTGTCCATGTAAACGCCCAGCGCGTCAAAATCGTCGCCCCAATAGGTGATGTTGGGCGTGATTTTTCCTAAAATATGGTCTCCTACAAACAAAAGCTGCTTGTCCGGCTCGTAAAGCCCGACCTGCCCCGGCGAATGCCCGGCCAAATCCACAACCTCAAAGCAAAATCCGCCCAGATCAATGCGGTCGCCCTCTCCCACATAGGTGAAGTCAATGGCCTGCGGGCATCGGTTGGAGGAGGCGGGGTGCGCGTTTGCCAGCTCGGCAGCCGACTGCACAAAGCCCATGCGGGGGCCCGAGACCGTCATGCCCTCGTTGCGGTAGCCAGGGCGGTAGGGGGCGTTGACAATCTCCCCGTCGGTTTCGCTGGTGTAGCAGCGATTGTCCTGCGTTTTGATGGCGTAAAGCAGCCCGGCATGGTCCGAGTGACAATGGGTCAAAAAGCTGTCGGTTTCACAAAGGGGGCACTCAAGCTGGCTGAGCGCTTCCAGCAGGATGCCCTTTGCCTCCTCCTGATTGAAGGCCGTATCCACAACCAGGTTGCGCTGCGACCCTTTGATGATATAGCAATTGAGCTCCTTGAGCGGGTTGCCGCGCAAGGGAAGCTGCACCTGATAAATACTCGGATAAATCTGCTTGATTTCCATTCTCCGCTCCCTGCCTTTCCTGTTTGGGAAATTTCCGACAAACAGTATAGCACGAATGCTCTTTTGTCCGCAACAGGACGCGCTCAAAATCACAGGCCGCCTCTCCTGCCACCCCTGGAAGAGCCTGCGGCCGAGCGGTTGCCGGGGCTTGTGAAGGCGGCATACCGGATGGAGCCGAGGTCACACACCGTGTAGACCCCGTCGGAATAAAGGACGATATAGTCCGCCCCCACCTGGTACAGATATCCCTCCTTGCGCACCAGGGTCCCGGTGCCGATGAGCGAGTCGAGCAGGCAGTAGTCTCCGAGAAACTGGCTTAAAATGTACTGCTTGGAGCCTGCAAAGTCCGAGGGTGCCATGACCGACTCGGCGGGCACCATGGGAGGAGGCTCAACGGCGCGCATGGGATCGGGGTGAAAATCAAAGCTCTGCCGGCGGTCGGCGGCAGGAGCAGGCACCGGCGCCTGCTCCTGCCGCACCTCCTGCGGCGGCGCTCCCCCCGCCTGAACATTCGGGAAACTCTGTGGGGCAAAGGAGAGGCTGACCCCCTCCGTCCTGCCCGACGGCACCGGGCCGCCCGGACCTTCCTGCCCCGCATGCTCATTTTGAAACTCCTTCACAAAAATTCCTCCCTTCAAAAAGCTCCTGGACCAGGTGCTCAAAAAGCCTGCCCGGCAAAGGGCATCAAGATCCCGGTACCATACGACTTGCCGTGCCGGCAGCTTCCCTCCCCCGTGCTTCGCTTTTAGGGCTCCGCTTGTTTGAAAACAACGTGTATCTCATTGCTCAAGCGTAATATACCGACTGTAGACATAGCCTCCAAGTCCCCGGTAAAACACCACATACCAGTCGCCCACGGTGCCGTAAACCGGCAGCCTCGTGCCCTTGGGGATGCGGGCGATGATGTCGGCGTCCAGGCTGGGGTAGTTTCTCAGCATGAGCGGCGTCTGCTGCGTGGTGACGACGCCATAGCGCACCGGCTCCGGCTGCACGAAGGGGATGCCGAAATAAAGGGTCAGCCCCTGCACCAGATTTTCCGCAACGGGCGCAATGTTCTCCCGAATCCAGGCCTCGTCCTGCACGTTGTCGTGATACCCAAGCTCCATGAGCACGGCGGGCGCCCTGGTCTGAGAGAGCTCGGCAAGCGACGTGGTGGGCACCGTTTTGACCAGCTCGGGCAGAGGATAAACCTGCTTGATGTTGTCCGCCAGCGTCTGCGCCGCTCTCCGGCTGCGCGCGCTGGTCTCATAGTAATAGGCGTCCACCCCGCGCAGCTTGCCGGCAAGGCTTTCGGGCGATGCGTTGGAGTGCAGGGCCAGGTGTAAATCGTAGCTGCCGGCGTTGGACTGCGCAATGGCGTCGGACAGGGGCTTGTCGGGGTCGTTGCGGGTAAACGAGATGCCCGAGGCCAGCAGGTAGGGCTCCATGGCGTCGGCAATCAGGTTCATCCAAAACTCCTCGCTGCCCTCGGTTAAGTAGAGATTGAATTCCTGGGTTGACGGGCTTAAAAAAATGCGCGGCAAAAAGACTCCTCCTTTCGGTGTTTCCATTGTATGCTGCCCGCCCTGCCGGCGTGCGCGTCCTTCCCCGCGCGTTTTGTTCCAAAGCCGCTTTCCCGGCCCGATTTTGCAAAACAGAGCCGATGCACGCCTTCAATTTGTCCTTCTCTGGAAGAAGTTTGTGTTTTTTTGTTCAAAAAGCTCCACATATCTTATCTGTTTTTCCAATATTTTTTTGTTTTTTATAATATTATAATGAAAACAGTGCGGAGGGGATTCCCATGGGCTACTTCAGCAAATCATGCCAAAAATATGGATGGCTTTGAAAAGAACCTCTTTTTTAAGCCACAGGCTTTCTTGTTTCGTGCAGTGCATATTCTTCGCTGCATCCACCCTTTGACAGTAATTTGACAGGAAAAGGGAGGGACTGTCTTGAAACACAAATACAAGAAATTTCTTTTGCTTGCCACACTGCTCATCTTAGCCCTGTGTATGGGGGCTCTTGGGGTTTATCACGGTGTGATTCTTCCCAACTCCTCTGAGCTTCAAACAAAACGCGCACTCAAGCAGCTTGAGCGGGTGGTTGCCGGCAGCAGCAGGGAATCTTTTGAAAAAACCCTTGCGCTGATGGACGATGAAACACTGCTTTGCGCCATTGCCGAGGCTTCGCTGGAGGCCGAGGAACAGGGCAGCAGCACTCAGCTTGCCTTTTTTGCTCCTGCCGCAGTGGAGCGCATCGGCCCCAAAGTAACACCCGCACAGCTCGAGCTGCTGCTGCGCGATGATCAATATCCCGCCGGGTTTCGCTCCTTCATGCTGGAAGTCACGCTTTACGCCAACGGAGAAGAAGCCAATGGCATGATTTTGCCCAGCGCCGCTTACACAAACATGCTTAAGGAACTGATTGCAGAGGACGGCATTGAGGACGATGTTCTTCTGGAATATGCCCTGATTGCCGTGCCATGGGAAGAGGACAGCGAAATCCTGCAAAAAATTTATGAGCAGCGCACCGATAATCCCGTTTTGCGGCGCCGCGCTATGGAGCTTATGGCACAATACGACCCCGAGAGGGCTCAGGAACAGCTTTTCTCCCTGGTAAACAACAATTCCTGGATTGGGCTGGATATGCAAACGCTGAAAGGATATTACGCCGGTCTTGTAACCATCAACACTCCTCAGGCCAGGCAGGAGGCTCTAAATATGTCTTCAACCGTCAGCTCAGCCTCAAGTGGTCGGTCAATACCATCGTCGACCGGATTGAGCCCGTTGATATCCTCTCCATTCGCTGCGACGGACTGGTCGAATACTGCTACGAATACCATGGCATTCAGCTGCTCGGCTCTTCAACTCATTGGAATATTTCAAATCCCGATCACTATACTTCCCACGTTGGCCTGCTCTCTCACACACCAAAAGCCCAAAGGGACCTTCTCACACCAAACTGATTCACTGCGGCTTTTCCCATAGGAAAGGCAAAGACTCCCGCCAAGGCATCTGCCTTGGCGGGAGTCTTTGCTCCTGTCTGGAAAACGCGCTACGGCAGCAGCGCGCCGTCGGTGACAAAGGGCGTCTGCTCGGGGCTTTGCGCCATTTGCCACACGTCCCACTGCTCCTGCGCATGGCGCGCCTGCCCCTTTTGCTGCGTGTCAGACGCGTCCTGCTCGCGGTACTGCCACAGTGGCGACCCCACGGAGGGGTCGTAGGCGGCCTCCCAGATGAGCTGCTGAGTCAGGGCAACGCTGGCCCCGTTTTGAAAGGCGGGGCCGGGCGGCAGATACGAGTTGGAAAAATCCCCGAAGTCCATGGGCTCCGCTCTCCTTGGCTCTGCTGCGCCCACAGTGCCAAAATCCGCGTTTTGCAGCGCGCAGCCCCCCAATGCAAGGGCCAGCGCGGCTGCAAGAAAAAGAATGCCGGTCTTCATGCTGCGGCACCTCCTCGGCTTGTGAAGCGGGCGAGGCCTTGTCCCCGCCCTTTGCTGCGGCAACCCCCGGATGTTATGCTTCCCGGACGTCTTCAATTCATTCGTATAGACTTTTTCCAGCAGGGATATTATAATAGTACAATCGCTTGAACTCACTGCAAGGAGGCACACCGGGCTTGGAACTTTCACTGTATGACCGCGTCTATCTGCATATGTACCGCGCCTGCCACAAGTCGCGGCTTTTTCATCTGCTCTACCGGCTCATCGACCGGTTTTTCTCAGACCGCGTTTTTGAAACGGGGGCCATGCTGGCCTATTTTTTGCTTTTTTCCATTTTTCCCCTTCTCATTCTTTTGAGCGCCCTTATCCCTATGTTTCATCTGCAGGTCACGGAGATTCTCTCCCACACTGCCATGATCCCCTCCGACATCAAGCAGATCATCCTCTCCTACCTGGCCTATCTGGAACGGGTGAGCTCAACGCCTCTGCTGCTCACCGGGCTGGTGCTCATCGTGCTGTTCGTGTCGCGCACCACCCGTTCGCTCATGTATGCCATCAACGGCGCCATGCGCGTGCGCACCCGCCGCTCCACGCTGGCCGGCGGACTACTGTCGGTGCTCATGACGGTGGGCCTGCTCATGGCCATTTTGATTGCTCTCATTTTTCTTGTTGCAGGCGACTGGCTGACCGCGCTGCTCTCCTCCGTCTTCCCCCATGCGACAGCCCTTTTGCGCACCTGGCACCTGCTCAGGGCCCTCATCCCCCCCGGTTTCTTTTTTGTCTTGCTGCTGTGTCTTTACACTGTGGCGCCCAACCGCCACATCTCGCCCTGGAATGCCTTGCCCGGCACGCTTTTTTCCATGTGCTTTTGGCTGCTCTTTTCCTATGCCTTTTCCTGGTATGTCGGCAGCGCCGACCGCTACTCCTTTCTCTATGGCTCTCTGGGCGGCATCGTGGTGTTGCTACTGTGGCTTTATTTTTCAGGTATTGTTTTGGTGATGGGTGCGCACCTCAACTACATTGTCATGACGGACGGCGCGTGGCGTTCGCGTCAAAGCTTCATTATGAGCGGAAATGCGCCCTATTATGTCTTCAAAGACTAAAAAAGGCCAAGTTTTCAAAATAGCAGTTGCTTTTGCCGGAAAAACAGGTACAATAAAGGAGATCTCTGTTCTTTTGTTGTTTTTGCGCAGTTTCTTTTTTGCATTCTTTCAGGAGGCTGGTTTTTCATCATGTCTGCCGCAGCTTATTTCAATTTGTTCTTGGCTTTTCTGGTGGCCGCACTGCTTGCCTTCGTGCTCACACCGCCGGTCAAAACCCTGGCCGGCCGTATCGGCGCCGTTGACGTTCCAAAGGATGCGCGCCGCATGCACCACGTCCCCATCCCCCGGCTGGGAGGGCTTGCCATTTTCCTCTCCTTTTTGCTGACGACCCTGCTGTTTTGTGAAATCACCGCCGAGCTGCGCGGTATGCTGCTGGGCGCTGTGGTAATTGTGGTGCTTGGCATCGTGGACGACATCGTGGCGCTTCCGGCCAAGCCCAAATTCCTGGTGCAGATTGTGGCTGCGCTCTTCCCCGTGATGAGCGGGGTGCGGGTGTCGGTGCTCACCAACTTCAACTTTTTTTCCGAAAACCCCTATATGAGCCTTGGCGTGCTCTCCATTCCCCTGACCATCATCTGGATTGTGGGCATGACCAACGCCGTCAATTTTATCGACGGGCTGGACGGGCTGGCCGTGGGCGTCTCCTCCATCGGCACCTTTTCCATCCTGGCCATCGCCGTTTTGGTCAGCGAACGCGACGTCGCCCTGATTGCCGCCATCCTGTGCGGCGCC
Source organism: uncultured Clostridia bacterium (assembly GCA_944376235.1). Classification (GTDB taxonomy): domain Bacteria; phylum Bacillota; class Clostridia; order Oscillospirales; family Feifaniaceae; genus Galloscillospira. Next base: position 37,373 of record CALWCA010000015.1, on the reverse strand, counting down.
TGCATGGGCTTTTTCCCCTACAACCTCAACCCGGCCAAAATCTTCATGGGCGATACCGGCGCCACCTTTTTGGGCTTTACCCTTGCCGTTTTGTCCATTCAGGGGCTGTTCAAGATGTATGCCGTCATCAGCTTCTTTGTCCCCTTCCTCATTTTCGGCCTGCCCATCTTTGACACGGCCTTCGCCATGCTGCGGCGCATCCTGGCCGGAAAATCCCCCATGGAGGCCGACCGGGGGCATCTGCACCACCGCCTGATTGACATGGGCTTTTCCCAAAAGCAGGCGGTGGCCATCATGTATGTCGTCTCGGCCATTTTGGGCCTGTCGGCCGTCCTGCTGACCACCACCACCGTGGCTCGGGCGCTGCTGGGCATCAGCTGCGCCGTGGTGCTGGCGGTCTGCGCCGTCAAGATCATGGACGACCACCGTGCCGCGCTGCTGCGCGCAGAACACCGGCAGAGAGGCTCTCAAAAGGAGAACCGTCATGAGTAAACTCACTGCTGCCGGCCGTCCGCTCCGTGTGCTGACGGTCTTCGGGACCCGTCCCGAAGCCATTAAAATGGCCCCTCTCGTGGCCGAGCTGCGCCGACGGGAGGGATTTTTGTGCGCCGTGTGCGTCACGGCGCAGCACCGGGAGCTGCTGGATCTGGTCAACGCCCATTTTGGCATCGTCCCCGATTTTGATTTTAACGTCATGCAGCAGCGTCAAAGCCTGTGCGGCATCGCCTCGCGCGTCATCACAGGGCTTGACGGCGTCCTGCGCCAGTGGGGCGCCGACCTTGTGCTGGTGCACGGCGATACCACCACCACCGCCGCCGCCGCGCTGGCCGCCTTCTACAGCCATGTCCCGGTGGGGCATGTAGAGGCAGGCCTGCGCACCTACGACAAGGATTCCCCCTTCCCCGAAGAGGGCAACCGTCTTGTCACGGGGCAGCTTGCGCGCCTGCACTTTGCTCCCACGGCGCGCAATGCCGCCTGCCTCAAAAAGGAGAACATCACCGACAACGTATTTGTCACGGGAAACACCGTGATTGACGCCCTGGCCTATACTGTCAAAAAAGACTATGTCTTTTCCCTGCCGCAGCTTGGCCGGCTGCCTGAAAACGGACGCTTTGTGGTGGTGACGGCGCACCGCCGGGAAAACCTGGGGCAGCCGCTTCAAAATATCTGCACTGCCGTCCGGCAGCTGGCCGAGGCCCATCCCGACACGCTATTTCTCTATCCGGTTCATCCCAACCCCGCCGTTCGGCAGCCAGTCGAGGCGCTTTTGGGCAACATCCCCAACGTCTGGCTGCTGCCCCCGCTCGACACGGCAGACATGCATAATCTGCTGGCGCGCTGCCGCTTTGTCATGACCGACTCGGGCGGCCTTCAGGAGGAGGCGCCCGCACTGGGGCGGCCGGTGCTTGTGCTGCGCCGCGAAACCGAGCGCCCGGAGGCCGTCTCGGCCGGAACGGCAAAGCTGTGCGGCATACAGACACAAGACATCTTTTCTGCCGCCGACACCCTGCTGCGCGACGAGGCCGCCTGGCGCGTCATGGCACAGGCCGTCAACCCCTACGGCGACGGGCAGGCCTGCCGGCGCATTGCCGACGCCATTGAGTTTGTGTTCGGCCTGCGGGAGGCCCCGCCGACGCCCTTTGGCGGGGAGGCGCTTTGAGCGCGCCGCGCCGCTTTGGCGGCCTGCTCTTTCTGGCGCCCGTCGTTTTGGCGCTGGCTTTTTTCTGGCACTACCGCGCGCTGTGGCAGACCCCGTCCGACCGTCTGCTTGCCGACATGCCGGAGGAGGAATTTGCCGACAACGACTCTTTGACCATGCTGCCCGCCCTCGAGCCGCTTGACACCGAACTGACGGCGCAGGCCTACCTCGACCTGCTTGAGCAGATGCGAGAGCCCGAAAGCCTGCTGTGGGAAGGGCTCATCACGGTCTTTGAGGGCTCTTCCAGCCGCAGCTTTCACGCCGCCTACCGAAAAGACGGCGAGAACTTTTCCAGCGAGCTGCTCGAATACGGCTCGGTGCGGCGCGGCCTGCGCCGGCAGGAGGGCGCTTTGACGCTGACGGTGGACGGCGTTGGCACCTCCGTGCGCAGCAGCGACGCCACGACGCCGCTTGCCGCCATCGGCATGGTCGACGTCGCCACGCTGCTCTCGCTTTCGGCCGACCAGATTGCGCAGGTGCGCTATGACGTGCTCGACGGGGAACAGGTGGTCTATGTCTCGTATCAGGACCCCGAGCTGCCCCTGGAGGAGCGCTACTGGATCAGCCTTGCCTACGCCATCCCCCTGCTGGCGGAAACCTGGCAGGACGGGGAAAAGGTCTATGAAGCAAAAACCACCTATCTGGGCGACGGCCTGACCGAAGCCGCCCCGTAAAAAAAACCACGCATCGAAACAATGCAAAGCGGCCCGGTGAGGATGACCTCCTCACCGGGCCGCTCGTTTCTTCTTTGTAAAAGGGCCCTATTGCGCTTTCTGACGCAGCGCGCCCTGCTCTTTTTCATACGGGCAGAGCTGCGCCAGAGGGCAGTCGCCGCAGGCGGGCTTTCGGGCCTTGCAGACCTCCCTGCCAAACAGCACGAGCCGGTGGCATAGATCGTTGCTCTTGTCGGGCGCCACCACCTCGCGAAGCTGCTGCTCCACCTTGGCGGGATCGGCACTGTCCACCAGCCCCAGCCGCCCCGCAATGCGGATGCAGTGGGTGTCGGCCACCACAACACCGGGCTGTCCAAAGAGATCCCCCAGCAGCAGGTTGGCGGTTTTTCTGCCTACTCCTGGCAGCGCCAGCAGTTCCTCCATGGTGCCCGGCACATGCCCGCCATGGCGCTCGAGCAGCAGCCGGCAGGCGTTTTGGATGTCTGCCGCCTTGACCTTATAAAAGCCGCAGGGGCGCACGGCCTGCTCCAGCTGCTCCAAATTGGCATTTGCAAAGCTCTCCAAGGTGGGATACTGCTCAAACAGCGTCTGTGTGACGATGTTGACCCGCGCGTCGGTGCACTGGGCAGACAGCCGCACCGAGATCAGAAGCTCATAGTCCTTCTGATAGGTCAGGCTGCACAGCGCATCGGGATATTTTTTCTCGAGAATCTCCGCCACGGCGGCCGCACGGCGCCGGCGCTCCTGCTTTTCCGCTTGTCCCTTTTCCCCCATGCCGGTTCTCCCTTCTTCGACGTTTTCTCCATTTTAACGCGTTTTGCCCCCCTGCGCAAGCACAACAAAAATCTTGAAACGCGGGATGCAATCGGGTATAATAAATTGATACTCTGCCGGTGAAGCCGCGCTCTTTTGGAAGGGGGGCGGAATCCATGCGGCAAGCGAGGTGAACTTTCGTGCAGCCACTGGCCGATCGAATGCGCCCCACCAAGCTCTCCGAGGTGGCGGGACAGCGTCATCTGCTGGGGGAAAACGGCCTTTTGGTGCGGATTCTCGAGAGCGGCGTGCTCCCCAACATGGTTTTTTACGGGCCTCCCGGCATCGGGAAAACCACCGTGGCCGACATTCTTGCCCGCCATGCCGGCAAGACGCTGGTGCGCATCAACGCCACGACCGCCGGCTCGGGCGACATCCGCGACGCCATCTCCCAGACCGGGACGCTGATGGCGCCCGACGGGGTGCTGCTCTATATCGACGAAATTCAGTATTTCAACAAAAAGCAGCAGCAGACGCTGCTCGAATGCACGGAAAAGGGCGAGGTCACGCTGATCTCCTCCACCACCGAAAACCCCTATTTTTATATTTATCCCGCCATTTTGTCGCGCTCGACCGTCTTTGAATTCAAGCCCCTTACTCCCGACGAGATCTTACCCATTGTAACTCGCGCCTTTTCCTTTGTGGAGCAGGAGGGCATGGAGCCGCTCACGCTCGAGGAGGGGGTGGCGGAGCACATTGCCGCCTCCTGCGGCGGGGATGTGCGCAAGGCCATCAACGCAGTGGAGCTGCTCACGCTGACCTGCCGGGGAAAGGCGACGCTTGAAGAGGCAAGGCTGGTGACGCAGCAATCCGCCGTGCGCTACGACCGCGACGGAGACAGCCACTTTGACGTGATGAGCGCCTTTCAAAAATCCATGCGCGGCAGCGATGCCGACGCCGCCATCCACTACCTTGCCCGCCTGCTTGAGGGGGGCGACATGCTGTCTGCCTGCCGCCGCCTGCTGGTGACGGCGGCCGAGGACGTGGGACTTGCCTATCCGCAGATTCTGCCCATCGTCAAGGCCTGCTGCGACATGGCGCGCGAGCTGGGGCTTCCCGAGGCCCGCATCCCGCTTGCCGACGCCGTGATTTTGGTTGCGACGGCTCCCAAATCCAACTCGGGCAACGTGGCCATTGACAAGGCGCTGGCCGACCTGCGCGCCACCGGCGGCGGGGAGCTTCCCGCCCATCTGCGCGATGCCCACTACAAAGGGGCCAAAACGCTCGGCCGGGGCGAGACCTACCTGTATCCTCACGATTTCGAGGGGCATTGGACCCCTCAGCAATACCTGCCTGACGCCCTGAAGGATGCGCACTACTATACCCCGGGCGAAAATAAGACCGAGCAGGCTGCGGCGGCCTACTGGCGTAAAGTCAAGGAAGGCCAATAACGTGCCCCTTTTGCCTGCCGAGAAACTTCAAAAAGACAAACGAGGTATTTCACTTTGAATGCTCAAACACCAAATTCTCCTCCCCTCTCTCCAACGGAATGGAGCGACCCGCCGGCAAACAAGCGGCTTGTCAAGTTCAGCGTGGCGCTGGTGCTTGCCTTTCTGGCCTCGGCTGCCCTGGCGGGAGGCCTGACGCCAGACACCGCCCTGGCCGTTTTGATCAACCTGTCGCTGGCCCTCTCGCTGCCCGGCACACAGGCGGCGGTGGCCTCGGCGCAGCTTTTGGTCCTGTTTTTGGGCTGCATGGTACTTTTCATGTCCTTTGCCACCTTTGCCTCCTACACGCGCAGCCTGTCGGTTGCCGTGCTGGGCGCGGCGGGCATCGGCATTTCCACCTCCATTTTCGCAAACCCCGTGGCCGGCGTCACAACGGCGCTGCTCCTGCTGCTGCCCCTTTTGCTGCTCGACCGGCTCGACAGGGTGCTTGATTACAAAAACCTGCTGTGGCTGACAACGCTGCTCTTTCTTGCCGTGCTGCTCGGCTCGCTCTCCTGGTCGGTCTACAACGCCTCGGGCGCGCTGTCGGTCGATGCGCTGCGGCAGACGCTGCTGCAGGCCTGCGACGACTATGCCCGCTACTACGAGCAGATGACCGACATGCTGATTGCGGCCGGCATGGAGACGGTGGTCTCCTCGATGCCCTTTTACGCAAGGGAAGACGCCGTTTCGCTGGTGCTCAACTATCTTGCGGCCCTGCTTCCCATGATTGCCATGGTCAATGCCTTTTGGTTTGTCACCTGGTATCGCCGGGCAAACGGGCGGCAGCGTCCGCGTATCGGGCTTGTCATGGAGGGCTTTGCGCTTTCCCGCACCGGCGCCGTCTGCTACCTGCTGTGCTCGGGGCTGTCCATCTTCGGCACCGATCTGCTGTCCCTTGCGGGCACACAGCTCATGATGGTGCTCAGCCTTCCCTTTTCCATCCAGGGAATTAACACCCTTCGCCGCAATATGGCGGTATACGGGCGCGGCATTCCCTTTTTCCTTCTGCTGGCGCTGGTGCTCTTTGCGCCACCCGTTTCGCTGCTGCTGTTTTTGGCCGTTTGCGGCGTGTTTGACGCGCTGATGCCCAAAACCTTTCCGTCCATCCGTCCGCCGAGACAGTAAGGAGTTTCGCTTATGAAGCATGCATCTCCGACAAGACAATACCGTACCGTGCGCCGCATCACGCTGCTGGCCGTCTGCTTCCTGATCCTGGTCGTGACTGCCTTCGTCGATGCGCGGTATGCCACAGGGCAGGCCATTCTGATGGCGGCGGCGCTGGCCATTTATGCGCTGCCCTTCGGGAGGGTCAACCGTCAGCTCCAAAAGCAGCTCGATGCCGCCGCACGCAGGTTTGACAGCGATTCCCTGTCCTTTCTGGACTCCACGCTGCCCGTTGCCGCCATCCGGCGAAACGGCTCCCTGGTGTGGTACAACGAGGCCTTCCATGAGCTCATGGGGCAGGGGCTGCCTCCTGGGCGTGACATCCGCGAGGCCATTCCAAACTTCCAACCCCAGAAATTTACCGAGCCCGATCTGATGGACGGCATTGCCGTTTCCCATGCCCAGCGCGCCTTTCGCGTATATGCCTCGCCCCTGCGCGAGCTGGGACAGAAAAACGACTTGCTGCTGCTCACCTTTTTCGATATCTCGGAGCATAAGGCCCTGCAGGCCGAGTACAAGGCCTCGCGCCCCGTGGTGGCCCACATCATCATCGACAATCTTGACGAAATCTCGCAAAATGCCCGCGAGAGCGACAAGGCCATGGTGGTGGGCGGTGTCGACAACGTGCTGAGCGCCTGGGCCTCGCCCACAGGCGGTATTTTGCAGCTCACCGAGCGCGGCCGCTACCTCTTTGTCTTTGAAGAGCGCTACCTGCCCGGGTTTATTGCCGACAAATTTTCAGTGCTCGACAGCGTGCGCACGCTGGGGGAGAGCGGCGGCCTGGAACCCACCATCTCCATCGGCGTGGGCGCCGGCGGCGAGAGCTTTGCCGACAACAACGAGCTGGCGCGCCAGGCCCTTGATTTGACGCTGGGGCGCGGCGGCGACCAGGCCACCGTCAAGCAGGGCGCCAGCCTGGAATTTTTCGGCGGCAAGACCAAGACGGTGGAGCGCCGCACCAAGGTCAAGGCCCGCATCATGGCGCAGTCTCTGGCCGAATTTCTCGACGAAGCCACCAGCGTGCTCATCATGGGACACCGCTTTGCCGATTTTGACGCAGTGGGCGCCGCCGTTGGCGTAGCGCGGCTGGCCATGGCCAAAAACAAGCCGGTCAACATCGTCATCGACCGCGAGACCTCGCCGGCGCTCTCGCTGATTGAGCATGTGGAGCATCTGCCCGAGTATGAAGGGGTCTTTGTGCCGCCTCTGACGGCGCTTGACCTTGTGACCTCCTCCACCCTGCTGGTGGTGGTGGACACCCACAACCCCGAGCTGCTGGAATCCTCCGAGCTGGTGGGCAACGCGGCGCACGTCGTGCTCATCGACCACCACCGCCGCATGGCCTCCTGCATCGAAAGCGACCTTGCCTACCACGAGCCCTATGCCTCCTCCGCCTCGGAGCTGGTGTGCGAGCTGGCGCAGTACAGCACGGGCGGCAATGCGCTGCGCAAGCGCGAGGCCGAGGCCATGCTGGCCGGCATTGTGCTGGACACCAACAACTTCGCCTTCCGCACCTCGTTTCGCACCTTTGAGGCCGCCGCATTTCTCAAGAAAATGGGCGGCGACACCATCGAGGTCAAAAAGCTCTTTCAGGTGGACTTTGACAGCTATTCCGACCGCACCCAGCTCATCAGCGCGGCCCATCGCTACGAGCGCATCACGGTGCTGGCCTCCTGGACGGGCCCCGACCACCCGGGGCTGGGCGTGGTCGCGGCGCAGGCCGCCGACGAAATGCTCAACATCGAAGGGGTGGAAGCCTCCTTCGTGCTTTTCCCCCGGCGCGAGAAGACCTACATTTCCGCACGTTCGCTGGGCACCATCAACGTCCAGCTCATCATGGAGGCGCTGGGCGGCGGCGGGCATGCCACCAATGCCGGCGCTCAGGTGGAGGCACCCCTGGAGGATGCGCGCAAGGCTCTGTGCGACGCCATCTCCCGTTCCCTTCGGGAAAACTATCCCGATCTTCTCTGACGCTGCGGGCACAGCCTGCCTTTTTGACAGAATCCTCAATGCTGCCTGACCAGGTCTTGCCAGGGGCTGCCCGGCAGGGGTCAATGCTCTCTTGGCAGGGGTGTTTGCCCCCTGCCCCAACGACAGAAAAATTTTACTTTCATTAAGGAGGCCTTTTGCCATGAAGGTTATCTTACAGCAGGACATCCGGGGCACCGGAAAGAAGGGACAGCTCATCGAGGTGTCCGACGGCTACGCGCGCAATTATCTTTTCCCGCGCAAGCTGGCGGCTCCGGCCGACAATACCAACATGAATGAATACCGTCAAAAGGAGGCCTCCAAGGCCTTCCACAAGCAGCAGGAGCTGGAGGCAGCGCAGGCGCTTGCCCAAAAGCTCGAGGGCATCACCGTAAAGGTGACGGCCAAGGGCGGCTCGGCGGGCCGTCTGTTCGGCTCGGTCACGGCCAAGGAGGTCGCCGAGCTGGCCTCGAAGCAGACCGGCAGCGTGCTCGACAAGAAAAAGCTGGTCATGGAGGACATCAAGGCCTTCGGCACCTACGAGGTGGAGGCCAAGATTTACCCTGGCGTGAGCGCCAAATTTTTCGTTGCGGTCATCGAGGGCTGACGGCCCGCAGGGCAGGGAGGTGTTCCACAGTTGAACGAGCATGAATTAACGCAGCGCGTCCCCTTTTCGATGGAAGCCGAGCAGTCTGTGCTGGGCGCCATTCTCATCAATCCGAGGGCCGTGCTGGATGCCGTATCCATTCTGCATCCGTCCGACTTCTACCTCCCGCAAAACGCCGCTATTTTTGAAGCGGTTTACGAGCTTTTTTCCGCCGGAGACGTGGTGGACAGCGTCACCATCTCCGAGAGGCTGCGTCAGTCGGGGCACTACGACCCTGAGACCACGCCGCAGTATCTGCTCTATCTGGCGGAATTTACCCCTTCCTCCGCCAACACGCAGCGCTACGCGCGCATTGTCTACGAAAAGGCCATGCTGCGTGCGCTCATTTCGGCTTCGGAGCAGATTGCGCAAAACTGTATGGCCGAGGCCGGGGAATTTTCCCTGCTCATGGACCAGGCGGAGCAGATGATTTACGACCTCTCCCACGGCAGGCGCATCAATGAGATGCGCCCTATCGCCGAGGTGGTGGACGAGGCCTACACGAGAATTTCGGAACTTTTCAACGGCAACCGCGAGCTTGGCGGGATTCCCTCGGGCTTTTCGGAGCTCGACGCCAAAATCGGCGGCCTCTCGCGCTCCGACCTCATTCTCATCGCCGCGCGTCCCGGCATCGGCAAGACCTCGCTGGCGCTCAACATCGCAAGCCATGTGGCGCTCAAGGAGAAAAAGGGGGTTGCCATTTTCTCTTTGGAGATGTCGGGCGAGCAGCTGGTGTCGCGCATGATTTCGTCTCTGGCACTGGTGGACTCGTCGCGCCTGCGCACCGGGGACATCCGCCCCGACGAGTGGACAAGGCTGGCGGAAGCCGTCTCCATCCTGGGAGACTCCCCCATGAAAATCGACGACAACGCCGGCATCACGGTGCAGGAAATCAAGGCCAAGCTGCGCCGGGAAAAGGACATCGGCCTTGTCATCATCGACTATCTGCAGCTCATGCGCTCGGGTTCGCGCAGCGAGAACCGCGTGCAGGAGGTGGCCGAGATCTCGCGCTCGCTCAAAATCATGGCCCGCGAGCTCGACATCCCGGTTGTGGCGCTTTCGCAGCTCAACCGCGCCAGCGAGTCGCGCAAGGACAAAAAGCCCATGCTCAGCGACCTGCGTGAATCGGGCTCCATCGAGCAGGATGCCGACATCGTCATCTTCCTCTACCGCGACGAGGACAATCCCGACCTTGAGGCGCGCAACATCGTCAACTGCTCGGTCGCCAAAAATCGTCACGGCGCCACCGGCACCATCGACTTTCTGTGGAGCGGGCAGTACACCCGCTTTACCTCTCTGGAGACACGCCATGAAGAGGGATGACCCCCTGCTTGAGCAGGTTCTTGGCATGCTCGGGCGCTATCTGCCCCAGGATGCACGTCATATTGTCGTGGCCCTGTCAGGAGGGGCGGATTCGGTCTGTCTGCTGCACGCGCTGCTTTCGCTAAAGCCCCTGCACGGCTGCACGCTTTCGGCGGTCCACCTCAATCATCTGCTGCGCGGACAGGCCGCCTTTGAGGATGCGGCCTTTGTCGAAGCGCTGTGCCAAAAGCTGGGCGTGGAGCTGCTGTCGGAGCAGGCCGACGTGGCCGCCCTGGCGCGGCAGCGGCATATCGGGGAAGAGCTGGCCGGCAGGCAGGCGCGCTACGCCCTTTTCGAAAAGGCGGCCGCCCGTCATGACGGCGCCGTGGTCGCCACCGCGCACACCGCAAGTGACCAGGCAGAAACCCTGCTGCTCCATCTGCTTCGCGGCAGTGGGCTCGACGGGCTTGCCGGCATCCCGCCGCAGCGTCCGGGCTATGTCCGCCCCCTGCTGTCCTGCACACGGCAGCAGGTGGAGGATTACTGCGCCCGAAACAAGCTGTCCCATGTGACAGACGCCTCCAACCTGCAGCCCGTCTACCGCAGAAACCGCATCCGCCTTTCGCTGCTCCCCGAGCTCGAGCGAGACTACAACCCAAACCTCACAAAAACGCTTTCGCGCACCGCGCTGCTGCTGCGCGAAGAGGCGCAGCTTCTCAACGAGTGGGCAGATTCGCTGCCTGCCACCCTTTTACAGGAAGAGGGCCTGCTTGTTTTTGACCGCGCGGCGCTGCGGCAGGCTCCGCCCGCTTTGGCACGGCGTCATCTGCGCCGTCAGATCGCGCTTGCCTTCGGCGTCACGCTGTCGGCCGCCCAGTCGCAGGAGCTGCTCGAGCTGGGGCAGCGCGCACAAAACGGCGGTTTGGAGCAGCTTCCCCCTCCCCTGCTTGCGCAGGCGCAGGGCGGCCGCCTTTTCCTTTTTCCCCGCCCCGAGCCGGCGCGCCTTTGTCCCATGCCGCTCCGGGAGGGGTGCAACGACATCCCCGGATTTGGAAAACTGTGGATTTCTTATGTTCATGAAGAGAAATTTCACAAAGATGCTACCACTCACCTGTTGAGATGTGATATAATACCCCATGCGCTGTCGCTGCGTGCCCGTCTGGCAGGCGACCGCTACCGCCCCGTGGGGCGAAGACAGGCGCTGCTCAGCGACCTGATGAGCGACGCCCACATCCCTCGCGCACTGCGGGACGTGCTGCCCGTCGTCACGGCAGGGGAGGAAATCGTCTCCTGTTTTCCCTTCGGTCCCGCCGCACAGGCTGCTGCAGACGGACTTCCCGCGCTGGTTTTGCGCTATTTCCCAAATCCGCCCATCAGCCTGTTTGTGCCGCGTCCTTGTCCGGGGCAAAACCATTTGCCAACCCGCCCATCTTAAATTTGGGCATAATATAAAACGCACGTTTCCACGACATCTCGTCTGAGAAAAAAGGCCCGGCGCGCTGCCGTCAGGTCCATACTAAGGAGAGAACGACAAACATGCAAAGAGATATCGCCAAAGTGCTGCTCACTGAGCGTGAACTTTCGGATCGGATTCGTGAGCTTGGGAAAGAGATCACCCGAGACTACAACGGCAAGCCGCTTCACCTCGTGGGCATCCTCAAGGGCTCGGTGGTCTTCATGACCGACTTGATGAGAACGATTGATCTTCCGCTCACCATGGATTTTATGGCGGTTTCGAGCTACGGCTCCGGCGTCAAGACCTCAGGAGTGGTGCAAGTCATCAAGGATCTGTCCACCCCCATCGAGGGCAAAGACGTGCTCGTGGTAGAGGACATCCTCGACTCCGGCCTCACGCTCAGCTATATCACCGAGCTGCTGGCCAGCAAGGACGCAAACAGCGTCAAGATCTGCACGCTGCTCAACAAACCCAGCCGACGGCACCCCGACGTCCACCTCGATGTGGACTATGAAGGCTTTGTCATTCCCGACGACTTCGTGGTGGGCTACGGCCTCGATTATAATGAAAAGTATCGTAACCTGCCTTTTGTGGGTGTGCTTGACCCCAAGGTGTATGGCGAGTAAGGAGTTGATTTTTTGAATCCCAACAATCCGCAATCCCCCCGCAGCCGGCAGGGGCTCATGCGCACCCTTCTGTTCTATGCCCTGCTGCTGCTCATGTTTTACTATGCCACCTCCTCCCTGCGCCGCAACGTGGAAGTGGAAACCCTGCTGTATTCCGACATTGTGGACTACTTCCGCAACGAGCAGGTGGAGGAGTTTGTTGTCAACAACAAAAACGTCATCAGCCTCAAGCTCAACGATGAAGCGGGCACCGAGCTCTCCTTCCAGCTCCCGAGCCTTGAGCTCTTTTTGAGCAGCGTTCCCACCGAGGAGATCTTGCGCCAGTATGACGCCGGCATCCTCAAGAGCTACGACTTCGCCCCGCCCTACACCATGCCCTTCTGGCTCTCCATCCTGCCCTATCTGGGGCTCGCCGTGGTGTTCGGCCTACTGTGGTACTTTATGATCAATCAGCAGATGGGCGGCAACGGCAAGGTCATGAGCTTTGGCAAGAGCAATGCCAAAGTCTCCCCCGAGGGCGGTGAGAAGGTCACGTTTGACGACGTAGCCGGGGCCGACGAGGAGAAGATGGAGCTTGCCGAAATTGTCGACTTTCTCAAAAATCCCCGTAAATATCTGGAAATCGGCGCCAGGATCCCCAAGGGCATTTTGCTCTTCGGACCTCCCGGAACGGGTAAAACCCTTCTGGCCAAGGCGGTTTCGGGCGAGGCCGGCGTGCCCTTCTATTCCATTTCTGGCTCGAGCTTTGTTGAGATGTTTGTGGGCGTGGGCGCCTCGCGCGTGCGCGACCTCTTCGGCGAGGCCAAAAAGACGGCCCCCTGCATCGTCTTTATCGACGAGATCGACGCCGTGGGCCGCCAGCGCGGCGCGGGACTTGGCGGCGGCCATGACGAGCGCGAGCAGACCTTAAACCAGCTGCTGGTGGAAATGGACGGCTTTGGCGTCAACGAGGGCGTCATCGTCATTGCGGCCACCAACCGTCCCGACATTCTCGACCCCGCCCTGCTGCGTCCGGGACGCTTTGACCGCCAGATTATGGTCAACACGCCCGACCTCAAGGGCCGCGAGGCCATTTTGAAAGTCCACGCGCGAAACAAGCCCTTTGAGGACGACGTGGACCTCTCGGTCATCGCCAAGACAACACCCGGCTTCACGGGTGCGGATCTCTCCAACCTGCTTAACGAGGCGGCGCTGCTGGCCGCCCGGCGCGGGGCCAAGCGCATCTCTATGCACGATGTGGAGGACGCCACCATCAAGGTCATCGCCGGCCCTGAGAAAAAGAGCCGCACCATCAGCGAAAAGGAGCGCCGCCTGACAGCCTACCACGAGGCGGGGCACGCCATCGTCACCAGGTTTTGCCCCACGCAAAGCCCCGTGCATCAAATTTCTATCATCCCGCGCGGCCGTGCCGGCGGATACACCTTATCGCTGCCTCTGGAGGACAAATACTATTCTTCAAGGCAGGAAATGCGTGAGGAAATCGTCACCCTGCTGGGCGGACGCGCCGCAGAGGCCCTGTGCTTAGACGATATCTCGACCGGCGCCTCCAACGATATTGAGCGCGCCACCGACATTGCCCGCAAGATGGTCACAAAATACGGCATGAGCGAGGTCTTGGGCCCAGTCGTCTACGGCGGCGGGGAGCATGAGGTCTTCCTCGGGCGCGACTTCTCGCAGGGCAAAGGCTATTCGGAAGACGTTTCCGCTCAAATCGACTGCGAAATCCGCCGCCTGATCGACGAGGGCTATGCCCGCGCCATGGAGCTGCTCAAGGAGCATGAAGATAAGCTGCACGAAACCGCCGCCCTGCTGCTCAAGCAGGAGAAAATCGACGGCAAGCAGTTCGAGGCGCTCTTCCAGTCGCCCGACCCGGCTCCGCAGAGCCAGTCCGATGCGCAGCAGGAGCCGTCCTCTTCCCACGGCGATCCCGCGCAGCCCGAATCCGACGGCACAACCGCTCAGGAATAAGGCCTTTATGCCGCTCCCATGCGGCGGGGCCCTTGAAAAACAGGGGGGATATGGCAGGCCTGCCATATCCCCCCTGTTTCGTTTTGCATCAGGCATCCCTTGCCCAGCCTGGCGGGGAGGGGGCTTGCCGGCATGCCGGCAAGCCCCCTCCCCGCTTTCCCTCGGCGTTCCTCCCGCCCGCGAAAAAGGGCCTGCCCTTCGGGGCAGGCCCTTTTGCTTCAAAAGCTTATTCTTTCCTGGCAATTTCATTTTTGCATCTGGTGCAAATCTGCTTGCCCTTGTATTCATGCAGCCCCTTCGTGCTATTGCAAAAGGTGCAGTGATTTTCAAATTTCTTCAAAACAATGGTGTCCCCTTCACTGTAAATCTCCACAGCGTCCCGGGGAGAAATTCCCAGGGTGTTTCTCAGCTCAATCGGCAATACAATACGGCCGAGTTCATCCACTTTTCTCACGATTCCCGTTGACTTCATGCCCAATCGACTCCCTTCTCTCTGTTGTTTTGTATCGTTGCTTCCCTGCGGTTTGCCTGTCTCCTTTTCCAAAAATTCCATATTCTTCCTTGCCGGGATTGTTCGACCTTTCCCTAAGATATTTTACAAGAAAATCCATTTTATGTCAACTGGTAAACTTGCCTAAAATTCCAGGTAAAAACATATATACTTATCAAAGCTTTCATTTACCATGCGGAATTTCAAGGGATACGTTTCCCGAAGATTTCTCAAGATAGGATAAAAATACCAATCTTTAGACAAAAATCGAGGAGGATGTTACCATGCTCAACATGATTTGGGCGGGCATGATTTTGTCCGCCACTGTGGTGGGGCTCCTGTCGGGACAGGGGGCGGCCTTGTCTTCGGCCATCTTTGACGGCTGCAGCAAGGCCCTTGAGCTGTCGCTCACCCTGCTTGGCGTCGCCGCCTTCTGGAACGGGCTGATGGCCATTGCACAGGAAAGCGGCTGCCTGCTGCACTTTTCAAGGTGCCTGCGCCCCGTCATCCGCTTTTTGTTCCCCGGCGTCCGCAGGGGCAGCGAGGGAGAGCAGGCCATTGCCGCCAATCTGACGGCCGAAATTTTTGGCCTTTCGGGCGCGGCCACGCCTCTTGGCCTTCACGCCATGGAGGTGCTCTCGCGTGACGCCCCGCCAGAAACGGCCTCCGACGACATGATGATGCTGGTGCTGCTCAATACCGCCTCGGTGCAGGTGGTGCCCGCCACCGTGGTGGCCATCCGGCAGGCCGCAGGCTCCTCGGCCCCCTTTGCCATTATGCCGGCCGTGTGGATCACCTCGCTGCTCACCATCACGGTGGGCGTCACCATGCTGCGCCTGTTCATCAGGCTGACGCGCAGAAAGGCCGCCCTTCACCGGACACGGAGGAGCCCGGTATGCTGAATGTCCTTGCCACCGCCATGCTGCCCCTGATTGCCTGCATCGTGGTGATCTCCGGGCTGCGCCGCCGGGTTGACCTCTTTGGCTGCTTTACGGAGGGCGCCAAAAAGGGTATGGGCTCCATTTTACAGCTCATCCCCACACTGGTAGCCCTCATGGTGGGCGTGGAAATGCTGTCCGCCTCGGGCATCTTTACGCTCTTTGCCGAGCTGATGGCCCCGGTTGCTCGGGTGCTGGGCCTGCCCGAGCAGCTCACCCCTCTGATCCTGATGCGCCCCCTGTCGGGCAGTGGCTCAATGTCGGTGCTGCAGCAGATTATTGCCTCTGAAGGCGTCGACAGCCTGGTCGCCACAGCGGGCGCCGTGATTTTGACCTCCACCGAAACCACGCTCTACACCACCGGCATCTACTTTGGCTCGGTGGGCGTCAGCAACACGCGCTGCACCATCCCCGCCGCCCTGCTCGCCGACTGCACCGCCGTGCTGTGCGGCAGCCTGCTCGTGCGCCTGCTGCTCTTTTCTTAACGCGCAAAGCTCAAAGGCCCCTGTCAGAGCCTTTGAGCTCTTTTTTTGTAAGGGGCCTTTGACAAAAGGAGGCTCTCCGCCTCCTTTTGTCACATCTTTGCCACTTTTTGGGAAGTTTTGGTCTTCGCACCCCAAATATTCCGGTGCGTTTTCCGTCGGCCAATTTCTCAATTGGGCCGATTTTTCTCTCCTTTTTGTGCAGGTTGTCCCTTTTCGTGCGATAATTCCGTCGTTTTTTCTCTTTTTTGAGAGGATTCGTGAATTGCAACCGGCTTGTAATTGCGTTACAATAATGTTGTGCAAAATTGAAATCTTGTTTTTGCCTTTGTTGCAGGACGGCTGGGCCGCCGTGAAATGGGGAGAGGAATCCACATGCAGCTTTTGAAAGACCGCATTCAGCAAGATGGCATCGTCATGGAAGGTAACGTTCTCAAGGTGGACAGTTTTCTGAACCACCAAATGGATGTTACCCTTTTTAATGAAATCGGCAAGGAATTTGCCAGGCGGTTTGCGGGCTGCGGCGTCAACAAGATTTTGACGGTGGAGGCCTCGGGCATCGGCAACGCCTGCATCACGGCACAGCACTTCAACGTGCCTGTGGTATTTGCCAAAAAGTCCAAGACCAAGAACATCGCCGGCGAGGTCTATACGGCGCGCGTCGTCTCCTACACCCACGGGCGGGAGTATGACATCATGGTCTCCAAGCGTTTTCTCGGCCCTGCCGACCGCGTGCTGCTCATCGACGATTTTCTTGCAAACGGCGCGGCTCTGCTGGGGCTGGCTGAAATTGTGGAGGCCTCGGGCGCGACGCTGGTGGGCGCCGGCATCGTCATTGAAAAGGGCTTTCAGCCGGGCGGCAAGCTGGTGCGTGACCGGGGCATCCGGGTGGAGTCGCTTGCCGTCATTGCCTCGATGGACGAGAAAAGCGGCATCACATTTGCCTGATTTTCTGCCGATATCACGGCGCCTGCGCCGTGTTCGGAAATAAAAGTTTTTTCAAAAAACTACAACAACAAAGTGGAGGAATCATAACCATGATGAAAAAACTTCTGGCGCTTTTGTTGGCTCTGACCATGGTGTTCGCCTTTGCCGCCTGCACCACCGACGAGGGAAACAACGAAGAAAACAACGGTGAGGCCAACAACGGCGAGACCAACGGGGAAGGCACCGAAAGCGCGCTGAAAATCGGCGTGATTTTGCTGCATGACGAGAGCATCGGCTACGACTTTGCTCACATGCAGGGCATCCGCACCGCCTGCGAGACCCTGGGCATCGACTGGAACGACAACAGCCAGGTGATCTGGAAGTACAACATCGGCGAGGACGAGAGCTGCCACAGCGCCGCCGTGGACCTTGTTGATCAGGGCTGCAACGTGATCATCTCCGACTCTTACGGCCACCAGAGCTACATGACGCTGGCCGCCTCCGAGAATCCCGACGTCCAGTTCCTCATCGCCACCGGCGACACCGCCGCCGTGGACCCCTACGACAACACCCACAACTTCTTCACCCACACCTTTGAGTCCCGCTATGTGTCGGGCGTTGTGGGCGGCATGAAGCTGGCCGAAATGATTGAAGAGGGCGTTCTGACCGACGCCAACTACAACGAGGACGGCACCATCAAGATCGGCTATGTCGGCGCTTACCCCTATGCCGAGGTCGTCTCCGGCTACACCGCTTTCTACCTTGGCGTCAAGTCGGTTGTTGACAACGTCAAGATGGACGTGACCTACACCAACTCCTGGGCCGACGCCACCGCCGAGCAGCAGGCTGCCGAGGCTCTGCTGGCCCGTGGCTGCTGCCTGATCAGCCAGCATGCCGACTCCACCGGCGGTCCTGCCGCCATTGAGGCCGCCGTGCAAAACGGTGCCGTGTGCTACTATGTGGGCTACAACATCGACATGCTCACCGTTGCTCCCACCGCGATTCTGACCTCTGCTCAGAACAACTGGGCCGTTTACTACACCTACGCTCTGGGCCTGGCGCAGCAGGGCAAGGCCGCCGAGATCGACGTTGACTGGGCCCGTGGCTACTCCGACGGCGCCAACATGATCTCCACCCTGGGCGACTCCTGCGCCGAGGGCACCGCCGAGAAGGTCGCCGAGGTTGAGGCTGCCATCAAGGACGGCACCCTGCAGGTCTTCGACACCGACACCTTTACCGTCGACGGCCAGAAGGTGGAGAGCTACACCTTCAACTCCTCTACCATGAACAGCGACTACAGCGCCGTTCTGTATGAGGGCCAGGACTACGAGACCATCGAAAACGGGGCCTTTGCCGAGTCTGTCTTCCGCAGCGCACCTTACTTTGATCTGCGTATCGACGGCATTGTCGAGCTCAGCTGACCTCCCTTTGCTCCTCATCAAGGGAGAAGCCGGAACCTTCCGGCTTCTCCCTTCTGGTATTTATTCGGAAGACTTGCAGGGCGCCCTTTCCGGACAGGCTTTTTCAAAATCTTTTTGGCCCGTCCGGGCAAAAGAGCCGGCAAGCCCCTGCTCACACCCTTAGAGAAAGGCAGTGGTCACATTTGGACAATCAAACGGCGGCGGTCAGCATGCAGGGCATTACCAAGCGTTTTGGCCAGGTGATCGCCAACGACAACGTCTCCCTTGAGATACGCCGGGGCGAGATCCTGGCGCTTTTGGGCGAAAACGGCAGTGGGAAAACCACGCTGATGAATATGCTGTCAGGCATTTACGCTCCCGACGGCGGGCAGATTTTTATTGACGGCAACGAGGTGACAATCCGCTCCCCGAGGGAAGCTTTTGACCTGGGCATCGGCATGATCCACCAGCACTTCAAGCTTGTCGACGTGCTGACGGCGGCGGAAAACATCATTTTGGGGCTCAAGGAGCCCGGACGGCTGAATTTGGACGCCGTGGCAAAGCGCGTGCGCGAGATTTGCGAGGCCTACGGATTTGACGTCGATCCGCAGCAGAAGATCTACAACATGTCGGTCTCCCAAAAGCAGACGGTGGAAATCGTCAAGGTGCTGTATCGCGGGGTGGACATCCTGATTCTCGACGAGCCCACCGCCGTTCTCACGCCGCAGGAGACCGACCGACTGTTTGCGGTGCTGCGCAATATGAAAAAAGACGGCAAGGCCGTTGTCATCATCACGCACAAGCTGCCCGAGGTCATGGCGGTGTCCGATCGGGTGGCGGTTCTGCGCAAGGGGCACAACATTGGCTGCGTCAAGACCTCGGAGACCACGCAGCAGGAGCTTGTCAACATGATGGTGGGACACGCCACCACGCTCGACATCTCTCGCGCGCAGCCCAAAAATCCGCAGCCGCGCATCACGGTAACGGACTTGACCTGCGTGGATAAGGACGGAGTCAAACGACTGGACAAGGTCAGCTTTGTGGCCAACAGTGGGGAAATCCTGGGCATTGCCGGAATTGCCGGCTCGGGCCAGCGCGAGCTGCTGGAGTCGATTGCGGGCCTGTGTCCTGTGCAATCAGGCTCCATCGTCTACACCCCCGAAGAGGGCGGAGAGCAAAACCTGCTGGGCATGGACCCTCTGGCCATTAAAAACGCCGGCATCGCCATGGCATTTGTGCCCGAAGACCGGCTGGGTATGGGGCTTGTGGGCTCCATGGGCATGACCGGCAACATGATGCTGCGCTCCTGGCGCGAGGGGAAAGGCCCCTTTGTCGACCGCAAGCATCCGCAGGAGCTGGCAAAGCAGCTTTGGAAGCTGCTTGAAATTGCCACTCCGGGCACCGAATACCCCGTGCGGCGCCTGTCGGGAGGCAATGTGCAGAAAATCCTGGTGGGCCGTGAGATCGCCTCCTCCCCTTCCGTCCTCATGATGGCCTATGCCGTGCGCGGCCTGGACATCAACACCTCCTATGTGATTTACGATTTGCTCAACGAGCAGAAGGACAAGGGCGTGGCCGTCATTTACGTCGGCGAAGACCTCGACGTGCTGCTTGAGCTGTGCGACCGCATCCTGGTGCTGTGCGGCGGACAAGTTTCGGGAATCGTCGACGCGCGCACCGCCACAAGAGAGCAGGTCGGCCTTCTCATGACCCAAATTCGAAAGGAGGGCGAACAACATGAGTGAGCATTCCCCCATGGACTCCCGCGAGCCCCTGCTGCGCATTGCCAAGCGGGACGCCCTCCCCTTTTGGAAAAACTGGGCAATCCGCCTGGCGGCCGTTGTGCTGGCGCTGCTGGTGTGTGCCGTCGTAGTCTACGCCACGGTCAAGCTCAGCCCCCTGAAGGTCTATGCCGCCATGTGGAGCGGCGCCTTCGGCACCGTGCGCCGCAGCTGGGTAACGGTGCGTGACGCCATGCTGCTGCTGTGCGTCGGCATCGGCCTTGCGCCCGCTTTCAAAATGCGCTTTTGGAACATCGGCGCGGAGGGGCAGATCCTGATCGGCGGCATCGTGACCGCCGCCTGCATGATTTACTGGGGCAATTCCATGCCCACCTCGCTGCTGCTGGTTGTCATGTTTTTGGTCAGTGCTCTGGCCGGCGCCGTGTGGGGCTTCATTCCCGCCTTCTTCCGGGCCCGGTGGAACACCAACGAAACGCTTTTTACCCTAATGATGAACTATGTGGCCATCCAGCTGACCAGCTTTTTCGTCTCCAAATGGGAGCACCCCATCGGCTCCAACTCGGTGGGCATCATCAACATCGACACCCGGGCCGGGTGGTTTCCCACCCTCTTCGGGCAGCAGTATGCGCTCAATGTCATCATCGTGCTGTGCCTGACGCTGTTTGTCTTCTTCTACCTGCGCAGCTCCAAGCACGGTTACGAGATTGCCGTGGTGGGCGAGTCTGAGCGCACGGCGCAATATATCGGCCTCAACGTCAAGACCATCGTCATGCGCACCATGCTGCTGTCGGGCGCCATCTGCGGCGTCTCGGGCTTTATCGCCGTCTCGGGCGTCAGCCACACCATCTCCACCGTCACAGCCAACGGCAGGGGCTTTACCGCCATCATCGTGGCCTGGCTTGCCAAGTTCAACGCCTTTGTCATGGTTTTGATCTCCTTTTTGATCGTCTTTCTGGAGCGCGGCGCCTCGGAGATTGCCTCCCAGTTCAACCTGAGCGAATACGCCGCCAAAATCCTGACCGGCATCATTTTGTTCTTTATCATTGGCAGCGAATTTTTCATCAACTACCGCATCATCCTTCGCGGCAGAAAGGAGAAGAAATCGTCATGCAGCAAATAATCTCTCTTCTCCAGTCCTCCATCTGGTTTGGCACCGTGATTCTCTACGGCGCCATGGGTGAAATCCTGACTGAAAAGGGCGGCAACCTCAACCTGGGTGTGCCCGGCATCATGTCGCTGGGCGCCATCGGCGGCCTGATCGGCTCCTTCTTTTACGAGACCCGTGTGGAAGAGCCAAGTGCGGCCATATGCCTGCTTGTCACGCTGCTGTGCGCGCTGGGGCTTTCGCTTTTCGGCGGGCTGATCTACAGCTTTTTGACCATCACGCTGCGGGCAAACCAAAACGTCACCGGCCTGACGCTGACCATCTTCGGCTGCGGCATCGCCAACTTCTATGGCAGCAGCCTCAACACGCTGGCCGGCGGCGTGGGACAGATTTCCCTGCCCGTCACCTCGGCCGCCTTTCGCGCTGTGCTGCCGGGACTAAAAAACACCCCCATCCTCAACACGCTGGGCTGGCTGGTCTATCTGTCCATCGCCATCGCCGTTATCCTGTGGTATTTCCTCAGCCGTACCCGCACCGGCCTCAACCTGCGCGCTGTGGGTGAAAATGCCGCCACGGCAGATGCCGCCGGCATCAACGTTACACGCTACAAATATCTGGCCATCTGCGTGGGCTGTGCCATTTCGGGGCTGGGCGGCCTGTATTACACCATGGACTACATCAAGGGCACCTGGACGAGCGGCGGCAGCCTCGAGGCACTGGGCTGGCTGTCGGTGGCGCTGGTCATCTTTGCACGCTGGAAGCCCATTCACGCCATCTGGGGCTCCTACCTCTTTGGTGTGCTCAACTGGCTGTATTTTTACTTTGCAGACCTGCTCGGGTTGGTCGGAATTTCCGTCACCATGACCCGCTCAAGCCAGGAAATCTTCAAAATGCTGCCCTATGTCGTCACCATTTTGGTGCTGATTTTCGTCAGCTTTCGAAGAAAGCGTGAAGATCAACCTCCGGCAGGCCTTGGCCTCCCCTATTTCAGAGAGGAGCGATAGTCCCCTCCCCCAAAGGAGTTGACCCGCATGCTTCACGACATTGCGCCCTTTGTCTTTGACAACGCCTTTGCGCACAAGACCCCTACTGCCGGCGATTATGCCCTGTGCTTTTTCAAAAACGACATTCTGCTCACCGGTGAACCGCGCACCATCCCGCTGTTTTCCGACGTCGGCGAAGAGCTCATGCTCCACAGCGAATACCTCTTCTCCATCGACGAAATGCGTTTTTTCCTGGTGCGCCGGCCTCTTTCGACCGAGCAGACGCCTCCGGGCTGCCTCTTTGAGCCGGTCTCCTCTCTCAACACCGCCCTCATGCAGCACCTGGCCTTTGCCGGCCACACCGCCGCCCACGTCTACCGCTGGAAGCGCGACCACGCCTTTTGCGGGCGCTGCGGCGCCCCCATGAAAAACAGCGACTTTGAGCGCGCCCTGGTGTGCGATTGCGGCATGGTGGAATACCCCAAGATCGCCCCCGCCGTCATTGTGGCCATCACCGACGGGGAGCGCCTGCTCATGGCGCGCTCCTCACGCGGCACCTACAAGCGTTACGGTCTGATTGCGGGCTTTGTGGAAATCGGCGAGACCTTTGAGCAGGCTGTACGCCGGGAGGTGTTTGAGGAGGTGGGGCTGCGCGTGAAAAACGTGACCTACTACAAGAGCCAGCCCTGGCCCTTCCCCGACTCGGTCATGATCGGCTTTTTTGCCGAACTCGACGGCGACGCAGGCATTACCCTGCAGGAGAGCGAGCTGTCCGAGGCCGTGTGGTTTGAGCGCCAGAACATCCCTCCCACGCTCACCAGCACCTCCATCGCCCAGGAGCTCATTGAGTGTGTGCGCAACGGCGTCAACGAGCTCTACCTGGACCTCAACCGTCAAAAGCCCGTGTAAAACCCTGCTTCGCCCCTTCAAAGAAGCCCCCACCACAAGGTGGGGGCTTCTTTGAAGGGGCCCCAAGGCCCCTTACCTCTCTGGTTTACCCTGTTTTCCGACACCGTACCCCCTTTTTGCCTCTCTTCCAATTTTTTCGTGCCCTCCTCCCCAAACACCGCCTGACTCCTGCCTGCTCCCCGCCTCCGGGGCCCTCGGCCACCCTTCCTTCATGGAATGTTCACTTGACATCCTTTCGTCACAATGATATCCTTGGAAAGTAAACTTTCCATTTTGCAAACCCCCTGAAAAGGCTGCGACATCCATTTTGCGAAGAAGGAGGGGCGCTCTTGAAAAACAATCTGGAACAGTTGCGCAAGCAGCGCGGCATCAAGCAGGAAGAGCTTGCCGCCGTGCTGCGCGTGTCGCGTCAGACCATCGGTTCGCTTGAAAACGGGCGCTACAACCCCTCCATCCTGCTGGCGTTCAAGCTGGCCCGCTACTTCGGGCTGACCATCGAAGACATTTTCATTTATGAGGAGGGCTCCTAAATGAAAAAGAACGTGCTGTTTATGGGGCTGGCACAGCTTTTCTTCGGGCTGCTTTTCTGCGCTGCGGCAACCTTTGGCGACCTTCCCTACAAAGGCTTTTTATGGGGGCTGACGGGTGCGGGGCTTGGCTGCGGCATTGTCACGCTCTTTTCCTATTGGTACTATCAAAATCCCGAGCGCGCCCAGCTCTATGAAAAACGGCTGGAGACCCACCGCATCCTGCTTCAGGACGAGCGTCACATCATGCTGCGCGACAGGGCCTGCTACATCAGCTTTTGTGCACTGCTGCTGGCGGAAGGGCTGTTCGTGGTGATTTTTTCCCTTCTTGCCACCTTTGGCATCTTTATGGAATTCAGCCGCACGGTTGTGGTGCTGCTGAGCCTGTTGATTTTGCTGCACCTGCTGTTCAATCTGATTGTCTTTCACTGGCTGAGCCGCAGGTTATAACCCTGAAACAGGGCGTTTGAAGGTTTTTGACAGTTTGACATGAGAAGAAGGAGTCTGCCACATGAAAAAAACAGCTTTGTTTTTGCTTTGCACGCTGCTGCTTGCCTTCACGCTGCTGTCCACTGCCCTTGCCGCAGAGGATGCGCAGCCCGTGGAGGGGCAGGATGCCGCACCGCAAGAAGGGGGACAGCAGGCGGGGGAGCCTGCCGCCGAGCCCGACGCCGAAGGCACGTTGTCGTTTGAAAACCTCGAGCAGCGCGTGCGCGAGGGCAATCTCACCATGCGCTCGGTGGATGAGAGCATGGCCAGTCTTGACGCCATGGATCGCAAACAGGCCTATGATACGCTGCTGGAAGCCCACAACGCCATGACCGACATGCTCTTCAACTACGGCAAGATGGGCAGTATGTATGCCACCTCGTCGACTCAGAGCAACCCGCTCGGCGCCGCCTACACCCAGATGGACACCGGTTACAGCGCCGCCTACTTGGCCGCCCAGCAAGAGCAAATTCTCAATCAGCTTGAGTCGCTCAAGCCCGAGGAATATGAAAAGAGCTACCGAGAGGCCGTGTGGCAGACCGAGACCGGCCGCAACCAAATCATTTATGGCGCACAGTCACTTTACATCACCGCCATTTCCCTCGAGCGTTCGCTTGAAGACGGACAGCGCGGCCTGGCCGCACTCGACCGCTCGGTTGCCGAGATGGAAAAGCGGTATGAGCTGGGACAGATCTCCGAGCTTACGCTGCTCGAACTCAAAAACACCCGCACCGAGACAAACAGCAGCCTGACCTCGCTGTCGCTGCAAATCGACCGCCTCAAGGCGCAGCTTTCCGCCCTGGTAGGCGAGAGCCCCATGCAGCAGCTCACGCTGCAGCCCCTGCCCCGTGTGACACAGGAGCAGCTTGACGCCATGGATTTTGAGGCCGACTTGGAAACGGCCAAGCAAAACAGCCTGGATCTCTATTTGCGTCAAAAGGAGGTCGACGACGCCAAGGAGGCCTGGGACGACGCCCCCTCCGGTTATCAGAAGGACATGGCTGAGCACGACTACAATGCCATCGTTTACACAAAAGACGCCGCCGTTCAGAGCTTTGAGCTGGCCTTTTTCAACCTGTCGGTCTCTGTGAGTGACAATGCGCAGCTTTTGGAGGCCGCCCAGTCGGCGCTGGGATTTGCGCAAAAGGACTATGAGGCCGCGCTGGTTAAGCACGAGCGCGGCATGATTTCCGACAACGAGCTTGCCACCCAGCAGGAGACGCTGGAGGCCGCCGAATCCAAGGTGGGCTCTTGTGCAGACAACCTGCTGTCGGCCTACAACAGCTACCAGTGGGCCCTGCGCGGCATTGTCAACGAATATGTCAACGAGTAAAAGGGAGGACGCTTTTGCCATGATCCAAACCAAAACACCTTCTTTTGCCCTGCGGCTGCTGGGCCTTGGCGCCGCACTGGGACTGCTGTTTGGCTGCTCCCCCAGCAGTGAACCTGTTTCGGGAGAGCCTTCGGAGACGGTAGGCACGCCTGTCGAGGTCACTACCGTCACCCATGGCGACCTGGTTGCTCAGGCACGCCTGTCCGGCAAGGTTGCCGCCGCCCGCGAGGTGTCCATCCTTGCCCCTCTCTCGGCCAAGGTGACGGCCGTCTACGTCCGGGTGGGCGACAAGGTGGAAAACGGCCAGGTGCTCTTTTCCCTGGACAAGAGTGACTTGCAGACCTCCTACAACTCCCTGTCGAGCGATTATACGCGCACGAAGGAGCTGCTCGAGGCCCAGGTGCAGCAGGCCCAGACCAATTACGACAATACGGCGGCGCTGCTGGAAGTGGGCGCCGCCTCCCAGCTTGAGCTCGACACCGCCCGCGTGACGCTGCTGTCTGCCCAGACTTCCATGGCCTCCACGCTGCAGCAGCTTGAAGACAACCTCCAGACGCTGCGCGACACCATGGCCGATGCCGACGTCAAATCCACCATGAACGGCATCGTCTCCTCCCTGTCGGTGGTGGTGGGCGCCACGGCCTCGCCCGCCTCGCCCGCCGCCGTGATCACCGAAAGCGGCTCCCAGGTGACGGTGTCGGTCTCGGAGGCGGTGCAGCCCTACCTCTCCATCGGGGATACGGCTCAGGTTGTCATCTCCTCGGCCTCCGACGAGACCCTGGAGGCCACCATCCGCACCATCTCCCCCTCGGCCGGCGCCATGACCCAACTCTTTGACGTTGTGCTCGACCTGCCGGAGGGCACCACGCTCACGGCCGGCATGTTTGCCACCGTGCTCTTTGAAACCGAGCGGCGCGAAAACGTCATCACCGTGCCGACCGAGGCCATTTTGAACGACGGCGTCTCCCAGTCGGTCTACGTCGTGGAGGACGGCCTTGCCTCCCAGCGCGTGCTGACCACGGGACTGGTGGGCGACGGCGTCACCGAGGTCGTCGAGGGCCTGACCGGCGGGGAGCAGCTTGTCGTCGTGGGGCAGAGCTACCTTGCCGACGGCGCCCCCGTGCGCATCGTGGAGGGCTGACCTGTGAAAATTGCGGAATTTTGTATCAGACACAAGGTCACCACCTTTCTGATTTTTGTCATTGTGGTCATCTTCGGGCTGCTGGGCTTTTCCGACCTCTCTTTGGCGCTGCTGCCCAACATCGACTTCCCCATGGCCGTAATTTACGCGACCTACCCCGGGGCCGGCCCCGAGGAGGTGGAGGAGCTTGTCACAAGGCCCCTGGAATCGGCCTGCGCCACCGTGTCAGGCATGGAGGAGCTGACCTCGACCTCCTCGGAAAATATGAGCATGGTCATGGTCACCTTTTCCGACGGCACCAACATGGACATGGCCGCACTCGACCTGCGCGAGAAGATCGACCTCGTGAAGTCAAGCCTGCCCGAGGACTGCTCGTCCCCTACCGTCATGACCATCAACCCCGACATGATGCCGGCGGCGGTCTACGCCCTGTCGGGGAGGGATCTGGCCGACCTGCAGAACCTGGCTGAAGACGTCTTCTCCCCCGCGCTCGAGCGTGTGGAAGGCGTGGCCTCGGTCAGCATATCGGGCGGTGTAGAAAACGAAATTTCGGTTGTCACCAAAGCCGATCGCCTGGCCGGCTACAACCTGTCGCTCTCCTACATCTCGGGCATTCTAGCGTCAGACAACGTCATGATCCCGGCAGGCACCGTGCAAAACGGTTCCGGGACGCTTTCGGTGCGCACCGACGCGCAGTTCACCTCCATCGAGGACATCCGCAGCACGCTCATCCCCCTGCCCACGGGCGGCAGCGTGCGCCTTGACGAGATTGCCGACGTCTCGATGACCCAAAAAGAGGTCTCCGACATCGCCAAGGTCAACGGGCAGTCCTGCGTGCTGCTCACCATCAACAAGCAGTCCGACGTCAATACCGTCGCGGTCTCCCGCGCGGCCGAAGAGGCCATTGATCAGCTTGCGGCCAACTATTCGGCCGTTTCGGTCTCCTCCGTTATGGACCAGAGGGATTACATCGACCTCTCGGTGGACAATACCGTGCAAAACATCGTGCTGGGCGTGCTGCTGGCCGCCATGGTGCTGCTCTTCTTCCTGCGCGACGGCGGCGCCACCCTTGTCATCGCCGTTTCCATGCCGGTGTGCATCATCTCGGTTTTCCTGCTCATGCAGATGCTCGACATCACGCTCAACATGATGAGCCTGGGCGGCATCGCCATGGGTGTCGGCATGATTGTCGACAACTCCATCGTGGTGCTGGAAAACATCTTCACACACAGAGCCGACGGCAAGAGCCGGTGGGAGGCCTGCATCGGCGGTGCGGCGGAGATCTCCCTTTCCATCACCGCCTCCACCCTGACCACCGTGGTGGTCTTTTTGCCCATCGGGCTGGCCTCCGGCCTCTCGGGCCAGATTTTCCGCGACTTCTGCCTGACCATTGCGGCCCTGCTGCTCTCCTCGCTCTTCATTGCGCTTACGCTGGTCCCCCTGCTGTGCTACTATCTGCTCGACCGCAAGGGAAAAGGGCAGCAGCGTCTGGTGGAAACGGCCGGGGGGAAGCGCGCGGGATTTGCCCAAAGGGCCATGGACCGCTATCGCGCGCTTTTGGCTGTGCTGCTCAAGCGGCGCTGGATCGCCGTGACAGTTTCGCTGGCTCTTGTCTTTCTCTTTGGGGCGGTTTCTGCCTCGGTGGGCTCGGAGCTTCTGCCCGACATGGATCAGGGCTCGGTTTCCATCAGCGTCTCCATGCCGCTCGGCAGTGAACTTGAGGAGACCGCCGCCATTTCGGACACCATCTCCGAAATCATCCAGCAAAGCGTTCCCGAGCTCTCCGACTTTTACTATTCGGCTTCCGAGAGCTCCTCCTCCTTTACCGTCAACTTAGTGGAGATCAAGCAGCGCGATCGCTCCGCCCGCGAAATCGGCGACGATTTGCGCGCCCGCCTCTCCGACATCGCCGGCTGCGTAATTACGGTGGACAGCTCTGGCATGATGGGCATGATTTCGGGCAACGAAATCCAGGTGGAGCTGACCGGAGACGATTACGACCGTCTGTCCGGGCTGGCGGATCAGCTTGTCACACGCATTGCCGCCCTGCCCGATGCCGTCGACGTGGAGAGCTCGGCCTCCGAGCGCACCCCTCAGGTCAATGTCACCGTCAACCGGCAAAACGCGGCGCGCTTTGGGCTCACGGCCTCCGCCATCGGCTCGGCAGTGCGCAGCGAGCTGACCGGCACCACCGCCACGACGCTCAAGCTCTCGGGCAACGAGATCGACGTCTCGGTCAAGGGCGACGCCCTCTCGGCCACCTCGCTTGACGCCCTCAAAGCCATGTCCATCTCCACCTCCTATGGCAATATCCCCTTAGAGCTTGTGGCCGACGTCACGGTGGAGCTGGCACCTCTCTCGATCACGCGCGACAACCAGAGCCGCGCCATCACCATCACGGGCAACACGCTCTCGGGCGACGTGGTCTCCATGACGGCGGCCATCAACGACATCCTCAACGAGTTTCCCCTCCCCGAGGGCTACTTTGCCGAAACGGGCGGCTCCTACGCCGACATGATCGAGGCCTTTACCACGCTGGGGCGCGCCCTCATCGTGGCCGTCGGCCTGGTCTATTTCGTGCTGGCCAGCCAGTTTGAATCCTTCCTCATGCCGGTCATCATCATGCTGGTGCTGCCCATTGCCTTCCTGGGCGGAATCTTTGGGCTGCCCCTCACGGGAAACAAAATCTCTATTGTGGCGCTCGTCGGCGTCATCATGCTGGCCGGCGTTGTAGTCAACGCCTGTATCGTTCTGGTCGACTACATCAACATCCGCCGTGGGCGGGGAGAAGAGCGCGAAACGGCCATTCTCAACGCCTGCCCGCGCCGTGTCCGCCCCGTTCTCATGACCACCCTGACCACCATTTTGGGGCTGCTGCCGATGGTTTTTGCCCGGGGCGAGGGAGCCGAAATGATGGCGGGAATGGCCATCGTCATGATTGTTGGCATGGTGGTTTCCACCATTGTCACGCTCTTCTTCACCCCCGTGTACTACTCTCTGCTCGACGACCTTTCCCACATCGGTTTGCGCTCCAAGCGTAACAAGGCTCAAAAAGCGCAATCGGCCGGGCAAGCCGATTCTCCGGCGCCCGTCACGCAGGAGGTCTAATCCCCTGTCCGGCTTTTGGCAGGAGCAGGAGCCGTCGGAGCGGAAGCTTCTTGCAAACTTGTCTCTTTCAAAGCCCTTCTTCCCTGTCGATTGCAAACTTTCCCCGGTGTTTTAGCTTCTAAAACGCGCTGCCCGGCTTGCGGGCGGCGCGTTTTTTCTCCCTTTGAAAAAACGCCCGCCCCCTTGACAGCCCGCTTTGCCCGGTGCTATACTCAAAACGGAAAACGGAGCGGGTGCCCGCAAGAGGGGGCAGACGCTCTCTTTTTCAGGGCTTTATCTCCTGTGCGCACCTGCTACGGACGAGCCGGCAAGCCAGTTTGCTCCGGCAGGCAGGTGTGACTGTGCGGCGCTCCCATCCCTGCGCTCTGTTTACCGTGCGCATTGGTTCCCAAAGGCACCTCCCGTGCCTTAAAGGCCTTTTCCTTTTGCCGGTTTTATCTAAGGAGGTTCTTCATATGAACGACAATGTCAAAAAGCTGACGCTGGCCGGCCTTCTGATCGCCCTTGGCGTGGCCTGTTCCACCTTTTCTTTTCCGGTCGGAGCCTCGCGCTGCTCTCCCGTGCAGCACATGGTCAATGTGCTGGCGGCGGTACTTTTGGGCCCTGCATATGGCGTAGGCATGGCGTTTGTCACCTCGCTGCTGCGCATTGCCCTGGGAACCGGCACCCTGCTGGCCTTTCCCGGCAGCATGGTGGGCGCGCTGCTGTGCGGCCTTGCCTACCGGTTCACCAAAAGCCTGCTGGCCACCTTCGCCGGCGAAATTATTGGCACCGGCATTTTGGGCGCCATACTGGCCTACCCCATCGCCGCTTTTGTCCTGGGAAAGGAATCGGCCATATTTGCCTTTGTCATCCCCTTCCTGGTCAGCTCGGTGGGCGGCGCTTTGATCGCGCTTTTGATTCTGGGCGCCCTCTCCAAAACAGGCGTGCTCAGGCAGCTTCCATCGGCACAGGCCGGAAAATAACCGCAAAAAACAAGGCTCCCTTTTCCGGTGCTCAAAGCACCGGAAAAGGGAGCCTTTGACGTTTGGCAGCGCTCACTGCCTGGAAGGGCTCTGCCAGGGCATGTTGTCCACATAGGCCTGCAGCTCCTCGGGGGAACTCATGCCCCTTGCGCCCGCAATCATGGCCTCGCGTTCGGCCGGTGAAAGAGAGGCAAAGTGCTCGAGTGCCTTGCCGTTTTTGGCGAGTGCCCTGAGCAAGTCCTCGGGAAGGTCTCCCTTGTTTGACGCATGGAAATTGTGGTTCATACCGATCACCTCACCTCTAGGATGCCCTTTTTCGCCGCAGGCCATTCTCTGTGCAAATTTTTCCTCTCCACTCCAAAGCAGAGGGCATGCCTTCCCCTGTCTCGGCGAGCAAGAGCTTCCTTGCCTGCTGTGGCATTCCAAATCTCTCAAGCCCTCCCGGTTCACGCAAAGATGCGGCCGAAGATGTCCTCTTCTTCCAGAAGCTGCTCCACCGTGTGAATGCCCAGCCGGCGCAGCAGCGCAAAGACGTAGGGATTGTCAAGCGGTGTACGATAGGCGGCATCCTCTCCGTAGTGCGCCACATTGGCTGCAGCACCGGCTGCGTCAATGATGGCCATTGGACCGCCGACGCAGCCGCCCACACAGCCCATCCCCTCAAAGAAGTTGGCGTCGCGCTCCCCTCTGCGCAGTGCCTCAATCATCTCCCGGCAGGCCGGCACGCCATCTGCCCGGCGTGTCTTTATGGCAATCTTTCGCTGTGGATTCAAGCGCTCCACCGTGGCCTTCACGGCCTCGCTCACCCCGCCTGCACAGGCATAAATGCGCCCGGCACGCGAGGAATGGTCTTTTTCCGACTCTTCCATCTGCTCAGGGCGGATTCCGGCGGCCTTGAAAATCTCCCGAACCTCCCGAAAGGTCAGCACATAGTCCACCGCGCCCTGCACGTCTGGCTGCTTTGCCTCGGCCTTTTTGGCCACGCAGGGCCCCACAAACACGGTCAACGCATCCGGGTGGATACGCTTGACCATCCGTCCCGCCGCAATCATGGGCGACACCGACCCCGGCACATGGGGCAGCAGCTCATGATAGGCCTTGGAAATCATGCCGATCCACATGGGGCAGCAGCAGCTGGCAAGCTGGAAGTCCCGCTCGTCGACAATGTTTTTCTCAAATTCCAGCGCCTCCTTAAGTGTGAGCACATCGGCAAACAGCGCCACTTCGATCATGCCGTCAAACCCCAGCGCCTTAAAGGCGGTGCGCAGCCTGCCCGGCGTGACCTGCGGCGAAAACTGCCCCAAAAAGGCCGGTGCAATCAGCACATATACCAACCCTTCCGCCCGCTTGACCGCATCCAACGCGGGCAGAATATCCCGGCTTTCCAGCAGACCGCCCTCTTCACAGGCCCTGCGGCAGCTCTCACAGTCCGCACAGCGCAAAGGATCGAGCGTGAGATTCCCCTGCGCATCCCGTACGATTGCATCGAACAGGCAGGCCGCCGCGCTGTCCGGCCTGCCTCCCCCGCATGCTGTCGTGCGCCATGCCGGCCCGTGTTTTTGCGGGTAAAACAGGCAGTCCAGATGCTGCATGCCATCCTGCTGACCTCCGGGCCCGAAAAAATCCTCCCATACAGACTCCCCCAAAAACCTTGTGTAAAGCTCCTGCAGCGATGTCACTTTTGCCTCTCCCCTTTCTTTTGGCTCTTTTGCCATATCCCCGGGATGCTTTGTCATATGATACTATAAAACTCGCCATATTCAAACGCGTGCCCACCGGCATCTATATTGTTCTTTTTTCTTTTTGTCTTTGAGATTTTCTTTGTGGCTTTTTTTGTTCAAAATTTTTCAATTCTTCTTCGATGTTTTCTTCACTTTTTATTTTTTATTTTATAGTGAATTTTCTTTTTTCTTTTGCTTTCCTCTCAGAGATTTCCTTTTTGTTTGAATAAATATTCTTTTTATTTATCTTTATCTATTCCGCCTTCCCCAGGCTATTTTACTTTTTTCTACGAAATATCCTGCATTTTGGCCTCCTCCTTCTTGCGCAAGCCCTCATTTTTCCCTATAATAAAGAAAATATAATGGATTTTTATATATCCCTTCCAAAGGAGTTGTTCCCATGGCAAAAAACCTGATTTTTCTGGTGATTGACTCGGTGGATCAGCAGAGAATGGAGGGCAGCCGCCGCCGGCCCTGCCCTGCGCCCTTTTTTCAGGAGCTCAAGCAAAACGCCCTGTGGAGCGACGGCATGTTTTCGCAAGGCCCTTACACTGAAGCAGCCCTCACCTCTCTTCTGTGCGGCAACGACCTGCTCGACGGGGGCGGATATCTGCAACGCATCAAATACAAGCGCAATGTGCTCGAGGAATTTCACAGCCACGGATACGAGACCTTTGTCAACCACTTTGCACCGCAGGTCTATCCCAGCGCCATGTTCCGGGGCGCAGACCCCATGTTTCATCAAAGCTACTATGTCTTTCGGGAATTTTGGGACTATCGGTTTTACTATTATGCCCCGCTTTTCTTAGAGGGCAAGCTGTCGACACAGGAGCTCAGCCTGATCAAAGACATGCTGGCGGAAAACCTGGAGGCCTGGATTGAACAGCTCACGCTGGTGCTTTCCAAGGCTCCCGAGACCGAAATTCTGTCCCGCAGCTCCAGCCTGCGCGGGGCGAAGCAGGAGCTTTGTGCCATCAAAGAGGAGTATCGGCGCTTTCTTGAAAATCCACAGGAGTACCTGCGGGAGCTTTTCACCCAAAAAGAGCGGCATTTTCTCTTTTCCTTTCCCAAGCGAACCTGCGACAGACGCGTGCCGCAAAGCGTGCAGGATGAGGTGCGCCGGCGATATCTGCCCACCTTCCTGAGAATCGAGCGGCTGGGGCGCACCCGCAACCTGCGCAATCTGCGCTACCCTGTGCGCCTGTCGCTACAGTCGCTGCTGCGGGGCAAATTCGAAGAGGCCGCCGCCTACCGCGACATGTATCGCGCCGCGGTGTGGGACAAGGACATTTTCGAGCGCATCGGGCCAAACTATACCACCTTTCGCGCCTCCATTTCCTGTCACGGCTACTTTGAGCACTTCTTAAACTGGTTTGATCACCGCAGCGATCCCAAGCGTCCCCTGATGGCCTATCTGCACCTTGACGACGCCCATACCCCCGAAACCTTTTTCTCCTGGGATTCCTGTGATTTTGAGCTCATGGACAGGGAGATGACGGCCATCAACGCCTATCTTGACAAGCTGCCGTCGGGATACCGGGGCGCGCTGACCAGCGACCTGTCTCTGCTGTATGTGGACGGCTGCATCCGATGGCTCTTTGACGAGCTGGAGCGCCGTCACGCCCTGGAAGACACCGCCGTTGCGGTCCTGGCCGACCACGGGTTTTCCTTCTGGTATGACCCCATTCGCAGCGACTACTGGAACCACTTTCACAGGGAGCTGTGCAACCCGCCCTTCCTGCTGTGGGAAAAGGGCCGGCCTCAGCAATATCGCAAGGGCTTTTACATGGCAAAGGATGTAGCTCCCACACTGCTGGACATTTGTTCGCTGCCCATCCCGGACTGGATGACGGGGCGGTCCATGCTGCGCTTTCCCGGGCGGGGCTATGCGCTGCACGAATATATGGGGCCGGGCTGTCCCGATATGAACCGCCGGCCCGTCCGCATGGGGGTGCGCACCGAGCGGTATCTTGTGACCATCAGGATCCCTCTGAATCAGCCCTTTTCCCGCCGGGAGCTTTGGGAGATCTACAATTTGAAGACCGACCCTCTGGAGCTGCACAATCTGGCCGGGCACCTTCCCGAGTGCCGCATCACCAAGGAGCTTTCGCTGCTTGAGCGCCGCTTTGAGGCGCTGCGCCGCGATTTTGAAAGCCGGCCCAATCCCTTCCACGACAGCGACCCCTTTGGCAAGCGAATGTCCAAAACCGACGTCAATTTGTTTGCGCAGCCCCCTAGGCAATGTCAGGAGGTGAGAGGAAATGACACCAGGTCGATTTGAGCTGCTGTGTGCCCTGGAGCGCTGCCCGGCAGGCCTGTCTCTTGAAGAGGCGGCCCGTCAGGCAGGACTGCCCTTCCCCCTTGCGCAGCTTGAGCTAAACGATTTGGGTTCCAGCAACATGATTTTTTCTTCCGCCGAGGGGGTGTGGCATATTGCGCAGGCGGGCCTGCGGGCCCTTGCCCCCTATCGCGTCAAACAGGCGGTCATCCTGGCCGCCGGCTTTGGTTCCCGGCTGCACCCGCTCACCAACCACATCCCCAAGCCCATGATCTCCGTCAACGGCGTGCGCATCATCGACACGCTGCTCGACGCCCTGGCTCAGGCCGAAATCTCTGAAGTCCATCTCATCCGCGGACATCTGGGCGAGGCCTTTGACGCCCTTCTTGAAAAATACCCCGCCCTTCAGCTTACCGACAATCCCCTGTTTGCCTCCTCCAACAACCTCTCGTCGGCCCTGTATGCCAAAAAGTGGCTGCAAAACGCCTACATCTGCGACGCCGATCTGCTTCTTCTCAATCCCCGCCTCATCCGCAAATACGAGCTGCGCACCAACTACCTGGGCTGCTGGTGCGAACAGACCGATGACTGGCGCTTCCATGTCGACGGGGACTGCGTCATTGGCGCCTCGGTGGGCGGACGCAACTGCTACCGCATGTTTGGGCTCTCCTACTGGAACGAGGCAGACGGCCGGCGGCTGGCTGAGGACATCGCACAGGCGGCCGGCACCTCCTGGGGCAGGGAGCATTTTTGGGACGAGGTGCCCCTGACCCTGTGCAAAGAACATTATCACATCGCCCTGCGGACCTGCCGCCCGCAGGACATCCTTGAAATCGACACCCTGGAAGAGCTTGCCGCGCTGGACGGCTCCTACCGGCCCCTGCTGGCCCAGCACTCTTCCGACCCGTGCTGACGGCAAAAGGCAGGAGGAAAATCCCTCCTGCCTTTTGCCGTCTTTTTTATCGCCCTGCCAGGGGCTTTCAAAGCCTGTCCTCCCGCCGGGCATCGACTTCTTTTTGGGGCAGCTCCCTCGGTCACTGCTGCTCGATTTTCTTTGCAAAAGCCTCTCCCGCTCCGACCAGCGCCGGCAGCATATAAGCCTCGTTGAAGCGGATGACGGGCAGGCGGTCCATGCACGACATTTTCATATGTCCTGCCACCTTTTCCATGTTTTGCAGGCAGGAAATTGCCCCGTTTCCCGTTCCCCCTGCACAGGCCACCAGAAGGCAAGGCTTTCCGGCCAGCCTGCCGCTGCCCGTTTCGCATCGGCGCAGTCTGTCAAGCAGGCATTTGAGGCGCTCGGCAACGTCGTGCCAGTAGACCGGCGTGACAAAGACAATGCCTTGGGCTGCAATCAGCCTGTCGTAGATCTCGGCAAAGTCGTCCTCAAGCACGCACCGCCCCTCCTGCCTGCAGGGGCCCCAGCCGTCTGCGCAGGCCTGGCAGCTTTGCAGCTTCTGCCTGCACAGGTGCAGCGACTCGGCCGTCCCTCCGGCACGGGTGATGCCCTCTACAATGCGATCTTTTGCGGCTGCCGTCAACCCCTCTACGTTGGGACTGGCCCAAACCACCATGACGGACATTCCTCCACACTCCTCTCTTTTTGTTTTGAAAGGCCCCGCCTGTCCTGCGCACTGCCGGGATACCACACCGGGGAGGCGGCTGTGTCGAGCGGCAGGCATCTGGTGCGCGGAACCTTTGTTTGGCTGCACTTGACCGTTATCCGTACTTTTTTTCAAGCTCCTCTTGCGTCGGCTGCTGCGGTTCGAGCCAATAAGCCGCGCCCGAACGCTCCCTTCCGATAAAACAATGCTGATACAGCTCCCTGCGCAGGGTGGCGGGGTCTTCAAAGGTATGCCATTGATTGAGCAGAGCATTGACCTCTTTTTCCGTATATCTTCTGCCCTGCTCAAACTTTCCCGCAAGATAGAACAGCGCTTCAAGTTTCACCTTGCGCTTGGCGGGAAAGGCAATGAGTCTGTTTTGTTCATCCAAAAAATTTTTCAGCGCGGACATGGTATCTCTCTTTGATCGTCAGAATCTATCGCCCTATGGCTTCCTTTGGCCGGTTGATGTCATAAACACCGGTATTTTCAAAAAAAACGCCCGCCCCATTACGGCAAAGGCGCAGCCTCCCCAGGAAAGGCTGCGCCTTTGTTGCCAAACAAAGCAGAGGCGTTGCGCCACTGCAAAACGCCTGCAGCCGAAAGGGGAAGCTCAGCCAAGCTCTTACGCAAAAAGCACAAAGCGGTCAACTTTTTTCTCTTTGGGCAGGACAAGCGCCGGAGCAAAAAGAGCTTTGCTCCGAAGTGTGTCAAGACGTCAACGATGATAAAAAATCACCGTGGTGCATTGCTCTCCACACTATATACACGATTATAGCACAGGACGATCTGGATCGGGCATATCTGAGGATGGAGCTGTTCTAGTGGAGGAGCTACTATCCCGATGCACGGGCGCTCATGGCGACCTACCAAAAGGCGAAGCCGTAGTAGAAAACTACAACCGTGAGATTACCGAGTGAGAGCGCAATCTCAGGGAAAAAGGAAAACCCGCCGAAAAAGAACAGTCAGCGCCGCCCGGGCGGGAGAGCGTACTGAAACGCCTGCGCCAGCTTCAGGTGGAGGGCAAAAGTCAAAAGCCAAGACGCAAAACCCACGACATGGAACGATAGCTTTCACATCGAAAACAACACCGCAGGCTTCCTGCGGTGCATACATAGAGAATGCGCCCCGTGGAAGAAAGTCACGGGGCGCATGGTTATATGGATTTATCTGCTGTATTTTCTCTTGCGGCTGTAAACGGCTGTGCCGGTCAGAGCAGCGCCCGCAGACAGCAGTACCGCAATCCAAAGGGCGATATTGCTGTCGTCGCCGGTCTGCGGAGAAGTGGTATCTCCCGTCTGGTCGCCGCTTGGCTTATCGGTATCTGTCGGCGGCTCAGAAGGAGTTTCGCCCGGCTTTGAAGGCTCGGACGGATCGCTTGGAGTTTCACCCGGCTCAGACGGCTTGTCTGGTTCTTCCGGCGGCTCAGACGGCTTGTCTGGTTCTTCCGGCGGCTCGGACGGCTTCTCGTCTTCAATATAAGTT
>CALWCA010000014.1 GCA_944376235.1 uncultured Clostridia bacterium | reverse complement strand
CTGAAATTCAGATTTATCCGGAGCGTCAGCCCAATGGACAGTGGCTGAAATCCATTAAGTTCAGACTGCCTATCATAGAGGAAGATATGAATATCAGTTTGGACAATGAACAGCAAGTTGAGACGGTTGCCGGCCTGGTCCGAAAAGCCCCTGATGATTTTTCCCACGCAAACCGGGAGCCTGCCGGCAGCGCCGGCTTGTGATGCGCCTTGTTTTTGCGTCCAGGGCTTAAGCTGCATGAAAAGATGCTGATCTGCGGTTTGTGCGGACGGCAAGGGAATTGCTCTTATCCCGTCAACGGCAGCCGCTTTTCAAGCGGCGGATATCGGCAGGATGCTTCACTTTAAGGCCGGCCGGAACGGCACAGCAAAGGCCGCCCTCCCCCCATCTGACAAAGGGCTGGTCTCTTAATTGGAAAGGCCCGCAGAAAAGGGGCGTGTGCCGGCCCACACGGCAAAAACCAAGGGGCGGCAGGGAAGCCAAAGCTCTCTGCCGCCCTTTTTCTTAATTTTTTGCCTTGTCTTTCAAGCCTTTATCAGGGAAATGCGGCCGCCCATCCAGGGCTCCTTCGTCCTCTGCGCCCTTTCTTTTCGGGAAGGCCCCTATTCTTCCCGGCACCTGCTCTTTTTTCAGAGAGGCCTGCACCGCTTCAAAGCTGCAGCCTCCGGCAGCAGCGTCCGGCCCTTTTCCTCCCCTCCTGCACCTCTTGCCAAAAGCTCCCTTAAAAAGCTTTGGGGCGGTTTCTTTGCCTCTTAAAAGCCCTTCGTTACGACAGGATTTTCCCATTGACGGATATGGTCACAACCTGCACAGGAATCTGCCTGCCGCTTGCCTGCAGCGCCCTTGTCACGGCCTTTTCCATCCCGCCGCAGCAGGGCACCTCCATGCGCACCACCGTGACGCTGCGGATGTCGTTTTCCCTGAAGATGGCGGTCAGCTTTTCTGCGTAATCGACGTCGTCGAGCTTGGGGCAGCCGATGAGCGTCACGCGCCCTTGAATAAATTTTTCATGGAAATTTCCAAAGGCATAGGCCGTGCAGTCGGCGGCCACCAGAAGGTTTGCGCCGTCAAAATAGGGGGCGTTGCCCGCAACCAGCCTGATTTGCACCGGCCACTGCGAAAGGCGGCTCTCGGCCTCCCTCCCTCCGGCGCAGTCGCAGCAATCGCCCTGCTCCCGGCGGATGGCCCTCGCCTGCGTGCCGGGACACCCGCAAGCAAGCACGTCAGGCTCTGCCTCCTTTTTTGCCGCGAGCACTGCCGCCCGGTCATAGGCGGGCGCCTCGCGCACCTCGAAGGAAATGGCTCCCGTCGGGCACGCCGGCAGACAGTCGCCCAGCCCGTCACAGTAGTCCTCTCGCACGAGTCTGGCCTTGCCCCCTGTCATGGCAATGGCGCCCTCATGGCAGGCGGCGGCACACGCACCACACCCGTTACACTTTTCCTCGTCAATTTTAATCATTTTTCTTTTCACTTTTCTGTCCCCTTTCCTTCCCGCGTCGGCTGCTTGCCCTGCTTTTGATTGACTTTTTTTCTTTATTGTACTATAATACTGGCAGAAAAACCGTTGTTTTTACAACAAAAAGAGTCGAAATGGTCAAAATCCCCGCCCTTTTTAGGGAAAGCCTCGGTGCCCGTGGAGACATGAGATGTCTTGAAATCAGGCGGCGGGGACGGGGTCGGCAAAATCCTGTGCTTTGGGCTTGCCTGTCCTGGTGCCCATGGAGAGGAGTAAGGGGGCAGTTCTTCCCTCTTGCTGTCCTAACAAAGTGCCGCAGATCATTTTTAACATTTCTTCAAAGAGAGATAAAATTTGTAGAGCATCTTGCGTAAAAACTCTCGCTGGCCGAGCCGATTGTTAACCAGCGATTTGTGTAACGGCGGGAGAGGGGATGATGTTGGAAAATGAATTTTTATTTTAATCCCGAGCTGGCCCTTGGCTACCGGAGCCGTTCTCAGAAAGCAAGAGTGATGAGCGAGCGATGGGTGGCTGACAACATTTTCTGCCCTGCCTGCGGAAATGCCCACATTGCAACTCTCGCGAACAATCTGCCGGCTGCGGACTTTCAGTGTAAGCGCTGCGGGAAATTTACGAATTAAAAAGCAAAAACAAAGCCATTGGCAAAAAAATTGCAGACGGCGCCTATGTCCCCATGCTGGAACGAATTACAAGCGTCAGCAACCCCCATCTCCTTGTTTTGCAATATTCGGATGATTTTCAGGTCGTCAGCCTCACACTAATCCCCAAATTTTTCTTTACGCCCTCCATTATTGAAAAGCGCAAACCACTTTCCGAGCATGCGCACAGAGCCGGCTGGACTGGCTGCAATATTTTATACTCCGAAATCCCTGAGCAGGGAAAAATCTCAATCATCGACCGGCAGCAGATGGCCGACAAAAAAAACGTTGTTGACACCTATGCCAGAGTCCAGGCTCTTCAACTGAATGATATGGAGAGCCGAGGCTGGCTCCTGGACATTTTATCTTGTGTCAACGCCATCCCCTCTGAGGAATTTTCCCTGCAGGAGATATATCATTTTACAGATTACTTGCAGCAGGCTCACCTTCACAATCACCATATCAAAGCAAAAATCAGGCAACAACTGCAAATTTTACGGGATAGCGGCTTCATCATTTTTCTGGGCAATGGACGATATCGTAAAGTGCAACGCTGGCAACCTCTCTGAGTCGCCTCCCTGCACCAATCCGCCTTGCAACTTTCTTGGAAATCAGATATCATAGTGCCAGAAAGGCGAGCGGGGAAAGGGCATTCCCCTGTGGGCTCTTCCATTGGCACAACGCAGCACCCGCGCGGCTGCCGCTTTTTGAAGCGCCCCTTTCCGCCTTCCGACAGGCCCGTCCGGCGGCGGCCGACGGGCTTTCCCAAGGGCCGAAAAAGCACGGCGCTTTCATTTCCTTTCCGCAAAAGGAGGCCTGCTCATGAATTATCTTCCTGCCGGCTTTCCCGACGGCGCGCCTCCCGACATTTTGGCCTGTCTGGAAGGGGCCCGCATCGAGGACCGCTCGAGCTCTCCCTGCGCCCGGGTTTTCTTTCTCAACAAGGGCCATGGGCTCTACTTAAAATGCTCGGGCAAAGGACTGCTGGAAAAAGAAGCTCTTTTCACCCGCTATTTCTTCTCCAAGGGGCTTGGCCCCGAAGTGGTGGGCTATTACCGCGCCAGGCGCGACTGGCTTTTGACCTGCGCCCTGGCCGGAAAAAA
This sequence comes from uncultured Clostridia bacterium, assembly GCA_944376235.1. GTDB lineage: Bacteria > Bacillota > Clostridia > Oscillospirales > Feifaniaceae > Galloscillospira. The sequence goes on along the minus strand of CALWCA010000014.1, from coordinate 46,779 downwards.
CGCCTCCCACCCGATGTATCTGGAACATCCGGCACGCCTGTGCGACACGCTTGCGCTGGAGCTCCGGGCGCTGCACGAGGCCGACGTCACAGGCTGTCCCGTTGCAGACAGAACGGCAGACTACCTTGCGGCCGCGCAGGCCAACGCCCATGCGGGAAGGTTTTGCCCCTTTCCCCTTCCCGACAGCTTTGCCCGCCTCTCGGCGCCTCAGGCCAAAGCCCTGCTGGCGCAGGGGGCAGCCGCCCTGCAAAGCCGGGTTTTGCTGCACGGAGACTACTGCCTTCCCAACGTCATTTTGGACAACTGGGCGCTTTCCGGCTTTGTGGATCTTGGCTGCGGGGGCGTGGGAGACAGGCACATTGACCTTTTCTGGGGCGTGTGGTCGCTCTGGTTTAACCTGAAAACAAATCGCTACTGTGGCCGTTTTCTCGATGCCTACGGCCGCGACCGGGCAGACGAGGACGTCCTGCAGCTCATTGCCGCAGCAGAAGCCTTTGCCGCAGACCCGCCCAACAGCCCCCACTTTTAAAAATCGCAGAACATTCCCCATATCTATTTTGAAATAACAAGGACGGTTTTTTTTATGGAAAAGAATTTTTCTCGCCTGGCGGTCGGTGCGGCCTGTGTACTGGCGGTGTTTGGCCTGTTCAAAACAGCCTCCCTCAAGCAGGAAATTGCCCACCTGCAATCGGACTTAAACAACCAAATCCGAGCGCTGAACAGCAGCGTCGACGCCATTTACGACAACGTCGACGCCATGCTGGAGGAGCAGAACAACCTGTTTTCGGTCAGCAACTGGGCCTACGGCGATATCGACGTTGAGGCCAAGACGGCGGAGGTCGTCTGCACCATCGTCCCCAAGGCCTACACCCCCGGGGTGACGCAGGCCGTCATGGTGTGCGGCGGACAGGAGTATGCCATGAGCTATGCCGACAACCGCTACACCGCCACGCTGAATCTCCCTCTCTTTGAGTCTGCCGGCGACTGGCAGGTCAGGCTGGCCGACAACGGCACCCTGCGCACCCAGCGGCTCGACTGGTTTCTCGACCCCAAAACCGAGGCCCTGCTTTGCCCGCAGGTCTCCATTCAGGGCACCTCCACGGGGCGCCAGGGAGACAAAGGATATGACTGGACTCCCGCACCCATGGTGGTCATTGATATCGAGAAAAAGGGAGAGTTTCAGGTCCGGTCGGTGGAGCTGGTGGAAGTTCTGGACGGCCAGGAAATCGGCCGCATTCCGGTTGACCTGACCGAGGAGGGCCAAAAGGCCTATGCAGACGCCCTCTCCAAGCAAAGTTTTTCCATCCCCGAGCCGGTCTCCACCGTCTCCGCCAGGCCCGACTACCAGGGCTACGCCAACTTTCTCTATTGCCTCGACAAGCAGTATCTCATTCCCAGAGGCAGCCTGCTTGAGCTCTTCGTGGATATTGTCGACCAAAACGATTTTCGCTACCGCTGCTCCGCCGGCTTTAGCGGCTGCATGGCCGTCACCCTCGAGGGCGAGCGCGACGATGCCCGCATGGAGGAAATAGAAATAGATTCCTACCAAAACCCCATCCTGATTTTTGATAAGGCCGGCAACGTGATTTACGATGCGTCGGAGCCGCCCCTTTCCTGATGGAACGTGCCGCTTTTCCCCCTCACCCCCCTTTTTTCTCAAAACGCGCCCTCCCTGCAGCAGGCGGGGAGGGCGCGTTTGCTTGTAAAAGAGGCGGCAAAGGCCCCTTTCCCCAAAAAGTCCCCCTTCCCAGGGATTTCCTCTTGACTTTCTCTGTCTAACGGTGTAGCCTATACGTACTGTCTAATCTGGTAGACAAAGGAGGCTCTTTGCATGGACATTCCGAAAATCCACGAAAGTGAATACCGGTTTTGCCTGATCCTATGGGAAAACGAGCCCGTTTCGGCGCCGGAGCTTGTTCGGCTGTGTCAGGAACGGCTGGGCTGGAAGCGAACCACGACCTACACCGTCATCAAGCGGCTGGGGCAGCGCGGCGTCTTGAAAAACGAGAACGCCGTTGTCACCTCCCTTGTCTCCAAAGACCAGGTTCAGGCCTCCGAAATCGACGAGCTGGTGGAAAAGAAGTTCAGTGGCTCGCTGCCCGCCTTTGTTGCAGCCTTTACGAGGCGTCAGGATTTGTCTGAGGCCGAGCTTAACGAGGTGCAGCACATGATTGACCGTATCCGAAAAGGCGGTGCGCGATGAGCAAGCTGTTTTTGACGGTGCTCAGCATGAGCCTTTCGGCAAGCTGGCTCATCCTTGCCGTGCTGGCGCTGCGTCTCATCCTGAGCAAAGCGCCCAAATGGGCCAGCCTTTTGCTGTGGGGCATGGTCGCCGCGAGACTGCTTTTCCCTTTCTTTGTGCAAAGCCCCTTCTCCCTGCTCCCCTCTTCTGTGAGAAACGGGGAGTTCGTGTCACAGTGGACGGGCAGCTATGCCGGAGACGTCCAAATCTATCATGACAATTTGGACGCCTTTGACGACGCGGCAGCCTCCGGCGCCCAGGTGGTCACGACCCCGGAAGGCGGCCGCTATGCCGTGACCGGCGGCAGTGGCCGGGGCGCGCCCCCCACCGTCGCCGACAGGGTGGTTCCGGTGCTGAGTGCCGTCTGGGCCGCCGGGATGGTTTTTTTTGCGCTGCACGCCCTGCTGAGCTGGCGGCGCCTGCGCAAAAAGCTGTCCTTTGCCGTTTTGCTTTCGGAGAATGTTTTTCAAAGCGAAGCAGTGGGCTCCCCTTTCGTACTTGGGATCTTCCGGCCGAGGATTTATGTGCCGTTTTGTATGGAGGAAGAGCAGCTTGCCTTTGTCATCGCCCACGAGCGGTCGCACCTTGCGCACGGAGACCATCTGTGGAAGCTGCTTGGCTTTGTTGTGCTGACAATCCACTGGTTCAACCCCCTGGTGTGGCTGGCCTACCTGCTGCTGTGCCGCGACATCGAGCTGGCCTGCGACCAGCGCGTTATCCAAGGGCTGGACGATGCGCAAAGGGCAGGCTACTTGCAGGCCCTTGTGGCCTGCAGCGTCGGCAAGCCGAGGCTTTCGGCCTGCCCTCTGGCCTTTGGCGAGGCAGGGGTGAAGGAGCGGGTGCGCTCGGTGCTGCGCTACAAAAAGCCCTCCCTTTGGGGGGTGGCAGCGGCAGTTTTGGCCTGCATTCTCGCGGCACTGTGCTTTTTGACCGATCCTCTGCAGACTGAGGCGCCCCCCTCTCCCTTTGGCGCGGACTACAGGGCAAGCGCCGCTATCTATTCGAGTGCGGGCAGCCCCTCCGATGCCATGGCGCAGGAGCTGCCGCACTGCCGGCTGAGTCAGGAGCGGCACCTGCTGATCCTGCGGGATACCGCCTCCGGCAACTGGCTTGACGCAGGAGCGCTCGAAGAGGTAGCGCTGACAAAGAACAACTTTGACGCCTATTTTTATGCCGACGACGGCTTTGAGGACAGCTCGGCTGCCGCCCTGCGCCGCCGCAACGCCAGGGCCTGGCGGGTGCTGCTGTCTCCTGAGGCCTACCAGTCGGATTTTTACTATCTGCTGCAGCAGCAAGACGGCTCGCTGTATCTCGCCTTGGGCCTTTACGACGTCGCCGAGGCAGACGACCCCGATTCCGACGATTCGGTCATCCGGGAGGTCTTTTTGCTAAAGGTCCTGCCAGCACAGGCTGTTTTGACCTGGTTTGACTATCTGGACGGCCAGGAGCTGCCGTGGGACGGCCGCCGCGAAATCAACCTTGACGCCTTTCCCGGCGCGACCTTTCGCTGGTCGCCCGAAAAGGTGGAGGCCGTGACCGACACCGGGATTCTCCCGCTCTGCACCGGCATGCCCATCTGGAACGTCTTTTTCGCCGACCTGACGGGCGACGGCCTGCCCGAGCTCTGCTCTACGCTGAGCATCAGCTCGGGCGTCGCGAACACCTGCGTCATGGTGTATGACTACGCAAACGGCGCAAGCTACGCCCTGCAGAGCCGCATGCAGTACGACTACAGCCTCTCGGTGCAAGATGACAGGCTGGTCGTCACCAAGCGGCGAAGCGCCGATGGGCAGGTGGTGCAGACGGCATATCTGGCCTATGTGCAAAACACCGTCAGCCTCATCCCGACCGACCCCGCCGGCGCTTCGCCCGAGCCCCTGCAAAGCCAGCCTTCCTGAATCCCGGCGGCAAAACCAATTTGAAAAACGACGGCCCCTGCCGTCCGGTGTGTCCACCGGACGGCAGGGGCTTTGCCCTGAAATCCTTTTGCGATTCAAGGCCCCGCCAAATGCTTCCCCGCCCGCTGTCTACAGGATATCCCCCTTCAGGCAAAGACTTGAAAAAGACACGAGTTGTCCTCTTTTGCTTGCAAAGGCTCTTTTGCCGGGATTATAATGGGAACAACAGACTGATTGCCCGGGCTTTGGCCGCAATCCAAGTCACATTGAAAAAGGAGCGTATGCAGTCATGAGACAAAAGAAGCTTCTCGCGATTGTGCTGTCCTTGGCGCTGCTGGCCGGCACCATGCCGGCTGCGCTGGCCCAGGAACAGACCTTTCTCGACGTTTCCCCCGACCACTGGGCCTATCCGGTCATTGAAAAGTGGTCTTCGGCCGCCTACGGCGTGCTGCAGGGCGACGGCGACGGCACCTTTGCCCCCTCGAGAGAGCTGACGCTTGCCGAGCTGGCCGCCGTGCTTTCCAGAACTTTTGGGTATCAGGAGCGGCACACCTGCGAGGTTTCGCCGGCCTGGGCCGACGCCGTGGTGGAGCAGGCCATGGCGGCCGGCGTGATTGACCCGGCCGACAGCATTGACGCCGGCGTGGGCGTGACCCGCGAGCAGGCCGTGCGCTGCATAGCCATCGCCTACGGCGTGCAGCCCCTGGAGGGCGACACCGCCTTCCCCGACGACGACGCCATCGGCGCCGACTACAAGCCCTATATCCACGCCCTGCAGGAAATGGGGGCCCTCTCGGGGCGCGACACCGGCCTCTTTGACCCGCAGGCGCCCTACACCCGCGCCGAGGCCATGCAGGTCATCGACAACCTGACGGCCGACATCCTCGATGCCGGCGTGCAGGGCCAGACCTATGACAACACCCTGATTCTGCGCAGCGACGACGTCACCCTCAAGGACACCACCGTCTCGGGCGACCTCATTGTTGCGCAGGGCGTGGGCGACGGCGACGTCACACTGGACGGCGTAACCGTGACCGGCCGGCTGCTGGTTTACGGCGGCGGGCAAAACTCCATCACCATTTACGGCAACTGCAACATCAAGACCGTCGTGCTCAACAAGACCTTTGGACAGCCCGTCCATCTGAAGGTGGGCGGCAATCCCGACTGGTCGGAGCAGGCGCTGCTCAGCCGCATTGAAAGCTGCGTCGTCGAGCCCGGCAGCCGCGCCATCCTCTCGGGCAATCACTCCATGCTGACGCTGGTGTGCGAGGCCGACGTCGACGTGGTGCTGACGAAAGGCTCCCAAATCAAATCGGTCGAAGTCGCGGGAGACGACGTCGTCTTCACGGTGGAGCAGGGCGGAACGGTCAGCTCGCTGACGGTTGACGGCAAAAACGGCAAGATCAACGTCGAGAGCGGCGCCGTCGTGCCCTCTCCCACCGGCGACGGCACGGCGACCGTCGTCATCACGGGCAACACCGGCACCGGCACAAGCTCGGGCGGCAGCTCAGGCGGCAGCTCGGGCGGCAGCTCGCCGCGCCGGTACGACATCGCGGTGGATACCGCCGAGGGCGGCAGCGTGACGGCCGACAAGGAGAAGGCCTCGCGCGGCACCACCGTCACCCTCACCGTCACTCCCGAAGAGGGCTATGTCCTGCGCAGCCTGTCCGCCGTTAAAGAGGACGGCACCGCCCTGACAATCCAGCAGGCGCAGGAAGAGGGCACCTATACCTTTTCCATGCCCTCGGGCGACGTGACGGTGCAGGCCGTCTTCCAGCTCCAGTCCGAGGAGGCCCCCCTCTTTGGCGTCACGCTGGAGCAGGGTGACAACGGCACCCTCACCTCCGACAAGCTGTCGGCAGCCGAAAATGAGACTGTCACCCTCACTGTGACCCCGAAAAACAACTACCGCATCGGGCACCTCGACCTCTATCCCGATTCCGACGTTGAGGTGTCTCTGACCGAGGTCGACGCCACAACCTACACCTTCCCCATGCCGGCCTGCGGCGTCACGGTGAAGGTCTCCTTTGAACAGGTTTCGTCTGGCGGCTCCGACCAGCCCGGCGGCTCGGATCAGCCCGGCACTTCCGGCGAGAGGCACCGGGTCACCATCGAATCAAACGGCAACGGCAGCGTCAGCCTGGAAAACAACTCTCTCATGGCGGGCGAAACCGTCATCTTCTACGCCTGGCCCAACCAAAACGCCTATTTCAAAAACGCCTATGCCGTCGACGCCAACAACAACACCCTCCCCTGCGAATACGACTCCCAGACGCAGCAGGGACAGCTCACCATGCCCGACTGCGACATCCGCATCATCGTTGAATTTTCCAAGCAGCCCGACTTCCCCGACCCCGTCAACCCCGTCTACAGCGTGGAGGAAATCAACCAGGCCATTGAAGACGGAAAGACCGTGATTTCGGTCGACGGCAATGTCACCATCGGAAAAGGCCAGAGCGTTGTGATCCCCGAGGGCGTGGAGCTTGTCATCTACCGCACCACCCTTAAGGTGGACGGCGGAACGCTGACCGTCAACGGCGAGATTTCGGCCGTGGGCCTCACCATTCCCATGGCCAGCATCAGTGGAAACCACTATGAGGCCGGCCTGACCATCGCAAACTATTCCTCTTCCCTTGAAGAATACCGCAGCACCTTTGACGGCACCGGCAAGCTCAACGGCGCCTTTTCCACCACCGACCCCGCTCTTATCTCTCCGGGAAGCACCTTCTTCTTCTACTGGGATGAGGATCACTTCCGCCCGAGGCTGAGAATCGACAGCTTTGAAGAGCTTGAAACCGCCGTGCAGCTCGACGCGGCCGAACTCAGTGTGGACGGTGAAATTGTCATCGCCGAGGACTTCGTCCTGCCCGACAGGCTGGAAATGGAAATTTACGGAGACCGAGGATCCGTAACCGTGCGGGAGGGGGCCACGCTCACCCTGGGCGAATCCTCCAAGCTCTTTGCCATTTTCGGCTATAACAACGATCCGTCCTCCGCAGGCAGCCTGCTGATTGACGGCACCCTCGTCGGCGCAGACAACACCCACATCTACTGCGACAACACCGACCTGTATCAGCTGGACGGCACCGTCAACGGCAACGTGACCGGCCTGCCCCAGGGCGAGGGCTTTGAAACCTGGTACTGGGTGTGGCACAACGGCGAATGGGTGTCGGCGGGGGTCAACGCCCGCACGGCAGAGGGCCTTGCAAAAGCCCTCACCCTTGAAACCATGGATACCATCGACGTGCCCGAGGGGACGGTCATCGACTTTTCCGGCTATTCCCTGACGGCAGACGATGTCGCCAATCCCGGCCTCTACCTGCGCGTTTTGGGCCGCGTGTCGGGCGCAGATTCCCTGGGGATCTACGATACCGACATCGACATTGAATATACCAACTACAGCAACAAGGCCATCTCCCACACCAACGCCCACATCCTGACGGCCGAGGAGTATGCGCAGGCGCTGGAAATGGATTTCGATTCCATCACCATGGACCGCAAAAGCGGCACCGACTACAACCGCAACCTGGAAGTCCCCGAAATTCGGGTGGATGAGGGCAAGTCCCTCTACCTTTGCGGCACCGTCACCGTGACCAAGCAGCTCACCGTGTACGGGGAGCTCTCGCGCTCGGGCTCTGCCACCCTCGTCATCGGCCCCGACGCCGTCATCGACGCGGTCGCTCCCTTTGACGCCCTGCAGCCCGGCAAGGCCTACACCTATTCGGGCGGCGCCTGGGTGGAGACCAGCGTCGAGCCCTGACCCGCGCGCTTTTGGCAAACATCCCAAAGAGAAAAGGGCGGCGCCCTCTGCAAATGCAGAGGGCGCCGCCCTTTTCTCTGCCGCCCCGCCTCAGGCGGGGGCGCTGCCCCTCCCCAAAGCGCCCGGCTGCCTTTGCCGCCCCTGCCGTGCGGCAAGGTGCGCCCCTTTTGCAGCGCAGGCCGCCCTGCCCGCGAGGCTCTCCGGGGAAAAGAGGGGGCACGCTGCGTCCCGGTGTGCAAAAACATCTCTTGAAGGCTGAGGCATTTGGATGTATGATAAGAAAAGCCGGTGCAAAAAGCCCCCAAGTGCCGCACCGCGCTTTTGCCAAAACCCGGCCCCGTCGAAAAAAAAGGGGGTAATGCGGCCTTTCCCGGCCGCCCTTATTGTTTCAAACGCCCTTTGGGGGGCGGGAAAGGAGCGTTTTTTTATGGCTTTGGCCTATTTCAAATATCTTCTGTCGCTTCTCATTTTCGGGACAAACGGCATTGTGGCAAATCATATCTCCCTGAGCAGCCGTCAGATTGTCTTCATGCGCACCCTCATCGGGGGCCTGTTTTTGGGCCTTGTCTTTTTTCTGTCCAAGGGGCGGCTGCGCGCATTGTCGGACAGGCGCTGCCTGCTCTTCCTGCTGGGCTCCGGCGTCTGCATGGGCACGAGCTGGATGTGCCTGTTTGAGGCCTACCGGCTGGTGGGCGTCAGCGTGGCCACCCTCATTTACTACTGCGGCCCCGCGCTGGTGCTGCTTCTCTCGCCGCTTGTCTTTCATGAGCGTCTGACCCTCTTCAAGGTGCTTGGCATCGTACTGGCGCTGGCCGGCATGACGCTGGTGGGCGGCGTCAATCTGCAGCAGGAGGGCCTGTCGTCCGGGCTGCTGTACGCCGTGCTGTCGGCCGTGCTCTATGCCCTGATGGTGATGTTCAACAAAAAAGCCCAGGGCGTTTCCGGGCTGGAAAACACCCTGTGGCAGCTTGTCTTCGCCTTTGTCACCATCGGCGGGCTGCTGGCCTTCTCGGGCGATTTGCCCCGCACCATCCCTGCCGCCGACCTGCCCGCCGTGGCGCTGCTGGGCATTGTCAACACCGGCCTTGCCTGCTACCTCTATTTTTCCTCCATCCAGGTGCTGCCGGCCCAGTCGGTCTCCATCTGCGGCTACCTCGACCCTCTTTCGGCGCTCTTCTTTTCGGCCCTCTTTCTCAAGGAACGCCTGACTCCAGCACAGCTTGCCGGCGCCCTGCTCATCCTGGGCGGCGCCGCCGTGGCCGAAGGGCTGGAGCGCTGTGTGCAGCGCCGCCGTGCCGAGGCCCCCAAGCAGGAAGGCACAAGCGCGCCCCTGTGACCCTTTTCTCACACATCCTGCCGGCCTCTCTTGCGCGGAATGCAGGCCCTTTTTCTCCTCTTTTGCCGCCGCAAAAGGCGCCGCACCGGCCGCGCTCCCTCTGCGGCAAGCCCAACCCTACCATTTCTTCAAAGGAGCTCCTGTCATGCCTGTCAATTCCTTTGACGACTATCCCATGAGCTGGCGTCCCGTGCTGCGGCGCACGGGGCCGCTTTCGCTCGAGCTTGCCGCGCAGCTTGAGGCCGACATCAAAAGCGGCGCGCTGCTGCCGGGAACCCGTCTGCCGCCTCAGCGCGAGCTGGCGGATTTTCTCGACGTCAATCTCTCCACCGTGTCGCGCGCCTTCCGTCTGTGCACCCAAAAGGGGCTGCTCAGCGCAACGGTGGGCAGTGGCACCTTCGTGGCCTACGACGCCCTGGCCAGCCTCAGCCTGCTGCCCCATCCCGACAAGCCCTCCCTCATCGAGCTGGGCTCGCTGCTGCCTGACGACGCCTCCTACCGCGAGGTGGCCCAAATGCTGCGCGAGGTGGCCTCGGAGAGCGACGTGGAGCGCCTGTTCGGCTACGGCAGCATGACCGCAACGCTCTGGCAGAGGGAGGCCGCCGCAAAATACATCCAAAAGGCCGGCTACTCCACCACGGCCGACCACCTGCTGACCTCCAACGGCAGCCAAAACGCCCTTGCCGCCATTTTGGCCGGCCTTTTTTCTCCGGGAGACTGTATCGGCACCGACCCACTCACCTACCCCGGCATCAAGAGCGCGGCCCGCATGCTGGGCGTGCGGCTCGTTCCCCTGCGCCAGGAGGACGGGCAGCTCTCGCCCGACGGGCTGGACTTCGCCTGCCGCCACGAGCACATCAAGGGGCTGTATCTCATGCCCGACTTTCAAAACCCTACGGCGCAGACCATGGGCGTCGACCTGCGCCGCGCCGTGGCCCGCACCGCCCAAAAGCACAGCCTGCTCATCATCGAGGACAGCATCCATACGCTGCTGCGCCCCACTCCCCTGCCCGCCATTGCCTCCTTCGCCCCGGAGCACACCATCTATATCGCCAGCCTCTCCAAAACCATCTCCCCGGGGCTGCGCCTCTCCTACCTCGCCGCCCCCGGCCACTGCCGCGACGCCCTGGCCGAGGCGCTCTACAACATCAACCTCACCGTCTCCCCCTTTCTGCTCGAGCTGGCCTCGCGCATCATGGCCTCCGACAAGGCCGAGGCCCTGCTTGAAACCCATCGCTCCCGGGCCAGACAGAGGGGCGCCCTTGCCGACAGCCTGCTGGATGGCTTTTGCCTTCAGGGTCCCCCCGAAAGCCTTTTTCGCTGGCTGGTGCTGCCAGAGGCCTGGAGCGCCGAGGGCTTTGAACAGGCCGCCCTGCGCAACGGCGTCCAGGTCTACGGCGCCCACCGCTTTGCCGTCGGCATCAAGCCCCCTGCCGCAGCCCGCCTGGCCATTGCCTCCCCTCCCGACATGGAGCAGCTTCGCACCGGCCTGCTGCGGCTGCGTACCCTGCTGGAGCACGGTCCCCGGGAATAACAAAATTGTGCTGCATACAATTTTATTATTGTGTGCAGCACATTTCTTTGCTATACTGAGTGTGCCAAATGGCGGGCTGCCGCAGGCAGATTTTGCCTTTGGCGGCCCTTTGGGCTGTTTTCTTTTGCCGGTTTATGTGGTATAATCATTCAATCAAACGTCTGTGAAAATGCAGGCAAAAAACCACCGTCCCGCGCAAGGCCAAGGGGTTTTGCGGCCTTGTTCGGGAAAATGGCAGGAGGAGACACCATGCAATCTCTCACCGAGCTCTACAAGGCGGGGCGCGGCCCCTCGAGCTCTCACATCATGGGCCCCGACCGCGCGGCGCGGCGCTTTCTCGCTGCGTATCCCACGGCCGATGCCTTTGCCGTGACGCTGTATGGCTCTCTGGCAAAAACCGGCCGGGGCCACGGCACCGACCGTGTGCTGCAGGAGGCCTTCGCCCCCCTCCCGCTCTCCCTCTCCTTCGACGAGGTGACGGCCGACCTCCCCCATCCCAACACGATGGATTTGACGGCACTGCGCAAGGGGGAGGTGTTGGGCCGATGGCGCGTCATGAGCGTGGGCGGCGGAACCATTGAAGTGGAAGGGCAGCCCGCCGCCACGCCGCCCGACATCTATCCCCACAGCACCTTTGCCGACATCGCAGCCCACTGCAAAACGCACGAACTGCGCCTGTGGGAGTATGTGGCACAGGTGGAGGGGGAGGGCATCTGGGACTTTCTCTTTGAAATCTGGCAGACCATGCAGGCCTGCATCAAGCAGGGCCTGCTCTCCATGGGCACGCTGCCCGGCGGGCTTGACATTGAGCGCCGCGCCTATTCCCTCTACCACGGCGGCCACATGGACGAATCGGCCGCCACGCGGGAAAACCGCCTCATCTGCGCCTATGCCTTTGCCGCCGGCGAGCAAAACGCCGCCGGCGGGACGGTGGTCACGGCGCCGACCTGCGGCGCCTGCGGCGTACTGCCTGCCGTTTTGCTGTATACGCAGCAGACGCGGGGCACCAGCGACAGCCAGGTGCTGCGTGCACTTGCCGCCGGCGGGCTGATGGGCAACATCATCAAGACAAACGCTTCCATCAGTGGGGCGGAATGCGGCTGCCAGGCCGAGATCGGCTCTGCCTGCTCCATGGCGGCCGCCGCCCTTGCCGAATTTTACGACATGTCGCTCGACCAGATTGAATACTCGGCCGAAATTGCCATGGAGCACCACCTCGGCCTGACCTGCGACCCCATCTGGGGCCTTGTGCAGATTCCCTGCATCGAGCGCAACGCCGTGGCCGCCATGCGCGCGCTCAACGCCGTGCGGCTTGCAAACTTTCTCACCAATTCCAGAAAAATCTCCTTTGACATGGTTGTGGAAACCATGTATCAGACCGGCCTTGACATGGCTCACCAATATAAAGAGACCTCGGAAGGCGGTCTTGCCAAGCTCTACCCCCGGCCTCCCGTGCCGGGCAAGTGACGCACCCGTCCCTTACGGCTTTTTCAAAGCCCCAAGACTTTTGAAAGGAGATTTTCCCATGTCACAACACACCGTCAAACCGGTTTCGGTGCGTCAAGGCACCCTTTGCGTCGTTGCAGCCTCGCTGCTCTTTTCCCTGGGCGGGCTGGGCATCAAGCTCATCCCCTGGCAGCCGCTCTCCATCAACGGCGCACGCAATATCATCTCCATTGCCATGATTGCCTTTTATATGAAGAAAACCGGCCACAAGCTGATTGTCAACAAGGGCGTGCTCACGGGGGCCTTTTGCATGTGCGCCACCACCACCCTCTATGTCATCGCCAACAAGCTGACCACGGCGGCAAACGCCATCGTGCTGCAGTTTACGGCCCCCGTCTTTCTCATTTTCATCATGGCCATCTTCTTCCATGAAAGACCCACCCGGCTCGACATTGCCACCTGCGTGGTGGTGCTGGCCGGCATCGTCTGCTTTTTTGTCGACAGCCTCACGAGCGGCGGCGGGCTGGGCAACCTGCTGGCGCTGCTGTCCGGCGTGACCTACGCCGGCGTCTTCATGCTCAACACCTTCCCCGGCGCCGACTCGCTCTCCTCCATTTTGATTGGGCAGATTGTGAGCGGCGTCATCGGCTTGCCCTTCCTGCTGCAGGAGCGCGACTTCTCGGGCCCGGTGCTGGGCGCCGTCTTCATGCTGGGCTTTTTCCAGCTCGGCCTTGCCTACATCTTCTTCTCGCGCGGCCTTGAGGCCGTCCCCCCGGTCACCGCTTCGCTGACTTCGGGGCTGGAGCCTGTGCTCAACCCCGTCTGGGTGGCCATTTTCTACAAGGAGACCATCTCCCAAATTGCCCTTGTGGGCGCCGTCATCGTGGTGGGCGCCATCGTATGCTATAACCTCAAAAAGGCCATCAATCAGCAAAAACAGCCGCCCGCCGCCGCATCCGAGCCCCTGCCGGCCGCAAGCACGGCCCCGGCCAACAAGACAGACAAGGAGGAACTGACATGAGCAAGCAGATGTGGAAGGGCAGCACCCTCATGGCGCCGGTGCCGGTCATGCTTGTCACCTGCGGCGACTTCCAGCAGCCCAATATCATGACGGCGGCCTGGACCGGCATTGTGTGCAGCGACCCGCCCATGGCCTACGTTTCGGTGCGCCGCGAGCGCCTCTCCCACGCACTGATTTCACGCACCGGCACCTTTGCCCTCAATCTCACCACAAAGGAACTGGTCAAGGCCGCCGATTTCTGCGGCGTCAAGTCAGGCAGAGAGGTCGACAAAATCAAGCATCTTGGCCTTTCGGTTTCGCTGGGCTCCATTTTGTGCCCGCTTCTCGACCAGAGCCCCGTCTCGCTCGAGTGCCGCGTGGTGAAAAAGCTCGAGCTGGGCGTGCACGACATGTTCCTGGCCGAGATCGTGGCCGTGCACGCCGAGACCGACCTGCTGGACGAGGACGGCAAGCTGCACCTCGAGCGCGCCGGGCTCATCGCCTATTCCCACGGGGACTATGTGGAGCTCGGCAAAACGCTGGGCACCTTCGGATATTCGGTGCGCAAAAAAGAGCGCAAGAAAGAAGAAAATCCCCTCCGCCGCGCCGCCGCACGCAGACCTCTTTCCAAAAAACGCCGCACTCCAAAGTCAGGCCTCTGATTCCGGTGCCGCTTTCGCCTGCCCTGCACAAGGCCTCTTTGCCTTTCGGCGGCACTTTTCCCGTATGACAGAGGGGGGAGTCCCCCCCTGCAAAACCCGGCAGACCGTCGGAGCATCGGCGCGCCCGCCCAGACACAAGGAGGTTTCCCATGCTGGAAAACAAAGACAAAACTCAACGAATGGTCTTCACCGCCCTCTTTGGCGCGCTGTCCTGCGTTGCCACCTGGGTTATTCGCATCCCCTCCCCTTTGGGCGGATACCTTAACCTGGGAGACGGCCTTGTCCTGCTGTGCGGCTTTTGCCTGGGCGGCTGGTACGGCGTTTCGGCCGCCGGCATCGGCTCGATGATGGCCGACTTTTTCGGCGGCTACCTGCACTACATGCCCGCCACCCTGCTCATCAAGGCCTTTATGGCCGCCACCGCAGGGGTGCTCTATCAGGTCATCCGCAAGGGGCAAAAGTCGCGCACCCTGCTTGCCGCAACCGTCTCGGGCATTGTGGCCGAGCTTTTCATGATCCTTGGCTACTATCTCTTTGCCCTGATTTTCCTGAGAGAGGGAACGGCGGCGGCGCTGACCATTCCCGGAAATGCCATCCAGGGCTGCGCCGGCATCGTGCTCGGTGTGGCGCTGCTGATGGCCCTGCAAAAAGCCGGTGTGGCAGACTAGCCCCCTTGCTTTTGCCCACATCCCAACGACAAAAAAGAGCCGGTCAAAAGACCGGCTCTTTTGATTTTATTTGATGAGGAGGCTATCCCTTGTCCCCGGACGCCTGACGCGGCTGCGTCATGCCAAAATAAAACATCACGCCCAGCAGCACAAACAAATACGAGTCGCTTTGCACCAGATTCTGATAGGGCTGCCCGAAGGCGGCAAGCATTCCCTGCACGACCGACGGCACCTTCAGCCAAAAGCTGGCATTCCAAACCTCATACACCAGCAGCAGTGCAAGGCTTGTCACCCGCATCCAGGAGGCGGCCTTTTTCTCAAGCGCAACGCTTGTGCCCGCCGCCCGCATCATCAGCCATACAAAGCAGTCGCCCAGCAAAAAGAGAAACACCGGCCTCACCGCCGTCTGCAGCAGCAGATGCGGCGTCGTGTTGTAGCTTTCCTGCGCGTAGCGGTAGGCCCACGGCATCCCGACATACACTGCCACTCCCAGCACAATCATCAGCACAAACAATATTTTCTGCATTCCCGAGCAATTGTTTTGTTCCACCATGTGCGCCTCTCCTTTCTCAAAACCCACACCGCAAACGAGCCTTTGCAGGGGCAGTCCCTGCCCGCCTTCGCGGCACCGGCACGGTTTTCATGGCCCCGGACCGCAGCAAACAAATCCGCCCGCGCTGAAAAACCGCCTTCCAAAAAGGGCTTTTCCTACGGCGTGCGGCCTGCCGCCCAAAAAGCGGACTGCTTTTGGGGCCTTTTATTTCCCGGCGCGGCGCATGCGCCGGCATGTTCCCAAAAAGAGCGCTGCTCCCTGCAAAGCCCCTTGCCCCGGGAGTTTTTCAAAAAGGCCCTCAGTCTGCCTGCTGTTTCCTGCCCACGGGAATCTCCTTCTTTCTTTTTTTAATACTTTACCACGTATTTTTTCATTCGTCAATGCAAAAGAAGCTCTTTTTCATGTTTTTCTGAATTTTTTGAAAAGAACAAAATGATTTTTTTGGAAAACAAATGTTTTTGTGAGATTCCAAAGGCCGTGGGTTCATTCCTTGCGCACAGGCTGCCGCCGTGCGTCAAAGCGGCCCATAAGAAAAGGGCATGACCTGCGGTCATGCCCTTTGCGGCCGGGCAGCTTCGCTGCCCGGCCGCCCCTTCCCCAAAAAGGGGCTTTTTTTCAAAAATCAAGCTGTCGCCGGCCCTGCCGGAAGACAGGGCATCAGGCCAGCAGCGCCTTGTCGTCGTCAAAGGTCTCGCCCGACACGCGCGCAAACCGGGCCAGCAGGCCCTCCACCGTAAGACGCTTTTTCTCCTCACCCGAGATGTCGAGCACGACGCGTCCCTCGTGCATCATAATCAGGCGGTTGCCGGTGGCAATGGCGTCGCGCATGTTGTGCGTCACCATCATGGCCGTCAGGCCCTCTTCCTCCACAATCTGCCGTGACAGGGCCAGCACGCGCTCGGCCGTACGGGGGTCGAGGGCGGCGGTGTGCTCGTCGAGCAGCAGCAGGTGCGGGCGCTGCATGGTGGCCATGAGCAGTGTGAGCGCCTGGCGCTGTCCGCCGCTCAGAAGGCCAACCTTGGTGGTCAGCCGGTCTTCCAGACCCAAATCCAGGGCGGCAAGGCGCTCCATAAAGAGCTGACGCTCCGCACGCGTCACGCCGCGCCGCAGGCCGCGGTGTTTGCCGCGACGGCAGGCCAGCGCCAGATTTTCCTCAATGGTCATGTCGGCAGCGGTGCCGCGCATGGGGTCCTGGAAAACCCGGCCCAGCATGGAGGCTCTGCGGTACTCGGGCATGGTGGTGAGCTCCACGCCGTCGAGCTCGATGGAGCCGCAGTCTGCCGGGAATACCCCGGCAATCAGGTTGAGCACCGTCGACTTTCCGGCGCCGTTTCCGCCAATCACCGTGACGAAATCCCCGTCGGCAAAGGTGAGCTCCACGCCCTTGATGGCTTTTTTCTCATGGACAGTGCCCGGATAAAAGGTCTTCTTGAGCCCTTTGATTTTCAACATGTTAAACCGTCTCCTTCCTTTGCCCGTCCTGCCCCACGCGAAGCGCGGATTTGGCAAGACGTTTTGCTGCGGCCTTCTGCCGCAGATTGGGGATTCCCAGTGCCAGCGCCACAACGGCGGCCGAGAAGAGCTTGAGGTCGTTGGTGTCAAGGCCTGCCTGCAGCACCAGCGTAATGACAAGATAGTAAATCACGCCGCCCACCACCGAGGCGATGAGCCTCAGGGAGAAACGGGAGCGTAAAAAGGGGATGGCCTCTCCCAGAATCACGGACGCAAGTCCGATGACGATGGCGCCGCGCCCCATATTGACGTCGGCATACCCCTGATACTGGGAGAGCAGCCCCCCGGCCAGTCCCACGAGGCCATTGGAAATCATGAGTGCGAGCACGGTGGTGGAAGCCGTATTGATGCCCTGTGCCCGCGCCATGCCGCCATTGCTTCCGGTGGCCCGGATGGCATATCCTCTCTCGGTGGTGAAAAACCAGGTGAGAAACGCCACCATCGCAAGGGCGAAAATCCCCCCCACTATTATGGCCGTTGCAGGACTTCTCAGCGTCAGAAGGGTCTCCACCTTGAGCAAGGGCAGGTTGGAGCGCCCCAGAATGCGCATGTTGATGGAATATAGAGCCAGCTGCGACAGGATTCCCGACAGGATGGCCGGAATCCCAAGCTGCGTATGCAGCAGCCCCGTCAGCAGTCCCGCAGCCATACCCACCACGGTGGCCGCCGCCAGCGCCGCTATCGGGTGAACCCCCGCCAGCAGCAAAACCGCATTGACGGCGGCGCCGGTACACAGGCTGCTGTCCACCGTCAAATCGGCATAATCCAAAATGCGGTAGGTCACTGCGACGCCCAGCGCCATAATGCCCCATAGAATGCCCTGTGAAACCGCGCCGGGGCAGGCGCCGAGAAAGGACTCCAGCAATTGACTCATGAAGACTTTGCTCCTTTGATTTGGAAATGTCCGGGGCCGAAGGGCACCCTGCCGGCGCTCCCCTCCCGTTGCAAAAGCATCGCTCTTTCGCCCGGCGTCAGACGCGCCGGAGACCGGCGCGCCTGACCGCCTGGGCATACGGAGCAGGAATTCACTGCATCAGATCAGCCGGGATCTCAATGCCGAGCTCAGCGGCAACCTCATCATTGACGATGAGCTCAAGCTCGCCCTCGTAGAAGCCGATGGGCATGGTGCTGATGTCGGCGCCGTCCTTGAGGATGGACACGGCCTGAGCCGCAGTCTGACGTCCCAGCTCTTCGTAGCTGAAGCCGTAGGTGGCAAGGCTGCCGTTGTTGACCATGTTGCCCTCTCCGCAGATGGTGGGGATGCCTTCGGGGGTCAGCACCATACTGATGGTGGCCATGGTGTCGGCCATGAGGTTGTCGGTGGGGATGTAGACGGCGTCAACCTTGCCGACCATGGACTGCGCAACCGACTGGACCTGGCTGCTGTCGGAAGCGGTGAAGTGCTCCACGGCAATGTTCTTGGCGGTGAGAATTTCCTCGGCAAGATCGGCCTGCAGGATGGAATTGTCTTCGCCGGCATTGTAGAGCAGGCCGACCGTCTTGGTCTCGGGAACCAAGGTGAGCAGCAGCTCGATCTGATCTTCCACGGGGTTCATGTCGGAGGTGCCGGAGACGTTCCCGCCGGGAGCGTCATTGCTCTCGACCAGGCCGGCGTAGGCGGGATCGGTCACGGCAGTGACCAGAATCGGAATGGTGTCGGTCGCCTGGGCCGCAGCCTGGGCGGCGGGCGTGGCGATGGCCAGAATCAAATCCACCTGGTCATTGACCAGCTTGGTGGCCAGCGTGGGGCAGTTGGCCTGCTCGCCGGCAGCGTTGAGCACTTCAATTTCATAGCTGAGGCCTGCCTCGTCAAGTCCCGCGACAAAGCCTTCGCGGGCTGCGTCGAGCGCCGTGTGGGAGGCAAGCTGAATCACGCCGATGCTGAATTCGGCAGTAGAGGTCTCGCCGTTGTTTTCCACATTCTCATTGTTCTCGGTGCCTTCGTTGCCTTCGGTGTTCTCATCAGTGGTGTTGCAGGCGGCCAGTGCGAAAAGCAGAGTGAGCGCCAGCAGGATAGAGAGCAGCTTCTTCATCTTTTTCATCGAAAAAATCTCCTTTTTTCCTGATATCGTTTTGGGGACGGCTTCCGGCACGCAGTGGCCGCCGCGTCCTGGAAGCCTGTAAAGCACACCTTCTGGCCGGGAGGGTATGCACACAAAAAAGCGGCCCCCGTCGAACAGACGAGAGCCGCTTTGATGTTTAACATTTCATCCGCGTTCTGCTCGGGTTCGATGGGCTAAATTGTAGCTGGTAAAGTAATAATACGCAAAATAAAAAGCGCCCGCAAAAAAGCGGACGAAGCTAAAGTACACGCTATTGAGGACAGCACAAGCGCGCAGAGCCGAAATACACTCTGCGACGTTGGACATTGCGGTTTTTCTCATGGCACAGGTCATGTTCGGCTCCTCCTTTGCTTGTGATTCTGCTGCAAAACACATCCTGCATCCTGCAACCTTGGTTGTCATTATACGACTGCATTTTCCCAAAGTCAATTGTCAAAATCAACCCAAGAAAAAGAGCCTTCCGTGTCAATCTTTCGTAACATTCCACAAAGACGTCAGAGCCGCTTCAGCAGCCCTCCTCTCTTGTTTTCCCGCTCTTTTTTCGGTATTTTTCGCATTTTCCTAAATGGTTGTTTTTTTATGCGGTATTATGATATAATTATCAAAAATCTTGCTGTCTTCGGAGGGGATTCCCATGGGTCAGACCGCAGCCTGAGGAGCTGCCGCATACCGCGCTTCCCAAAAGAGGGCGCACCCTGCGCCGCCGCGTCCCGCCCCCCCTGACGGGCGATGCGCCCGGGCGGGGCGCCGCAAAAGCATGGGCCAAGTGCACCGCAAAAGCATTTGAAAGGGCTCCGGCCGCGCGCCTTTTCCGGAAAAAGGCGCCCCGCAGGCGCGCCGCAGGCGCGCGCAGGGGGGCGGCGCCGGAGGGCAGCCCGTTCAAACCGATTTCAAACAATCACAGGAGGTGCTCCAACATGAACTCTTCCAAAAAAAGCAGCCTACCCGCCCTTTGCGCCGGCGTTTTCCTGATTTCGCTGGCCTATGTCCTGGTCGTCACACTGTGGGGGGACTTTTTTGTCGACATCTATTTCCCCTGGCCGCGCTACCTGTGCAGCGCCCTTGCCTGGCCGCTCTGCTACCTGAGCGGGACGCTGCTGCCCATACTGCTGCTCAAGCAGCAAATCGTGCTGCCCGGCTCGCTGCGCACCGCCTTAGGCGTTGCGGGCGCCGCCGCGCTGCTCTTTTTCCTTCTGGCCTACTGGGTTCCGACCATGGGAAGCTCCACCTTCTTTTTCTCGGTGTATGCCACCCTGCTGGCCGACACACCGGCCCTGCTCTTCCCGCCCTGCGTGCTGCTCTGCCTGGCCTTTGTCGGCACAAGCCGGCAGAAAAGCCCCTCCAAAGCCCCGCAGGGCCCCGCAGCAGACGGCGACGCAGGCCTTCCGGGAGGCGGCGCCTCCCTTCCGGCTTCCGACGGATCTGCCGGCTCCGCCCTGTAAGGCGTAAAAACGCCTGCGCCTTTCTCCTGCCGACGCAGCCCCCGCCCCTTGAAAACAAACGGGCGGGGGCTTTTTCTTTTTAGCCGCAGATATCGCCGCTTTTTCCCTCTGCGCCTTCCGCCCTCTTTCCTATCATATGACGCAATGCGCCGCCCGGCGCCCATTTCGTGCCTTTTGCCCGCCCGGCATGCCGCCTGCAGGGGATTTGCGGGCGCCGGCAACGGGCCTTTTTCAAAAAAGGGTTTTTCCCTTTTACGAGGCGGCGCCCCACACGGCCTCCTCCCCAGAGAGCCCCACATCAAAGAAAAACTCCATTTGATAATAGGTCTGCCGGAAGCTGTCAAACCCGCCGCGCACGGTGTAGTGCGCACTGTAGGGCGCCAGAGGCAGCACGCCGTCCTCAAGCTCCGAGCCCTGCACCGTGTAGCTGAGGCTTCTGTCCCAGTTTTCCACCGTCACCGTGTAATCCCTTGGCTCAGGCTCAAACTCAAGGCGCACCTGCGTAACCGCCAGCCCGAAGACACCGCCCACCCCAAAGTCCTCCTGCTCCGGCACGCGGATGCCCTCGGCATCCCTGACAAACAGGGTGCGGCTTTGGGCCGACAGATGCTCCTGATTCGCCGTTTCACAGCCCGAAAACCACAGGTCCAGCACGGGCGTCCGGGGATCGGGGTCGGGGTCGGGCGCCTCAAAGTCGAGCATCGCGTCAAGGGCCTGCCAGTCAATCTGCTCCTCCACGAGACAGGCAATCTCTCCCCTGCCGTCGTCCGGCAGGTCTGCCGTCAGCAGCCCGTCGCTGAGCGTAAGGCGGATCAGGCCCTCCTGCCCGGGGATTTCATAGTCGATGTCAAGACAGCGCGTACCAAAGGGCAGCTCACGGCCCTGCGCCCCGGCATAGATTTCCCGGATGCGCAGCGAACCCAAAAACTCGGTCAGGGCGGCCTCGTCAAAGCCGAACACCTCGCGGGAAAGGCGCATGTCCTCCCGCCAGCCCGAGACAAACACGCGCTGAACGCAAGCCGTCCGCGCCTGCCCTTCAAACAGCAGTTCCCGCGCCGGCCCTGCGGCGTCGGCCAGCGACAGTGTACCCGCCGTTGCGGTGAGGGCAAAGGCGGCGGCTCCCACCAGCAGCCCGCCCGACAGGCGTTTTGCCGGCTTCATGACGTGGGAAAGCCGGTAGCGCAGCGTTTGGGCAGCGCCCGACAGGCAGGTCGTGCAGCCGCGTCCGCTTGCGCCGTGCTGCAGCAAGAGCTCGGCATAGCGGCGGCGGGTTGCCTCGTCGGCATCCTCCAGCACGGCTTCGTCACAGCTCAGCTCCAAATCGTCCGACGCCCTGCGCCTGGCGATCCAGCACAGGGGATTGAACCAGCACAGCGCCGTGCAAAAGCCCAAAAAGAGCTTGGTACGGGTGTCGCGCCGCACGATGTGGCGCAGCTCGTGGCAGAAAATCAGCTCCAGCTCCTCCCTACTGTAGTGCCGGCCCGGCAGCACCAGCCGCATGGTGCGCAAAAAGCAGCCCACCGTGAGCGGCGTGCTCACCTGCCGCGAGACCACCACCGGGATGTCGCGCCGGACGCCGTGGCGCCGCAGCTCTGCATGCCACTGCTCCAGCAGCGCCGCATCCCGCTCCGGGACGGCATCCCTCAGCAACAGCCGGCGAAACTGCAAATGGGAGACCATCTGCCACACCAAAAGGCCCAAAAAGCCCAAAAGCCACACCGCAAACATCGGCTCAAACAGGTCCTTGGGCAGCGTGAGCACCGCAAGCGGCCTGCTGTCGTCGTCCATCACAATCCACACCAGAAAATACAGCAGCCCCGGCACCAGCCACAGCGCCGCGCAGGCCCTGGCGCTCACCGCCCTGCGCAACGGGGCCAGCACGAGCAGCAGCAGGGCGTAATACACCCCAATCTGAAAAAACAGCAGCCACAGATTTGCCGCAAAGCGGCCCAACGCCTGCACCCCGCCCCACAGCAAAAAGAAGGCCATTCCCATCGCCAGCGCCGCCGGCAGCAGCATCGGCTCAATGAGGCAGACCTGCCGCCCGGGCTTTAGGCTTTCAATGCGCAGCTTGTCCTCCTCCCTGCCCCGGAGGGAGAACATATCCGCCGTAAGCGCCCCCAAAATCAGCGCCATGACAAACCGAAGTCCAAAACTCATAGACCGTCTTCCTCCAGCAGGCGGCGCAGCTCCTCCACCTCTTCACGGCTCAGCCCGCCCTCGCACAGCGCCGTGGCAAACAGCCGCACATCCCCCCGGCACAGCTTGCTCAGAAAGCGGCTGCCCTGCGAGGCCACATACTGCCCGCGCGAAAAGGCCGGCGTATACACCTTGCTCTTGCCCCGCTTTTGGGCCTGCAGTACCCCCTTTTGGGTCAGACGTCCCAGCAGCGTCAGCAGCGTCGTGGTCGCCATGGGGTGCCTGCGCTGCAGCAGTGGCTCGATATCCGCCCGCGAGACGGGCGGCTCGCAGTCCCAGATTGCCTGCATGACCTCGAGCTCCGCATCGGGCAGCCTCTCTATTGTTTGTCCGCTCATGTCATCATCCTCTACAGTTGTAGTATGTGTATATTCTACAACTGTAGAATATTTTTGTCAAGAGGGACCTCCCCTTCGGGCGGGGCCGGCGCGCGGCAGCTTGCTTCCTTTTTCTCTTTTTGTCGAATTTTGGGGTTTTCTTTTGATTCTTTTCTGCGGGCCAAGTTTTGTTTTAAAGCCTTGGGGGATTTGTCCATTTTTCAAGAATGTTTTTACTTTTTTTCGTTTTATTTCTTTGATAATTCGCTTCTTTTTGATGTATGATACAGATACTCTTTCAGGCACGGCCCTTATGCTCTGTTTTGAACGCCGCCCTTTTTGTCGTGTGAGGTGTCTTTATGAAAAAGAACCGTGTTTTCAAAACGGCCTCCCTTGTTTGTCTGATTGTTTTTGTGCTCTCTGTCGCCTACATGCTGGCCATCGTGAGGCTGCGCTATCACTTTGAATCGACCTGGAACATCCTCCCCGTCACCTATGCCCACTGCGTCGCATGGCCTTTGTGCGCGCTGAGCGGCATTGCGCTGCCCCTGCTGCTGTCCAAGGGGGAGGTCTGCCTGCCGGGCTGGCTGCGCATTCTTCTGGCTGCCGCAGGCGGGGTGCTCATGGTCCTTGTCTTCTGGGCGGCCTTTGGGCGCAACCGCATCCTGCCCGGCACCGGCTTTGGCCATTTCATGTACCTGCTCTCGGCCGAGCTCTACCGTATGGAGGGCCTGATGTTCGTCCCCTGCGTGCCCTTTGTCTCGGCCCTTGCGGTGTCCACCAGAGAAAAGCCGCAGAGCGCCGCCGGACAGGAGGCGTCCGCTTCCCCTTTTGAGCCAAAGACCTCTCCCGAGCCTCCCGATTTGGCCAATCAATAAGCTGCGGCAAAGAACCGGCAAAAACAAAAAACGTTTTCATGCAAAAGGGGTGAGCAGCGAAGCTGCTCACCCCTTTTGCTGCCTTTATTTTCTTTCTTTAGCTGCCCGCCCGGGCGCAAAGCAGGGTGTATTTGGCCCTCTTTTTTCCTTTTTGAAGGGCCGGTACAAAGCACTTCCCCGCTCATGAGCCTGGAGCTTGTCCAGGCTCATGCTGCGCCGCGTCGGCCTCCCCGAAGGTGCGATGTCCGCACAGCAGCAAAAAGCAGTTGTCAACCCCCGTTTCGGCTTCGTCCTGCCCCGTGGCGGCGCTGCTGCGGATGCCCGCGCCCTGCCCTTCTCCGGCAATCTCCTGCACCACCGAAGCAAGCGCCGCCGCATCCACGCGGCCGTCGGTCTCGCCTGTGATCCATTTTTCGGCATAGCGCACGCCAATCTCAAGCTCAAACGCCTCGACCGGCCTGGTCCAGCAGGACATGCGCCCGGCATTCCCGGCCTCGATGACCTTTTGCTCGATTTGACGGAGCATGCCCTCAGCCTCCCCTTCCCGGCTGGTCACGTCAATGCCCAGCGCCGCGAGATAGGCGCTGTAGGGAGAAGGGCAGAAAGACTGCGGGCAAATGGCGCCCAGCTCGAGCACGCATGCAATCAAAAGCTCCTGCATGCCGCAGTCGGTGCAGAAAAAGGCAGTGTCCCTGCCGTAGAGCTCCACCATGCGGGGAATGTCGTCAAGGAGAAACCTTTGCGCCCCCTGCGCGCCCTCGTCGCCAAGAGGATCGGGCATTACGGCGTCGACAAACTCCACATCATGTTCCTCACAGGTCTGCTCGATCACGTCATGGCGGGCAGACAACGGGGCATAGCTCCCGTGGCGGGGAAAAGAATAATAGACAAAGGTGCCCGCCCCCAGATCGGCAGCCTGCCTGGCGACGGCTTCGCTCATGGCAGCCTCGTCGGCATCCAGCACGATATCGGCGCTGGCACAAATCACGCAAGGGTCTTCCCCCGGCGTGCCGCAGACAAAAAGCATGTCGGGGCGCGTCTTGCGCACCTCGTCGATGGCAGAGGCGGCGCCGGGGATGGCCGGCACAAACACGATGGCTTCCACATCCTTGTCGGCGGCCATGTCGGCCATGCAGGCGGCGACGGTCTCTGCGTCGACATAAAACGCATCGGGGTAAGTCGCGGTGACGATGCGATGCTCTCCGTATTTTGCCTTGAGCTGCTCGGCAGCCCGAAACGCCTCCTCCTGCAGCGAAGCAGGGCCGGTGATGATGCCGATTTTCCAGTTCTCATTTGCGTTTCCCTCTTTTTCCCTTCCGGCGCTCTGCGTGCTGTGGCAGGCGGCAAAAGAAGCCATCACGGCGGCTGCCAGCAGCAATATCAAAATCTTTTTCGCCATTTGCTGTCCCTCCTCACAAAGGCCCCGGCTTCAGGTGGTTTGCAGCAGCCTTTTTCGGCCCCGCCTTTAAACCGGCTTCCCAAAAGGGCCTGACTGTTTCCCGGCACAGCTGCCCAGTTTCCCCAAAAAATACGGTGAATTTCCCCGCCGGGCTTTCCTCGCCGCCCCGCAGCCCGGACAGCGCCCCTGCCGGATTGCACCGGCATTTTCTCTGTGCTATACTGATTTTATCCATCTTCCAGTTCTTCTCCAAAAAAAATACTCCAAAATAAAAAAACAAGGAGGTTTTACCATGACCCTTTCCTTTGTCGGCATGGGCAACATGGCCTATGCCATTGCCAGAGGGCTGCTGGAAGCCGGCGCCCTCAGGGGGGAGCAGGTATCTGCTTACGACCCCAATCCTCAGAAGGCCCAAACGCTCGAGCAGGACTTCGGCGTCCACTGTCTGGAAGAGCTCGGGCAGGCGGCAAAGGCTGATCTCGTGGTGCTGGCCGTCAAGCCCAACGTTATCGAGCAAGTGGTCGGCGAGCTCGGAAGCCTGCTGGAGGGCAAGGCCGTTTTGTGCATCGCCCTGGGCTGGCGCTTTGAGCAGCTCGATGCCGTTTTGCCGGCCTCGGCCCGCCATCTCTCGGTCATGCCCAACACCCCCATGCAGGTCGGCGAGGGCATGTGCATCTTCGAAAAAAAGCACACGCTCACGCAGCAGGAACATGCCGCCGTGCGCGCCCTCTTTGAGGCCATCGGCAGCGTGGAGGAGCTTGAGACAAAGCTCATGAGCTCGGCCGGCACTGTAACCGGCTGCGGGCCGGCCTTCGTGTACATGGTCATCGAGGCTCTGGCCGACGCCGCCGTCTATCACGGCGTCCCCCGTGCCGACGCTTACCGCCTGGTGGCGCAGACCGTGCTGGGCGCCGGAAAAATGGCCCTTTGCACCGGACTTCACCCCGGCCAGCTCAAGGACAACGTCTGCTCACCGGGCGGTACCACCATCCGTGGCGTTGCCAAGCTTGAAGAAAAGGGGCTGCGCAGCGCGCTCATCGAAGCCATCCGTGAAATCGAGGGAACCAACCGGTAGGGCTCCCCTTTTTCGACATCATTATAGCATATTCGCGTATATTTTCCAAAAAACCCCTCACATGGGAATTTTGTCGTTTTTTCCGCAATTGGCGGACTCATTTGAGCCCGCCTTGTTTTTTCCGGTGGTACTTTGAAAAAAACTGCGCATAATGACCTTGCGAAAGGAGTGAGTATCGCATGAAAACGCCATATCTTCGGAAAAACCTTCCAAACGGCGAGTCTGTTCACGTCAAGTCGCAGGACGTCGTGGATGCCGGCATCGTGCTCCCCGAATACGAGGATGTGCGCCGGCCGGGATATAACTATATGGATCCCCACGGGCCGGCCCATGTCGGCGAGCCCAAGCGCTTTCCCGAAATTTCCGACGCAGCCTATCAGTTCCCCGGCGAGACCGACATTGTCGAATAAGTCCTGACGCTTGAAAAAGCAGGCGAAAACTGTTGTTTTCGCCTGCTTTTTCCCTATTTTTACTTTTTTACGGGGCTGCATGCCCTATCACGCCGCCGCCTACCACTGTGTCGCCGTCGTAAAATACCGCCGACTGCCCCGGCGCCCCCCTTCGCACGGGCTGGTCAAACGTTATCAGCGCCTCCTGCTCCCCGAGAGGCTGCACCCTGGCCGCATGCTCCCTTGGGCCAAGCCGCAGCTTGACCGTGGCGCGTACCGGCTGCTTGGGCGCTTCCCCCGACGTCCATACCACCTCAGAGAGGGTCATCTGCCGGCAGAGCAGCGCCTCGCTGCCCTGCAGCGTGACGTTGCCGGTGAGGGCGTCGATTGCCGTGACAAAGAGGCGCCGGTCGGCCGATACGCCAAGTCCCTTTCTCTGCCCCACGGTATAGCGTGCAATTCCCTTGTGCCGCCCCAGCACCTGCCCCTGTTTGTCGACAAAATTTCCGGGCGCCATGGGCACGCCAAGCCGCTTGAGCACCGCCGCATAGTCGCCCTGCGGCACAAAGCAGATGTCCTGGCTGTCGCGTTTTTGCGCCACGGGGAGAGCCCACTCAAGTGCCAGCTCGCGCACGGAGGACTTCTCAAGCTCCTGCAGCGGCAGCAGTAGACGCGAGAGGATGGCTTGCGGCAGGCGATAAAGCATGTAGCTTTGATCTTTTTCGCTTGCATGCCGCAAAAGCTGCGTATATGCATCGCTTTTGCGCAACCCGGCATAGTGTCCGCTGGCCACAAAGGGCACCCCCAGATCATCGGCCAGCTCGCACAGCGCCGCAAACTTGACGCCGGGATTGCACACGATGCAGGGGTTTGGCGTGCGCGCTGCGGCATACTCCTTGGCAAAATTGCGCAGCACGACGCGCTCAAAGGCCTCTCCCACGTCGAGCTCAAAAAGCGGGATGTCTGTCGCCTGCGCCACGGCCAGCGCATCCTCTCTGGGACAGTCTGCCCCCGGGATGCGCAGCAGCGCGCCGCACACCGAGTATCCCTGCCGCACCAGCAGCGCCGCCGCCGCACAGGAGTCCACCCCGCCAGAAAGCCCCAGCACCACGTCGGGCGCACGACGGCAAACGGCCTCTGTCTGCCGCAGCAAAACAGAGGCCGAAATCACGCCGGTGTTTTTTTTCTCCTGCCCGTCAGGCATGCTGGCAGCCCTCGTGCAAATCGCCGTGGCAGCACTCCATTTCGGCAACGCTGTCAAAGCCGACGATGGGCTTGGGGTCGATGCCCTGCCTCTTGTAGTAGTCGATGAGCGCCGCCTTGATGGCGTCTTCCGCCAGCACGGAGCAGTGCATCTTGATGGGGGGCAGCCCGTCGAGTGCCTCCGCCACGGCCTTATTGGTCAGGGCCAGCGCCTCGGCAATGGTCTTGCCTTTCACCATTTCGGTGGCCATCGAGCTGGTCGCCACAGCCGCGCCGCAGCCAAAGGTCTTGAACTTGACGTCGGTGATGACGCCGTCTTCAATCTTCATATAAATACGCATGATGTCGCCGCAGGTGGGATTGCCCACCTCGCCCACGGCATTGGCGTCGGCAATCTCGCCCACGTTGCGCGGATTGGTGAAATGATCCATGACTTTTTCGCTGTACATATCCGTTCTCCTTTTTAGAAATCCTGGGATGCCCCTCGCATACATCGCCTTGCAAGGCGGCTTTTCTACATCCGGCGCAGCAGGGAGTGCGCCGTCTTGCCCGACTTTCCTTATTTTGCCAAAGGCGACATGGCCCGCAGCTTTTCCACGATGGGGGGCAGCACCTCAAGGATATAGTCGATATCCTCCTGGGTGGAGTAGTCTGCAAAGCTAAAGCGCAGCGAACCGTGAGCTGTGGCGTGGTCAAGGCCGATGGCCATGAGCACATGGGAGGGATCGAGCGAACCAGAGGTGCAGGCCGAGCCCGACGCGGCGCACACGCCCTGCATGTCGAGCATCATGAGCAGCGACTCGCCCTCGACATACTTGATGGAGACGTTGACGTTGCCCGGCAGGCGGTTCTCGCGGTCGCCGTTGATTTTAATGTCGGGAATGCGCTCGAGCAGCCCGTCCATGAGGCGGTCGCGCAGCGCCGCCACGCGCTTTGACTCCTCGGGCAGCTTTTGCGTGGCAATCTCAATGGCCTTGCCCAGGCCCACAATATAGGGGACATTCTCGGTGCCGGCGCGGCGCTTTTTCTCCTGCCCGCCGCCATCCATGAAGTTGGGGATGCCGACGCCCTTTCTCAGATACATGGCGCCGATGCCCTTGGGCGCATGGAACTTGTGCCCCGAGAGCGAGAGCATGTCGATGTTCATGGCCTGCACGTCGACCGGGACATGGCCGATGGCCTGCACCGCGTCGGTGTGGAAGAGAATGCCGCGCTCACGGCAGACGGCGCCGATCTCGGCAATGGGCTGGATGGTGCCGATCTCGTTGTTGGCAAACATGACCGAAACCAAAATGGTGTCGGGACGAATGGCGGCCTTAAGGTCTTCCACCCTCACGCGGCCGTTATCGTACACCGGCAGATAGGTCACTTCAAAGCCCTCTTTTTCCAGCGTGTTGAGCGAGTGCAAAATCGCATGGTGCTCAAAGGGTGTGGAGATGATGTGGCGGCCCTTTTCGGCCAGCATGCGCGCCGTCCCCTTGAGGGCCCAGTTGTCGGCCTCGGTGCCGCAGGACACAAAGTAAATCTCGCCGGGCGTGGCGCCCAGCGCCGTGGCCACCTGCGCACGGGCATTTTCAATGGCGGTCTTTGCCTTGCCGGCAAATCCGTAAACCGCCGAGGGGTTTCCGTAGTATTCGGTGAAGTAGGGCAGCATGGCCGCGACCACTTCGTCAGACACACGCGTCGTCGCCGCATTGTCGGCATATACAAAGCGCTTTTCCATGGACAATCTCTCCTTACAAAATGGTGTGTGGAAAAAAACAACTTTTAAAATATCATAAAGGGGCTTTTTACCATTATAGCGGCAACGCCGCTTTTTTGATTCCTGACGCGTTTTTTACGTCTCCTGCCGTCCGTCATATCCCTCGTCCGGCTGCTGCGCCGACGCAGCCGCTGCAACCGCCAGCTCGTCGCACCGGTTGTTGAGCGCGTTGTCGGCATGTCCTTTTACCCAGACCGGCGTCACGCGGTGGCGGGCCAGCTGCTCGAGCAGCGCCTTCCAAAGGTCGGGGTTGAGCACCGGTTTCCCGTCGGCCTTGCGGAATCCGCGCCGCTTCCAGTTTTCCAGCCATCCCAGACAAAGCGCGTCGACCAGATACTTGCTGTCGCTGTAAAGCGTGACCTCGCAGGGCTCCTTCAGGGCCCGCAGCCCCTCCACGGCAGCCATCAGCTCCATGCGGTTGTTGGTGGTCAGCCGGTATCCCCCCGACAGCTCCAGCCGGTGTGGCCCATAGCACAACACTACTCCGTATCCTCCCCTGCCGGGGTTGCCACTGCATGCACCGTCGGTATAGAGCTCCACCTGCTTCATCCGAAAACCTCAAACTCTACTGTTTTTGTGTGAATTCATATAAAGCATACCACATAAGTAGACTTTTTTCAACCCCGTTTTGAGGGAAATTTTAAAGAACCCCTGCCGCCTGACTTTGGCGGCACGGCCTTCCCTTTGGCGTGCCTTCCCATCCGCACATACTGCACCAGCGCCGCCGCCCGGCCTGTCTGCCGACAGGCCGGCGCCCGCAAAGCTCATTTTCCCCAAAAGCCGCCGGCTGAAAAAGCGCTGCCAAAAACGTTTCCTTTCTGCTGCGCTCCGGCGCTGCGGGCGCCAGGCAAAGCCTCCGGCTTTGCGGGCGGCGGCGCGCAGGGTTCTAAAGCGGGCGGATTGTGCGTCAGACATTGCAAAAAAAGCTGCGATATGCCATAATCAATTATGAACCGGCAAGGCATCTGCCCTCCTGACTTTTTCTTTTTGCGCGGCGGCATTGTCCGCACGGAGGATGGCAGCCCCCGTTGCCCTGCAAAATCTTTCAAAACAAAGGAGGTGCCCGCATGCGCCGTGTCTTTTTGCTTACGATAACGGTTCTGTTTGCCGTGCAGCTTTTGCTGCTGTCCGCAAGCGGACAGGTTTATCCCGAACAGCCGGTGGTGGATGGCCTGTGGCGTTTTGTGGTGGACGACGCCGTCACCTATCCAGACGAAAATTCCCTGCCCTATGTGCGGGAAGACCGCCTTTTTCTCCCGGTGGACTTGATTTTGCCGCCGCTTGGCGCCGACTGGCAGATCGACGAGGCCACCCGCACGCTGAGCCTTTACCGGGGCGAGCAGATTGTTGCCATCAACCTGCTGACGGGGCAGGCCATCACTTCGGACGGTCGCTTTTTGTTTACACAGGCCTTTTACCTCAACGGGACGTATTACATTTTGGCGTCGCTGGCGCTTGATGAGTTTGGCGGAAAGCTGACGCTGCTGTCCAACGATGTCTACCGTCTGACCACCGGCAGCCAGGCCCTGACCGACGACGAGGTGGTCGCCCTCATGGACAGCATGCCCTCCTTTCGGCCCGAGGTCGTCAACCAGCCGACCGTCTACCTGCTTTTTCACGGCACGGGCGGCGGCATCTCGAGCATCCTGACCCAGCTTTCGCAGCACGACATGCGGGCGACCTTCTTCTTTTCGGCCTCCGACATTGCAAACAGCCCGGCGACGGTGCGCCGCATTTATATCGCGGGGCACCGCATCGGCATCTGGGCGCCGGGCGGCACGGCCGCCGAGGTGGTGCGCGCCAACGATTTGCTGCAAAAGGTACTCAAGCTGCGCACCAATCTGGTGATGGCCCCCGCCATCTCCACCGCCGCGCTCGAGCGGGCGGGCTACCTGGTGTGGAACGCCAGCTTTTCGACCGCCTCGGAGACCGAAACGCTGTCGCTCTCGCCCGTGCTGTCCACGGTCGGATGGCCCACCTCGGTGTGGTTTGACGGCTCTTCCGCGTCGGCGCAGTCGCTTGAAAAAATTTTTTCCTCCATTTCGCAGCTGCGTCTGCGGGTGGCCTCCGAGACGCTGCGCCCCTTCCAGGTCTCATAAAAAATCCCCGTTGCCCTGTGCAGCTTTCTTGTGCTTTCGGCATACCTATGATATAATGATTTTTCCATCAAACACCGCGGGAGCCGTTCCCGCGAAAGGAGCTGCTATGGACAGTCGCGCCATTGGCGTTTTTGATTCGGGGCTGGGCGGGCTGACGGCCGTCTCCGCCCTGCGGGAACTTCTGCCGGGGGAAGACGTCGTCTATTTCGGGGACACCGGCCGCGTGCCCTACGGCACGCGCAGCGCCGAAACCATCTTTCGCTATGCCTCCCAGGACGTGCGCTTTCTGCTGAGCCACGAGCTCAAGTGCATCGTGGTGGCCTGCGGCACCGTCAGCTCGGTGGCGCTGCCCCGGCTGCTGGAGATGACCGACATCCCCATTTTGGGGGTGATTGAGCCGGCGGTGCGCGCGGCGGTGCGAGCCACCAAAAACGGCCGCATCGGGGTGGTTGGCACCAGCGCCACCATCCGAAGCGGGACCTACCGCGAGGGGCTTTTGGCCGCAAATCCGGGCCTTGAGATTATTTCAAAGCCCTGCCCCCTGCTTGTCCCCCTGGTGGAGGACGGGCGCTTTTCGGAGGGCTGCACCGTCACAGAGCTGCTGGTGGAGGAATACGTCTCCCCCCTGCTCAAGCAAAACATCGACACCCTCATCCTGGGCTGCACGCACTATCCTCTTTTGACCGGCATCTTCTCCAAGCTGTGCGGCCCCGACGTTGCGCTCATCAACCCCGGCTACGAGGCCGTGGTTTCGCTGCGGGAGCTGCTCTCGGAAAACGACGCCCTGCGCGGCGGCGGTCCCGCCTGCGGCGAGCACTACTACGTCAGCGATTCGGAGCAGCAGTTTTTACAGTATGCCGAGATGTTTCTGCGCGGCCCCGTCCACGGGCAAGTGCAGCGCATCGACATTGAAAATTATTGAGGTTAAAAACTTTTGAAATATTTTTTCCCGGCGCGAGGACGCCGGTTTTTGGGAAAGGAGGCCGTTTTTTTATGAAGCCCATCACCGTGAAGCGACGAGAAAACAATGCCGTGATCTCCATCCGGGGCCGGCAGTACTACGATGAGGACACCTCCGACAGCATCGAGCTCACCACTGACGGCAGCTTTGAAAAACAGGGAGACGCCTATCTCATCTCCTATGACGAGACCGCCGTCACGGGGCTTGACGGAACGCGCACCACCATTCTGGTGGAGCCCTGCAACCGCATCACGCTCACCCGCATTGGCGACGTCAGCCAGTCGCTCATCTTCGAGCCCGGCACCCGCAGCAACGGCCACTACACCATCGAGGACAACGACATGACCCTGACCATCGACGCGGGGCGCGTCATCAACCGCCTTAACGACAAGGGCGGCTCGCTGTTTGTCGACTATCAGCTTGAAATCAACAGCCAGCTCATGAGCAAAAACAACTTCTTAATTAAAATAAGGGAAGCCGGAACGCCCCTTTGCCGCACCCGGTCCGAGGGCCGGCAATCCGAATCCGGCTGCAATGGAGGACGAGAACATGCCTAACAATCCCGCCCAGACGGCTGCCGACGCCGTCCGCAAGACCATTTTGGACGCCTACCACAAGGCCGTGCAGGCCGGGACTCTGCCGGCCGGCGCGCCCGAGAGCTTTGACGTCAGCGAGCCGCGCGAAAAAAACCACGGGGACCTTGCGGCAAATTTTGCGATGATGTGGGCCAAGCCCCTGGGCATGCCCCCGCGCAAGATCGCCGAGGCGGTGGTCTCCCTTGCCGACAAAGGGGGCGACATCGAGGCGCTGGACATTGCAGGCCCCGGTTTTGTCAACGTGACGCTTTCGCCGGCCTGGTATGCCCAAACGCTGCGCGCCATCGACGAGGCCGGCGATGACTACGGCAAGACCGAGGGCAATTCCGGCAAAAAAATCCAGGTGGAATTTGTCTCGGCCAACCCCACGGGCCCCATGCACCTGGGCAATGCGCGCGGCGGCGTGCTGGGGGACACGCTGGCCTCCATCCTGTCTTGGACAGGCGCCGACGTGGAGCGTGAATTTTACTTAAACGACACCGGCAACCAGGTCGATTTGCTGGGCCGCTCGCTCGAGAGCCGCTATTTTGAGCTCTTTGGCGACACCACGACCTATCCCTTCCCCGAGGACGGCTACCACGGGGACGACGTGATGCAGCACGCCAAGGATTTTGCCGCGCTGCACGGGGACAGGCTGCTGCACGAGGACGAGGCACAGCGCCGCTCGGAGCTTGTCGACTTTGCGCTGGCCCGAAATGTCAAAAAAATGGAGGAGGACCTCAAGCGCTACCGCATTGTCTACGACGTGTGGTTCCGCGAATCCTCCCTTTACCCGGACGATGTAAACGAGGCGCTGGCGCTCATGGAGAAAAACGGCGCGCTTTACGAAAAGGATGGGGCGCTGTGGTTTGCCGCCACCAAGTTCGGCGTGGAAAAGGACGACGTGCTTCGCCGCGCCAACGGCTTTTACACCTACTACATGGGCGACATCGCCTACCACCGCAACAAATTCCTCGCCCGTGGCTTTGACGAGGTCATCGACGTCTGGGGCGCCGACCACCACGGCCACGCCGTGCGCTTTGCCTCGGCCATGCGGGCGCTGGGGCTCGACCCCTCGCGGCTGCGCTTTGTGCTCATGCAGCTCGTGCGCCTCATGCAGGGCGGCGAGGTGGTGCGCATGAGCAAGCGCACGGGCAAGGCCATTGCGCTCTCCGACCTGCTCGACGAGATTTCGGTGGACGCCGCACGCTTTTTCTTCTGTTCGCGCCAAAGCGACACCCAGATGGAGTTTGACCTCGACCTTGCCGTCCGCCAGGACAGCGACAACCCGGTCTACTACGTCCAGTATGCCCATGCGCGCATCTGCTCCATCCTCAAGAACCTGGCGGCCGAGGGCGTCACCCCGAAGCCCGCCTGCGACATCGACTTCTCGCTGCTCTCGACCGACGAGGAAAAGGAGCTCATCCGCCATCTGGCGGCGCTGCCAAACCAAATCATCCTGGCGGCGCGCGACCTCGACCCCTCGCGCATGACCAAATACGTCACCGAGGCCGCCACCAGCTTCCACAAATTTTACAACGCCTGCCGCGTGCGCGGCGAAGAGGAGCCGCTTATGCAGGCCCGTTTGGCGCTGTGCAGCCTGACGGGGCAGGTCATCCGCAATGTGCTGGGCATCCTCAAGGTGTCGTGCCCCGAGAGAATGTGAGCGTCTGGCGGCGCTCTTTGGGCAGGAGCCGGCGCGGGCGCCGGCCTCTCCCCTTTTGAGGAAAAAGGCCCCTGTCCCCCTTTTTTCGGGGTGTGCGGGCCCTTTTCACCCCTTGTTTTCCCCCAAAAAGAAAAGGAGACATCATGAAACACACTGTTTTGAAGCTGCTGTCGGGCCTGCTTTGCCTGTGCCTGCTGTTTGGCAGCGCCACGCTGCCCGCGCTTGCAGACGAGGTGCGCGACTACTCCAAGTTTGAAGAGGTCTACGAGCTTTATAAGGAATACTTCTACGTGGAAAAGGACGAAGAAGCCATTTTGCTCGACACCCTCAAAACCCTGCTGGAAAACGACCCCGAGCTTTTCGGGCAGGTCATGGACGCCCTCATGAAGAGCGGCGACCCCTACAGCCGCTATTCCCCGCCCGAGACCGTGCAGGCCGAGCAGACCGCCAAGCAGTATGGCGGCGTAGGCATGACGGTGCAGCCGCAGGACGACGGGCGCATCCTCGTGGTGGAGCTCAACCCCGGCGGCGCCGCCGAGACGGCCGGCATCCAGATTGGCGACCAGATCACCGCCATTGACGGGGTGAGCGTGCTCAATCTGACGCCTGAGGCCGCCGTGGAGCTTGGCCGGGGCGACGTAGGCACCAACGTGACCTACAGCATGTACCGCGCCTCCACGGGTGAGATGCTCTCCTTCACCATGGTGCGCGAGGAACTCACCACCGTCACCGTCAGCTACGAATTTATCACCGACGAGCAGAGCGGGGAGACCTACGCCTACTGCCGCATCAACGACTTTTTGGGCATGCTGACCTACGTTGAATTCGTGCAGTTTATCAAGGATCTGCAAAATAACGGGATCGACCGCATCCTCTTTGACATCCGCAACAACCCGGGCGGCGACCTCAACATCGTGCTCGACCTCATCAACTACCTGATCCCGGGCGAGGGGCACCTCATCACCACCGTCGTCCCGCGCGATGAGAGCCAGACGCAGGAGTTTGTCACCACCGGGCGGGGCATTGAAACCGAGCGCATGGTCATCCTGATCGACGAGACCACCGCCTCGGCGGCCGAGCTCTTTGCCATTGCCCTGCAGGAGTACGGCATCGCCGAGCTGGTGGGCAAGAAGACCTACGGCAAGGCCATCGGCCAGCAGTATTTCGAGCTGGAAGACGGCAGCGAGGCCATCATCACGGCCATTCAGGTCACGTCGCCCAAGGGGGTTAAATACAACGGGGTGGGCGTCACGCCCGACTACGAGGTGGACAACACCGAGGTGCCCCGCGAGCTGCCCGACTTTGTCGTCTTCTCACACGCCAACTATCAGCAGGCCGTGTTCGGGGCCGACAACGAAGTGGTTGAGGCGCTGGAGCAGCGTCTGGTTCTGCTGGGCGTGATGCGCGAGGCAGACAGCGTCTTCGACCAGGACACCGCGCAGGCGCTTGCCATCTACCAGAAAAACATGGGGCTGGAGCAGACGGGCGAGCTCGACCTTTTGACCTTCCAGTCCATCACCGATTTGGTCAACGCCGTCAAAAACGTGCGCTATGTGCATGACGACCAGCTTGACAAGGCGGTTGAGCTCATCACGGCGCCCTGACAAAAGGGCCTTCCCCCGGGCGCTGCGGCATGCTTTCCAGACACTGTGAGGCGCTTTGCGCTGCACCCGGTTCCAGGTCTTATCGGGCGGCTGTGCTTTGCAGAGGGCATGGCCCGGCCGCCTTCTGCAAGGGGCAAAGGAGCGGCATGCCGCTTCTTTGCCCCTTGTTTTTCCCAGCCTATCCTTTTAGGAAAACCTATCAAAATAACCCCCCGAGCCCTTTCGCTTTCGGCGGGGAGCGAAATCCCCGGGCAGGGGCTTTGTCAGAAGGCCCCCGTCTTTCGGCTGCTTTCCCCGAAAGCGGCGCTTTTGCACCCTGCCCCAAATTTCCCCGTGCCTTCATGCTTTTTCTCTTGATTTTTGGGCGCTCAGCGATTACAATGAAACTAGCCGGCCGGCCTTTTGGCGGCAAACTTTTCAAGGAGGTGCTTTTCATGGCATATGTGATCAGCAGCGACTGCATCGCTTGCGGCGCCTGTGAGGGCGAGTGCCCCGTCGGCGCGATTTCCAACGGCGGAGACAAGTACGTTATCAACCCCGATCTGTGCATCGAGTGCGGTGCATGCGCCGGCGTCTGTCCCATGGGCGCTCCCGTTAAGGAGTAAGACGCTGCCGTTTCCAAAGTCAAAAGAGCCTGTGCGCTGCGCACAGGCTCTTTGCTTATATTTTCAAGGAGGACGCAATGATGATTGCACCCGGCACCCTCTATCTTGTGGGCACCCCCATCGGCAACCTGGGCGATTTGTCGCCGCGCGCCCTGGAAACGCTCTCGGGGGTGGACTTCGTTGCGGCGGAGGACACCCGTGTCACGGGGGCGCTTTTGGCGCACTGCGGCATCAAAAAGCCGCTTGTCAGCTACTACGAGCACAATCTGCGCCAGCGCGGCGAGCAGATCCTCTCCCGTCTGAAGGCAGGCGAGAGCTGCGCCCTGTGCACCGACGCCGGCATGCCCGCCATCTCCGATCCCGGCTGCGACGTGGTGCGGCTGTGCCACGAGGCCGGTGTTCCGGTGGCGGCGGTGCCGGGGCCTTCGGCCGTCACCACGGCGCTTGCCCTTTCGGGGCTCGACACGGGGCGCTTTGTTTTCGAGGGCTTTTTGTCGACCAGCCGCAAGAGCCGGTTTGAGCACCTTGCCGCCCTGAAGGACGAGCCTCGCACCATTGTCTTATACGAGGCCCCCCACAAGCTGCGGCGCACGCTGGACG
This sequence comes from uncultured Clostridia bacterium, assembly GCA_944376235.1. Classification (GTDB taxonomy): domain Bacteria; phylum Bacillota; class Clostridia; order Oscillospirales; family Feifaniaceae; genus Galloscillospira. The sequence continues at coordinate 9,331 of CALWCA010000014.1, read as the reverse complement.
ATTTGCTTGAAGCCCTGGGCGAGCGCCAGATTGCTCTGTGCCGCGAGATGACCAAGCTGCATGAGGAGGTGCTGCGCACCACCCTGTCCGCAGCCATCGCCCATTTTTCGCAGACCGAGCCGCGCGGCGAGTTTGTGCTGGTGATTGAGGGCGCTGCGCCCGCTCTGCAGCAAGCGCCCTCCGGCGGGGATGTAGAGCAGGCGCTGCGGAGGGCTCTTGACGAGGGCCTGACGGGACGCGACGCCGTCAAACGCGTGTCGGAGCAGTGCAGGCTGCCCAAAAACCAGGTCTATGCCTGCTATACCGGCCTCATTGAAAAAGACTAGCTTTCTCTCCCCGTCTGCGGCCTCCTCATTTGTCAAACACGGGGTTTTATTTGAGGGGCGCATCGTGTATAATGGAGTTGCTCCATCCCAATCTATGATTTCCCGTGGCCGCCGGCAGAGAGCCCGGCCGCGTCAGTTTTTGAAAAGGAGACCCCTATGACCACGTTAAAAGCCATTATTTTAGGTGCCGTGCAGGGCTTTGCCGAATTTTTGCCCATCTCAAGCTCGGGACACCTTGTAATTTTCAACCATCTTCTGGCCTCGCAGGGCAGCTCGGACCTGCTCTTTGACGTGCTGGTGCACCTGGGCACTTTTTTGGCTGTGCTCGTCGCCTTTTGGCGCGACGTGCTGCGTCTGCTTCTCGAGTGCTTTTCTTTTTTGGGAGACCTTTTCAAGGGGCGTCTTAAAGGGGGGCGGCCCACGCCGTCGCGCAATTTCTTATATATGCTGGTCTTGTCGCTGCTGCCTTTGTTTTTGGTGCTGCCCGTCAAGGGCTTTATCGAGTCCCTTTTCCAAAATCCCGTCTTTGTGGGCTTTGCGCTGCTTGTCACGGGCTGTATCCTGCTGCTCTCGTCGCGCTTTTCCGAGGGGCGCATCGGGGCGGCAAGCGTACGGGCCAGGCAGGCTCTTGTCGTGGGCTTCACGCAGCTCATTGCCATCATTCCCGGTGTCTCCCGCTCGGGCTCGACCATCACGGCGGGGCTTGGCTGCGGCTTTAAGCGCGATTTTGCCGTGCGCTACTCCTTTTTGCTCTCTTTGCCCACCACCCTGGCCGCCGTCTTTCTCGAGCTTTACGACGTCATCAAGGAGGGGGCCCTGCCCGAGAGCTGGACGCCCTACCTCATCGGCATGGCCGCCGCCGCCGTGACGGGCTACGCCGCCATCGGCCTTGTGCGTTTTCTGGTCAAGGACAATAAGTTCTCGTCTTTTGCCTACTACTGCTTTGTCGTGGGCTGCGCCACCATCATTTACTTTGGTTTTATCCGTTAGCTGGCCGCTTTGGCTTCAAGCCGGACGGCCCCTGCCTCTCTGAAAAGCCCCAGGCGGCACCCCGCCTTTTCTCCCGGCGCACCGCCTGACACCCAACCCTGAAAGGAGCTCCATTTCCGTATGGCGCAAACAAAACAAAAATCCACCGCAGACAGCAAGGCGAAAGCCGCCGCCACGCGCGCCCAAAACAAGCGCAGAGCGGAATTTCACCGTCAGCTGCGTGCCGTCACGCAGCTGATTTTCGGCGTCTTTTTGCTGTGCTGCATGATTGCGGGGCTTATCGCCCCCGAAAAGCCCATCGGCGGCGCCGTGGGCGAATGGATCCGCGAGCTTTTGCTGGGTCTCTTTGGCCTCTCCGCCTTTCTGCTGCCCTGCGCCCTCATTTACGCCGGGCTGCTCAACGCCTTTGGCAAAAAGGACAAGTCCTACGGCGCCAAGAAAACCGCAGGCTTCGTGCTGACTGTGACGCTCTCGGGCGCCGTCCACCTTCTCGCGCCCGACGTGCAGGGCACGGGCTGGGCCATGGTGGAGGAGCTCTTTGCCCAGGGCCAGCAGACGCTGGGCTCGGGCGGCGTTGTCGGCGGTCTGCTGAGCGGTGCGCTGGTGCCCATGTGCGGCTCCTTCGGCGCTCTCATGATTTATCTGGCCTGCATGATTCTCTGTGCCGTGGTGCTGTGGGGCGTCACGGTGGAGGGCATCTTGCGCTCCCTCTTCCCCGAGCGCGAGCGCAAAAAGGCCGAGCGTGCCGAGCGGCGGGAGCAAAAAGAGGCCGAGCGCGAGCGGCGCAGGCTGGAGCACGAGTGGGAGCGCGAAGAGCGGGCTGAAAGGGCCGCCGAGAAAAAAACGTCAAGGCACCGCCCGCAGGATCTCTCGATTGACGGGGAGCAGCCCTCGCCCACCCCCTCCAGGGATGAGCTGCCCACCCCGCCCACCTTTATGCCGCGCCGCGCCAAAAAAGGCGCCGTCGAGGAGGCCATCACTTCCGGCGATGCCATTCAGGAAGCCTCGGGCGAAGCCGTGGCACAGCCGCACCCACAGCACGATGCGGGGCAGCAGCCCTTTCCCGAGCCGGGCACAGACCCCAGCCTGCCCGGCCAGCCCGTCTCGATGAGCAGCCAGGAGCTGGCGGAGGAAATTGCCAGCGTCGAGCAGCAGGCGCAAGACGATTCCAAAGTGGGCGTCTACCGCGTGCCGCCGCTCTCGCTTTTGACGCGTGACCCCGGCGGCAGCGCCTCTACAGGGCGCGAGGAGGTCATCGCCTCCTCCACCAAAATTATCGAAACGCTGCACAGCTTCGGGGTGGAAGCCACGCTGCTGGGCGCGTCTCGTGGGCCCGCCGTGACCCGCTATGAGCTCACGCCGGCAGCAGGCGTCAAAATCAGCAAAATCACCAATCTGGCCGACGACATCGCCCTCTCGCTTGCAGCCGTGGGGGTGCGCATCGAAGCCCCCATCCCCGGCAAGGCCGCCATCGGCATCGAGGTGCCCAACAAAACGGTATCCACCGTCTATTTGCGATCCATCCTGGAGTCCGACCAGTTCCGCCGCGCCTCAAGCCCGCTCACCTTCTGCCTGGGACGCGACATCGCCGGCCTGCCGGTGGTGGGCGACATCTCGCGCATGCCCCACGTTCTCATCGCCGGCGCCACCGGCTCGGGAAAATCGGTGTGCATCAATTCGCTGATCATCTCCCTGCTCTACAAGGCCAAGCCCGAAGAGGTGCGCATGATTCTGGTCGACCCCAAGGTGGTCGAGCTGGGGGGCTACAACGGCATCCCCCACCTGATGATCCCGGTGGTCACCGACCCCAAAAAGGCGGCCGGGGCCCTCTCGTGGGCCGTGGGCGAAATGCAAAAACGCTATCAGATGTTCGCGGCGCGCGGCGTCAAGGACATCGCCGGATACAACGCCCTGGCCGTGGGCGACGAGGAAATCACCCCCCTGCCGCGCATCGTCATCGTCATCGACGAGCTGGCCGACCTCATGATGACGGCGCCGGGCGAGGTGGAGGACTCCATCATGCGTCTGGCTCAGATGGCGCGCGCCGCCGGCATGCACCTTGTCATTGCCACGCAGCGCCCCACCGTCAACGTCATCACCGGCACCATCAAGGCCAACATCCCCTCGCGCATCGCCTTTGCCGTCTCCTCGCAAATCGACTCGCGCACCATTCTGGACGCGGCGGGCGCCGAAAAGCTGATCGGCAAGGGCGACATGCTCTATTACCCGCTCGGCGCCATCAAGCCCCTGCGCGTCCAGGGCTGCCTTGTCACCGACAAGGAGGTCGAGGCCATCGTGGCCGACATCAAGGGCCAAAACGTAGGGCATGACTACGACGAGGTCGTGATGGAGCAAATCGAGCGCGAAAGCGAAAAGAGCGGACAGGCCGGCGCTTCCGGCGCCGGCGAGGACGAGGAGGACGAGATGCTGCTGCCCGCCATCGACGCCGTGCTGGAGTCCGGCAACGCCTCGGTCTCCTTTTTGCAGCGCCGCCTCAAGCTGGGCTATGCCCGCGCGGCCCGCCTGGTCGACGAGATGGAGGCGCGCGGCATCGTGGGGCCCTCCGAGGGCAGCAAGCCCCGCCAAATCCGCATCTCCAAGCAGGAGTGGCAGGAAATGCGCCTGCGCCGCATGGATGACTGAGCCTTCCATGCCGCACCCCTTTTCCAAAGGACGGGCGGGCGCCGTTCTCTGTGCTTTTCTTGAGCGGGAGCTTCCAAAGCGTCCCCGGCGCCAAGGGCCGCAAAACGACAGGCCCTGTTTCATAGGGGCTGTTTTGCCTGCCCTCCAGCTTTTTTGAGGCGTCCGCAGACTGCGGCCGTCTTTCCCACCGTGTTTTTTGGCAGGCCTCTGCCGAGAAAGGAGTTTCATGCCGGAGTTTCTTCCCATTTCCCGTGAGGACTTGGAGCGCCGAGGCATCGAGCAGCTTGACTTTGTCCTTGTCACGGGAGACGCCTATGTCGACCATCCCAGCTTTGGCACCGCCATCATCGGCCGTGTGCTGGAGGACGCAGGGTTTACCGTGGGCATCATCTCCCAGCCCGACTGGCGCAGCGCAAACGACTTTTTGCGCCTGGGCCTGCCCCGTTATGCCTTTTTGTGCAACTCGGGCAACATCGACTCCATGGTCAACCACTACACCGCAGCAAAAAAGCGCCGCAGCCAGGACGCCTATACGCCGGGCGGTGCGGCGGGAAAGCGGCCCGACCGTGCCGTTATCGTCTATTCAGGCCGCATCCGCGAGGCGGCGCCCGGCGTGCCGCTTCTGATCGGCGGTATCGAGGCTTCGTTGCGCCGCTTTGCCCACTACGACTACTGGGACGACGCCGTGCGCCGCTCCATTCTGGTGGACTCGGGGGCCGATTTGCTCATGTATGGCATGGGGGAGCTGTCGGTGGTCGAGATTGCGCGCCGTCTGGCGGCCGGAGAGCCCATCTCCTCCATCACCGACGTGCGCGGCACCTGCGTGATGGTGGACAGCCCCGAGGGCGACGGCATCCTGCTGCCCGACTTTGAAACGCTGCGCCGCAACAAAAAGGCCTATGCCTCCGCCACCGCCACCCAGTATCGCGAGCAGGACGCCGTGCGCGGACGGCCCCTGTATCAGCAGCACGGCCTGCGCTTTGTCAAGCAAAACCCGCCCATGCGTCCGCTTTCCATGGAAGAGTTTGACCACGTCTACGAGCTGCCCTACTGCAACGCACCCCATCCCTCCTACGACGCCCTGGGCGGCGTGCCGGCCATCGCCGAGGTAGAGTTTTCCATCATCCACAACAGAGGCTGCTTTGGCGCCTGCAACTTCTGCGCCCTCACGCTGCACCAGAGCCGCACCGTCACCAGCCGCTCCAAGCAGTCCATCCTGCGCGAGGCGCGCCGGCTGACGCAGTCGCCCCGCTTCAAAGGCTACATCCACGACATCGGCGGCCCCACCGCCAACTTCCGGTACCCCGCCTGCCAAAAGCAGCTCACCTGCGGCGCATGCCCCGACCGGCGCTGCCTGGCGCCAGACCCCTGCCCCAATCTGGAGGTCGACCACACCGAGTATCTTGACATCCTGCGCGAGGTGCGCGCCCTGCCCGGCGTAAAAAAGGTCTTCGTGCGCAGCGGCCTTCGCTTTGACTACATGCTGCTCGACAGGGATCCTACCTTTTTTGAGGAGCTAGTAAAATACCATGTGAGCGGACAGCTCAAGGTGGCACCCGAGCACATCTCCGACAACGTACTGTGCTGCATGGGCAAGCCCTCTCAGGCCGTATTTGACGCCTTTTGCGAGCAGTATGCCGCTCTCAACCGAAAGTGGGGCTTAAAGCAATATCTGGTGCCCTACCTCATGAGCTCTCACCCCGGCAGCCGTTTGGAAGACGCCGTGGCGCTGGCCTGCTACCTCAAGAGCCACCATCTGCACCCTGAGCAGGTGCAGGACTTTTATCCTACGCCCGGCACCATCTCGACCGCCATGTACTACACGGGGCTCGACCCCGTCTCGGGAAAGCCGGTCTATGTGGCCCGCTCCCCCGAGGAAAAGGCCCAGCAGCGCGCGCTGCTGCAGTTTTTCCGCCCGCAAAATTACGAAAAAGTGCGCGCCGCCCTGCTGGCGGCCGGCCGTCCTGATCTCATCGGCTCCGGCTCCGAATGCCTGGTGCCCGCGGCTCCCGGCCAGCGGCGCACCACCCAGGGCCGCAGGCCCGACACCCGCAAAAAGACCGAGCTACGCGCACAGCGCGCTGCCTCGCGTCCGCCCAAGCACGGCGGACGGCCCGCCCCAAAGAAGCCTTAGGAGGCCCTCATGAAGCACTCCCTTCACACGTTTTTTCAAAAAACCGGCACCGACAAAAAAATGCTTTTCAAGTTTGCCCTTCTGCTCGTGGTAGCACTTCTTTTGGGGCTCTTTGCCCTGTTCTACGGAAGAGACATCACGGCCTGGCTGCGCCATCCTGAGCAGGTGCGCGACACCCTGCTCGGTCTCGGCGTGTGGGGCGTGGCCGGCTATGTCGGCCTTGAAATACTCAGCATTGTCACCGTCATCGTTCCCGGCGACCTTGTCTGCACCTGCGGGGGCTATCTTTACGGACTGCCGCTTGGCTTTCTTTTGACCTGGTCAAGTTCGATGCTGGGCGCTGCCATCGCATTTTACCTTTCGAGGCTGCTGGGATATGACTTTATTTCCCGTCTGCTCTCCAAAAAAGCTGTGATGCAGTGTACCCGCGTACTCAACTCGGCAAAGGGCATGCTGGGTGTGATGGTTGCTTTCCTTGTCCCGGTTTTCCCAAAAGACGTACTAGTATACGTCGCCGGCCTGACCCCCATCAGCGCCACCCGCCTGTTTTTTGTCTACGCCTTAGCCCGCATTCCCAACACCCTGGTCTGGACCATGGTAGGCTCCACCCTCTATGAAAGGAACTATCCTGCCCTCCTTGCAACCCTGGCAGTGTTGCTCACACTTCTGGTGGGAGGCTATTTGACTGGGCGTAAAATGGGACTTGGAAAGCCTACCCGCGAAACGTCAGATCCTGAGTGAGCATCCCCTGCACCGTACCCCCTGTTTGTACCCCGGCTTTTCCGTGGGTCAAACGGGGGCTTTGCTTTGGGGCACCCTGGAGCGCGGCGGGACGGAAGTCACGGGCTTCCGTCCCGCCGCGCCCCTTCTCTGCCCGCACCTCCCCCGTTCCCTGTCAAATAATAGGCAAAGCCCTGTGCAAAGCTCTCACGCCAAAATTTTAGCACTCAATTTCTTTGAGTGCTAAAATTAACACTTTAGACATAATTTCATACATATTTAGTCACAATTCAGGGGTACACTGTATTCGTAAGAGAGAAAAGGACGGAACCGGCAAAGCTTTCTTTTCCGTCCGGAAAAGGAGGAGCTCTATGAACAGCTTTCACAACACCCCTGAAACATCAAGCGAAGGCTATGAGGCCATCAAGATTTACGGAACCGACCTTGTGGATCGGGCGCGGGCCGGCAATCCCGATCCCGTCATCGGCCGTGATGAAGAAATCCGAAATGTCATCCGCATTTTGTCCCGAAAGACCAAGAACAATCCTGTTTTAATCGGCGAGCCCGGCGTTGGCAAAACGGCCATTGCCGAAGGGCTGGCGCAGCGCATCGTGCGCGGCGACGTGCCCGACGGGCTGCGCAACAAGACCATTTTCTCGCTCGACATGGGCGCTCTGATTGCGGGCGCGAAATTCCGTGGCGAATTTGAAGAGCGTCTGAAGTCTGTCCTTGAGGAAATCAAGAAAAGTGAAGGGCGCATCATCCTCTTTATCGACGAGCTGCACACCATCGTGGGCGCCGGCGCGGCGGACGGCGCCATTGACGCCGGCAACCTGCTCAAGCCCATGCTGGCGCGCGGCGAGCTGCACTGCATCGGCGCCACGACCCTCAACGAATACCGCAAGTATATTGAAAAGGACGCGGCGCTCGAGCGGCGTTTCCAACCGGTGCTGGTCGACCAGCCGACGGTGGAGGACACCATCGGCATCCTGCGCGGCCTGAAGGAGCGGTACGAGGTCTTCCACGGCGTCAAGATCCAAGACGGCGCTCTGGTCGCGGCGGCGGTTCTGTCCAACCGCTACATTGCCGACCGTTTCCTGCCCGACAAGGCCATTGACCTGGTTGACGAGGCCTGCGCGCTGATTCGTACCGAGATGGACTCCATGCCCACCAAGCTTGACGTCATCTCCCGGCGCATCATCCAGCACGAGATCGAAGAGGCGGCGCTCAAAAAGGAGACCGACGCGCTTTCCAAGGAGCGGCTGGCCACGCTGCAGGAGGAGCTTGCCGGACTGCGCAGCGAATTTGAAACGCTTCGCGCCCAATGGGAAAAGGAAAAGAACTCGATTGGCCGCGTGCAGAAGCTGCGTGAGCAAATCGAGGCCGTCTCGGCAGACATCGAGCGCGCCCAGCGCGAATACGACCTCAACAAGGCGGCTGAACTCAAATACGGGCGTCTGCCCCAGCTTCAAAAAGAGCTTGAGGAGCTTGAGAAGTCGGAGGGCGTGGCCGAAAACACCCTGCTGCGTGACACCGTGACCGACGAGGAAATCGCCCGCATCGTGGAGCGCTGGACCGGCATCCCGGTGGCGCGCCTGATAGAGGGCGAGCGTGACAAGCTGCTCCATCTGGCCGATACGCTGCACCAGCGCGTGGTAGGCCAGGACGAGGCCGTGCAGCGCGTGAGCGACGCCATTTTGCGCTCGCGCGCCGGAATCCGCGACCCGCGCCGCCCCATCGGCTCCTTCCTGTTTTTGGGGCCGACCGGCGTAGGCAAGACCGAGCTTGCCAAGGCGCTTGCGCAGGCACTCTTTGACGACGAGCGCAATCTGGTTCGCATCGACATGAGCGAATATATGGAGAAATACTCCGTATCCCGCCTTATCGGAGCGCCTCCGGGATATGTGGGCTACGAGGAGGGCGGCCAGCTCACCGAGGCGGTGCGCCGCAAGCCTTACAGCGTGGTGCTCTTTGACGAAATTGAAAAAGCGCATCCCGACGTCTTCAACGTACTGCTGCAGGTGCTTGACGACGGCCGCATCACCGACTCGCAGGGCCGCACGGTGGACTTCAAGAACACCATTGTCATTATGACCAGCAACATCGGCAGCACATTCCTGACAGAGAGCATCCGCCAGGACGGCACCATCGACAGCGGCGTGAAGGAGCAGGTCACCGGGGAGCTGAAGAAGTACTTCCGCCCCGAGTTCCTCAACCGGATCGACGATATCGTGGTGTTCAGCCCCCTGACAGAAAGTCAGATTAGCGGCATCATCGATATCGCCGCCAAGGGGATCGCCGACCGCCTGGTGGACCGGGAGATCACCATGAGCCTCACCGATGCGGCCAAGGCGTTCATCGCCCAGGCCAGCTACGACCCGGCCTACGGCGCCCGCCCGGTGAAGCGGTACCTCCAGAAGAACCTAGAGACGGAGCTGGCGGAGATGCTGATTCGGGGCACCCTCTCCGACGGGCAGCATGTCACCATCGACAGCGATGGGACGAAGCTCACCTTTGC
>CALWCA010000013.1 GCA_944376235.1 uncultured Clostridia bacterium | reverse complement strand
ATATCCGTGACTACGCCAATGTCTCTCAGCTGGTCTGCCTGTCCAATCTGGAGAACCTGAATGCGGTGTTCATCAATGAGGGGATGTCTCAGGCCGAACGGCTGACAAAACTCAATGCCATCGCTATCAGCCAGATGGAGATCCTGACGCAGGATCTCCGAATCGAAGCTCTGGAGGCTCATAGCGAAGACCTATCTCCTATGGAGTAAAAATATCATCGGCAGGACGCTTGCGAACGGGCGAAGGCCGTGGCATCTATAGTGTTGCGATGTTCCACAACAAATTGACAGGCCGCCGGGGTGGCGGTCTGTTTTCTTTTTCTCACGCGTTATGAATTTCGGCCAAAGAGACTTTGCGTCACATCGGAGCTGCTGTGGCAGGGAGGCCGGCCCCAGGCATTCTCCGGCGGCCGGGCCCTGCACGACGGTTTCCAAAGCACTGCCAAAATCCCGTCTTTTCTGTTATACTGACCTAAAGCAGGGGGCTGGGCAACGGCCCTGCCCGTGGAAAGCCGCGCCGGATTTTCCCGGCCGGCTCCCATTTTCCGGCGCGGCCGGCGATGAGCGCCGCAGCAGGCGGGCAGGGCGGGCATCAACCCGTGCGGGGCTGAGCTGGGGCTCTCTTTGGCCCTGGCAACCCGCTCCCCCGCAGCCTGCCGCGACCTCACAGGTGAAACAGAGAAAGGGTGATGAGCCGTGTCCTCCCTGCTGACAAATGAAGATGCTGCCCTCTCGAGCATGGGCTTTGAAACATATGTCATTCGCGTGCTGCAACATTACCTCAGGGCACAGAAAAAGAGGCTCACGACGGAGGACTCCTCCTGCCTGTTTGACGCCATACTGCCCGACGGCATGGATGACATCAAAGGGCCTCTTTATCTGGAGGTAAAAAGCGGATACGCCAGCAAGACCGGGTATTTTCGCAGCGTCCAGCAGTTTGCCCTTCACGCGCGCGGCAGCGAGCCGGGCGCCGTTCTCCTGGTGCTGGGAATCGCCTTTACGGAGGAAAGCAGGCGCAGCATGGAGCAAATGGCGCAAAGCAGGGCGGGGCGCAGGGTCTGCGTTTGGGACATTGACGACTTCAGCAGGCGAACCTAAGGGCTATCATCAGGAATTCAGGAAATTCCTCGAACGCCCTGCGGAGGCGATGGTTGACGAGGCAATCAACAACCCCGCCGGCAGGAAGGAAGCCTCGGATACCCGCTCCAGCCGCATTGCGGCGCTGAAGAAGGAATACGACCGGGAGGAGCTTGCCCTTTTTGTCGGCGCCGGCATTTCCAAGGACGCGGGGATTTTGCAGTGGAAGGATTTGATCAACGCGCTGCTGCCGAAAATGATTGTCAGGCGCATGAAGGGGAACAAAACCTTTTCCCGGCATCCGGAGGCCGTGATCAGGCTGGCGCATCAAAACCAGGAAAATTCCCCAATCGCCCAGATCCGGTACATCAGGGGGGCGTTTTCCCCCGATGAATACAACCGGCTGGTGCACGAGGCGTTATACGAAAACAGCCCCGGGCCCGACACCGAGCTGCTGAATGCGATTGCCCGCATCTGTGCTCCGCGGAGGAACCACCTGGGTGTCCAGGGCATCATCACATACAATTTTGACAACCTGCTGGAGCACTGCCTTGAGAAAATGAACATTCAAACCAATGTGATCTCGTGTGAGGACGACATCTCAACGCCGGACAGGCTCAGCATTTTCCACGTTCACGGGTATCTGCCCTATCAAATGGAGCGATGCGATTTGAACACCGAGCTGATCTTTTCGGAGGAGGATTATCACAGGGTCTGTCGCGACGCCTGTTGCTGGTCGAATCTGGCGCAGCTCAACTATCTGCGGGAGCACACCTGTCTGTTCATCGGCTGTTCGCTCACCGACCCCAACCTCCGGCGGCTGCTTGACGTGGCCGGGAGAACCAACGAGAAACCGCGTCACTTTGCCTTTCTCCCGCGAAACAGCGCGGCCGGCGACGGAACCGTAAACGAAGAGGCTCTTGAGATTTACAAGGACATTGATTCGAGCCTGCGGGAAAAATATTACGCAGCCATGGGGCTGAATATCATCCGGGTCGACGATTTCAAAGAAATCCCCGCTCTTTTTGCAGGGGCTGCTTGCGTATGGGAGGAAAACGCCGATGGGTCAAGGCCCCCTGCTGTCTCCCTGTGAGCTTTGGGCCGGCGGCAGCCTTTTGCCAAGCCGAATTGTCGGCGCCGATGCCGGGTGTGCGGCCCGGCCAAAGGCCGGGATACGGGGGGGCTGCCCGGGGACGGCGCTGCAGGCGCCGCTTTGGGCCCTTTTGCGCACACAAAAAAGCCGACGGCGCCCCCTTCTCCCTTTGAGGGCGGCTTTTGCCTCCTTCTGTCCTTTCCCCCCAGGCTCCCGGCATGCCCCGGAAAGGGCTTTGCCGCACACCGCTTTGCCCAAAAGCCGCAGCGTCCGCAAGGCTCCCGCCCCATCGCCCCAAAAGGCAGCAGGCGGCGCCCCGTTTTAGCCTTTTCCCCAAGGCCCCTCCTGCCTTTTTTCTGCTGCCGCATCCCCCTTTTCCCAAAATCTCTTTTTCTCCGTCTCCCCTCCCCCGCCGGGCCAAATCAAAACAAAAAAAAGCGGCGCGTAAGGCGCCGCTCTTTTTTTGATATCCCTATACACTATAACTGTTTCTTCTCTTGTGGAGGCCCTTTCAAGAGGCTCCAAGGCTGCCTCAGGCGCCTTTTCTAGGCCGCCCTTTGCCTGACGCCTTTTCTCTGCAGCAGGGTCATGACGGCAATGCCTGTGATACCCACGATATCGGTCAGCACGCCGGTGTCGATGAGCATGAGCCCGCAGGCAATGCAAATCAGGCGCTGCGGCCAGTTGAGCCTTGTCTGCATGAAGCCCTCCATGCCGACCGCCACGCCGTACATGCCGATGAAGGAGGTCACGGCAATCTGCACGGCCCTATGGACAGGCGCGCCCAGCAGCAGCATTTCGGGGCTGAAGGCAAAGACATAGGGCACGATAAAGGCGGCAATGGCAATGCGGGTTGCCGTAATGCCGGTTTTGAGGGGATTGGACTTGGCGATGGCCGAGCCGGCGTAGGCCGCCAGCGCGACAGGGGGCGTGATGTCGGCCACGATGCCGAAGTAGAAGACAAACATGTGGGCCGCCAGCAGGTCGACGCCCAGCTTGACCACGATGGGGGCCGTGATGGTGGCCATGATGACGTAGTTTGCCGTGGTGGGCACGCCCATGCCCAGGATGATACAGGCCAGCATGGTGAAGAAGAGGGCAAGGATTTTGATGCCGCCCGAGAGGGCCAAAAGGCCGCTTGCCAGCTTGAGGCCGATGCCGGTCAGCGTGACGATGCCCACGATAATGCCGGCGATGGCGCAGGCCACAGCCACGCTGATGGTGCTGCGCGCGCCGTTTTCGAGGGCGTCTAAGAAGGCGGAAAAGCTCATGCGGGTGTCCTTGCGGAACATGCTGACCACAATGGAGGTCAAAATGGCATAGACTGCCGACATGGAGGAGGTCTTGCCGCTCATCATGCTGTAGACCAGCACGACCAGGGGCAGCAGCAGATAGCCCTTTTCGAGAAAGATTTTCCAAAAGCTGGGGATTTCAGACTTGTCCAGGCCGCGCAGGTTGAGCTTTTTGGCTTCAAAATGGACCATGAGGAAGATGCCGGCAAAATACAGGAAGGCGGGCAAAATGGCGGCGATGGCGACCTCGGAGTAGTCAAAGCCCGTGATTTCGGCCATGAGGAAGGCGGCGGCGCCCATGATGGGCGGCATGATCTGGCCGCCGGTAGAGGCGGCCGCCTCCACGGCGCCGGCAAATTCGGGGGGGTAGCCCGTGCGCTTCATCATGGGGATGGTGAAGCTGCCGGAGCCCACGGTGTTTGCCACCGAGCTGCCCGAGATCATGCCCTGCATCGCCGAGGCGATCACGGCAACCTTTGCCGGGCCGCCCACTGCGGCGCCCGCAATCGAGTTTGCGATGTCAATGAAGTATTTGCCCACCCCCGTCTTGTCGAGGAAGGAGCCAAACAGGATAAACAAAACGATAAAGGTGGAGCAAACGCCAATGGGCGTGCCCATGACGCCCTCCGTGGTATAAAAGAGGTGTGAGATAATGCGCTTGGTGCTGAAATCTGCATAAAAGGCATAGGCCACGAAGCAGCCCGCCACCACGAGGATGGGAAAGCCCACCACGCGCCGGCAGAGCTCGGCCAGAATGAGGATGCCGATGATGGCCACCACAATGTCTAGCGTGCTGTTGCGTCCGGCCCGGTCGACGATGGCCTTGAAATTGAAGACATAATAAAAATAACAGCCCGCGCCCACAACGGCCAGCACGATGTCGTACCACGCAACATAGTCGAGGCGCTCGGTGTCCCCCTTGCGCAGGGGATACAGGAAAAAGGCAAGGAAGATCACCAGCCCCACAAAGGAGGCGCGCCGAATCTGCTCAGGCAGCGTGGAAAACACATTCATCCACAGCACATACAGTGAAAAGCCCGCCAGCGCATACCGCACAACGCTCTTGCGCAGGCCGGTGAACTGGCGCGTGTTGGACTCCCTGTCATACTCTGCCAGCACCTTTTGGGCGTTGGCGGCGGCCTGCGCCGCCTCGTCGTCCGCGTCAAAGACGTCCTGCGCCGTCGCGCCGTCTGCGTCAGGGGCGGCCTGCTGCGGCGGCATCTGCCCGCCCGGCACGCCGGGGGCGTCCTGCTCCCCCGGCGCGCGCATGCCGTCCTGCTCCTGCGCAAGTCCGGGCGCATTGCCGTCGGGAGCCTCCCCGCCATGGCCCTTTTTCAAAAAGTCGGACATATTGCTTTCGTCCTCCCAACACTGTTAAGATACCAGGGTAAAGCAAACGGTGCTGTTTTTGCCGCACAGCTCCGTTAAATTGATGGTCTGCCCGTCGATGTCCAGATAATGGTCGTATATCGTTCCGACGATATATGACAGAGAGGGGATTTCGCGGTGGATGCCCGAGAGCAGCATGTGCCCGTCGGGGGTGTGGGTCAGCGTCTGCCCCGGCTCGACCTGGGTGGCGACGCCGGCGCCGAAGGCGCTGTACTCACAGGATTCCACATAGATGCTGCCCCCCTCCACACAGTAGGTCTCGCATACGTCGCTCTTGTTGACCGAGTGCAGAAAGGTCACGGAAAAGGTGCTGCCCTCCTCCACGGGAAAGCTGGCATAGCACTCTCCGGTATCCGCGTCCAGAAGCGCCAGCTCCATCCCGCCGCCCCAAAGCGCGTCTTGAAACAGGAAAAGGATAGCCGCAATGATACAAAGCACCACTGCGGCTATCGCTATGGCTTTCCCTCTGCTTACCGGTCGACCATTCCGGCAATGCTGCAATTAGCTCAGTGCGCCAACTTCCCTGAAGTACTTTTCGGCACCGGGATGGAAGGGAACCGAAACGCCCTCCACGGCGTAGTTGACATCCAGCTCGCTGCCCTTGGCGTTTCCGGCCTCCACCTCGGCCTTGTTCTCAAAGAGCGTCTTGGTCAGATTGTAGACCAGATCCTCCGAGAGGTCGTCGGCCACGATGAGGGTGGCCTTGACGGCCACGGTGGTGGCGGCTTCGGTCATGCCGGGATAGGTGTCCGCCGGGATATCATAGGCGGTGTAGAAGGGATATTTTTCGATGAGCGCGGCAGCCTCCTCGCCGTCGACATTGAGCACCACGATATCGTTGGTGGTGGCAAGGCTCGAGATGGCGGTGGTGGGGGCGCCGGCGGTGCAGAAGAAGGCGTCGATCTTGCCGTCCTTGAGGGCGTTGGCCGAATCCTCAAAGCCGAGATTCTGCACCGTGATGTCGTCAAAGGTCAGGCCATAGGCCTCGAGGATCTGGCGGGTGTTGAACTCCACGCCGGAGCCCGCGTCGCCCACCGACACTCTCTTGCCGGCCAGGTCGGCCACCGTGGCGATGCCCGAGTCGGGATTGGCAATGATCTGGCAGACCTCGGCATAGCAGGCCGCCATGCTGCTGAAGCCTTCCATCTTGTCGCCCTCAAACTGGTCGGTGCCGTTGTAGGCATAGTCCATGACGTCGTTTTGCACAATGGCCATCTGCACCTCGTCGTCGCAGACCAAAACGATGTTGGCCTTGGAGGCGCCGGTCGACTGGACGTCCACCGTCAACCCGTCGATTTTATTTTCAAACAGAGTTCCCAGCACGCCGCCGTACGCATAGTAAGTACCGGTGGTGCCGCCGGTAGCCAGCTTGAGATTGACGGGCTCGGTGCCTTCGTTTCCCTCGGTGCCTTCGTTGCCCCCGGTGCCCTCCTCGGTGCTGTTGCAGGCGGAAAGCGCCACTGCAAAGAGCATGACCAGCACCAGCAGCAGACTGAATTTGCGTTTCATAATTTGCATCCCTCCATCTTAAAATCAAAACTTTGCCGCACCCTGCACAAAAAGGCGGGACCAAAACGCCTTGTCGATTTGCACAACAAAAAATACCGCTTGATCCCGGCCGACTGCGAAAAAAGCGGCCGCTCTTTCGCACCCTTTTCCCCGGCTTGGCCGATATTCCGGGAAAATGCAGGTGTGGGCAAGCATTGAGTTTACTGACATTATATCGGCTTCCTGCCACAATTGCAACACAAAAATACAAATATACAAGAATTTTTGTGAAATGTTGCCAAATCGCACTCCTTTGTTCCGTCAGGCATAAAAAGCGGGGCGGGTCCATCATAAAAAGCGGGGCTCCCTCATATGGATGTCTTACCACGACTGCCAAAGAAAACGAGGGGTGTTCTTGTCATGTACATCAAGGCTATCAAAATCAATCCGAGGCTGCTCAAGTGGGCAGGGGTTGCCCTGCTTGTGCTGCTGGCCGTTTTGCTGACCATGTCGTTTGTCGGCTCGCGTTTTTCGGGCGCCCCCGTTTTCGCAGGCGGCGTCGACTGCAAGGGCATCAAGACCAACGAGGACCGCGTGGAGTTTATCCGACAGTTCGGCTGGGAGATCGAGGAGGCCGCCGTCGAGGTCACGGAGGTGACGCTGCCCGAGGAATTTGACGAGGTCTATGAAACTTACAACGAGCTGCAGAAGTCGCAGGGGCTGGATCTGAGCAAATATCGGGGCGAGACCGCCAAGCGGTGGAGCTACCGTGTGCTCAACTACCCGGGGGAGCAGGGGGAGGTGCTGTGCAACCTGCTCATCTGCGGCAGCCGCATCATCGCCTGTGACATCTGCAAGGCGGAGATGGACGGCTTCATGCAGGGCATGGAGATGCCCACCCCCACGCTGGAGCAGAGCCCGCAGGAGGGCCAGGCCCAGGCCGGCGCCCAGACCGGCGCCCAGGCCGACGCGCAGACCGACGCGCAGGTACAGACCTCGCAGACGCCCGTGTCCGACGGCGCCCAGACGCAGCAGGCACAGGCCGGCGCAGAGACCTCGCAGACGGCGCAGACGCAGGCGCAGCCTGCCGCAGCCTCCTGATGTTCGCTCCCCTCCCCCTCTGCCCTGCGGGGAGCGGGACAGATGCCGACGCCGCTCCTGCAAACGCCTCTCTTTTGAAGCCTTCTTTCGGAGCTTTTTGGAAAGCGCTCCGTGCGATTTTCTTTTCCTTGGCCCCAAAAAAAGGGGCCACCGGGCATACGCCCGGCGGCCCCTTTTCCGTTATTTTGCGGATGCTGCGTTGTTGTGCGGATGTTCCCCATCTGCGGGCAGGGGCAGCCGCAGCCTCCCGGCCCCCTGCCCTGCCCGCGCGGGCGCTTTTTGTCCCTGCTGCCGCCCTTTGGGTCTTTTTGCCGTGAAATCCCCGCAGGCAGCCCCCACAGGGCTGCTCTTTGCGCCCGGGCCCTTGGCGAGGGCTCCCGGGCTTGCGCCCCTGGCGAGGGCTCCCGGGCACAGGCTGCCGGGCTTGCGCCCCTGGCGAGGACTCCCGGGCTTGCGCCCCTGCGCGTCAGCCCCGCCCTCTGTGCGCCGTCCCGCACCATTACTGGTTGACGGTGACGGTCAGCGTATAGGTCTTGACCGTGCCGTTTTCGGCCGTGACCTCGATGGTGGCGGTCAGCTCCTGTCCCACCGTGATGGACATGTCTTCGCTGGGCTCTCCGCTTTTCACCGGCTTGCCGTTGACCTTGATCACGGCGCCGTCGTCCTTGGCCGTGGGGATGATCTGCACGGTCTTGGCGCCCGAGGCCGAGATGACGGCGGTATAGGTGTTGTTCGAGCCCGCCACGGCGTTATAGGTGCCGTCGGTCCCGGCAATCTGCAGGGAGGAGAGCGAGGCGTCAGACGAGATGGAGTCGGTGGTGAAGGTGACGCGCTTGGTGGTGCTCTTATCGTTGTCCGACGTGTAGGTCAGCGTCACGGTATAGGAGGTCTTTTCCTTGAGCTCGGTCAAATCCACCGACTTTTCGGTCACGCCGTCTGCCGGGCGGAAGTTGCTGAGCACGGTGCCCGACTCCTTGGGGGAGTAGGGCGAGTAAGAGATGGTCAGCCTGCCGGGGGCGTCAAAGCCCGCCGTCACGGTGGCGCTGTTTCTGGTCACGTCGGTGACTTCAAGCTCCAGCGTCACGGCCTCGGTGGTAAAGCTGACCGAGGTCGACGACGAGGTGTTGCCGGCCCTGTCGGTCACGGTGGCCGAGACGGTGTAGCGGGTGGAGGGGTAGAGCCCGGTCAGCGCCACCGTCCTCTCCTCCCCGGCCCTGACGTCGAACTCCTCGGTGAAGCCGTCGCCCGAAGAGGGCTTGAAGCTCAGCTTGACGGTGCCGTCCGCAGTGGCCGACACCAGAAGGTCCGCCGTTGAAACCGCAATGTTTTCGGCCTTGAGCTCCCCGATTCTGCTTTTCCCGTCGTTGGTCTCAAAGTAGGACGTGGTGCGCGGCACCTTCTCCCCGTCCTTGTACTGCAGGGTGTTCTCGTTGATGATGACGTAGTAGGTGGTGGCGTTGGACAGCTCTTCCACCGGCGTCAGCGTCACCGACTTGCCGTCGTCGCTCAGCGAGGCCGTGAACTCCAGCTCCGAGCCGGTGGAAGAGCCCCGGCGCAGGGAGACGGCCGTCGACTCGAGGTAGGATTCGCGCAGGGTGGTGCCGCCGTAGCGCTGCAGCGCATAGGCAAAGGAGATGGTGATGTCGGTGTCGGGCAGCACGTTTTCCTCCTTGTTCTCGGGGTCAAAGGCGATGAGGGCGTCGACCGTCGAGCCGGTGGAGAAGACCGAGGTAAAGCGGGAATTGAGGTTGCCGTCGTAGTCGGACAGCGTCTCCTTGTTGACAATCACATAATACACCGTGTCGTCCTTGAGGTCGCTGTCGGGCGTGATGGTGATGAGCTTGCGGGTGGAGGAGATGACGGCCGAGAAGCTCTTGAGCGGGCCGTCCACACTGCCCTCGCGCAGCTCGACGACGGAATTTTCCACATAGGAGGAGGTCAAATCGGCCCCCGTGTCCTTATACACCGCCTCGCCGAAGGTCAGCTTGATCTGGGAGCTGCACGAGACGCTGGTCTTGCCGTTTGCGGGCGAAATGGTGGGGGTGAGATAGGTGTCCTTCTCGGTGGTGAAGCTGAAGGAGGCCTTGGGATTGGTGTCGCCCTTGGAGTTTGTCAGGGTGCCTCTGTTGACGATGACGTAATACTTGGTGTCGCTCGAGAGCTGGCTGTCGGGCGTGATGGAGACCACGCGGCCGCTCGAGCTGATTTCAGCCGTAAAGGGCACGTGGCTGCCGCTCGAGCTGCCCTTGCGCAGCTCGATGACCTCGTCCTCCAGATAGGCCGCCGTCATGGAGCTGCCGCTCAGCTTGTAGATGGTCTGGCCAAAGGTCAGCTTGATGACGCGCGAGCAGGCCACGTCGGTCGAGCCCGAGGAGGGGCTGATGGTGGGCGCAAGGCCCTCGTAGTCGGCCTCGGGGTCGTAGCTGCCGTCGTCATACTCGTCGAGACGGTCGGGCTCGGTCTCATAGGTGATGTCGGAAGCGTTTTCCACCGCCCAGGCGATCTCGCCCTCGCCGGTGAAGGTGGCGGAGGCGTTGATGACGGCCTTGTCCACCGTGACGGAGCTCGAGAGGTTGATGGTGGCGCCCGAGGCGGCCTTGTCCACCGTCAGGGTGGCGACGTCGCCGTTTTGCAGCACCAGGTTGGCCTTTTTGGCAATGACAATTTCGTCGATGTCGCCCTTGACGGCGTTGACAAAGGCCGAGTTGTTGACGGTGACGACGCCAAAGTCGCCCGACAGCTTGACAGTGTCGCTGTCCAGCGAGCCCTGCAGCGTCAGGTCGGTCACGCCCTCGCCGGTCAGCGAGCTGCTCTCCTCCAGGAAGGCGCCGCTCGACAGGGTGGCCTGCTTGACCTCGGTGCCCCCGGTGAGCAGCACATGGACGTTGCCGTCGCCGTCCGAGACGGTCAGCTTGTTGAGGGCCGTGTTGTCCAGCACAAGGCCGGAGGAGGCGCCGCCGCCGTTGACGGTCAGCGTGCCGATGACGCGGCAGTTTTCCAGCGTCACGCCGCCGCTGCCAAGCGCCGAGGAGATTGTGACGTTGTTGGCAAACAGCGTGTCCTTGTATTTCATATCGTCAATGGAGATGGTCTGGTTGGAGGTGATGATGGTCTCGCCCTCAAGCAGCGTGGTGATGACCTTGGCCGCCGCAGCGCGGGTGAGCGGATCCTCCGGCCGGAAGTTGCCGTTGTCGTCGCCCTCCATGTAGCCCTTGGTGTAGACCACCTTGACATAGGGCTGCGCCCAGCTTGCCACCGAGGCGTTGTCGTTGAGGGTGGTCAGCGTCTTGAGCGTCTCGGGCGGGGAGACCACGCGCGCCACCATGACGGCCGCCTCCTGGCGGGTGATGGGCGTGTCGGCGCGGAAGGTGTTGTCGGAATAGCCGGCGATGTAGCCCGCCGCCACCGCCTTGCGCACCTCCTCATAGTACCAGGCGTTGACCGCCACGTCCCTGAAGCTGACGGTGGCCGTAGTCTTCATGCCGATGGCCTGGTTGAGCATCTTGGAAAATTCGGCGCGCGACACGGTCTTGTCGGGCTGGAAGGTCCCGTCGGTATATCCGTTGATGTATCCCTTTTGCACACCGGAATAGATGTAGCTCTCCCCCCAGTGCCCCTTGACGTCGGAGAAGGTGACGTCGGCAGCCGTGGCTGCCAGGCAGCCCGCGCCAAGCAGCGCGGCCGCCAGCAAAAGGGCGCACACAAGCCTTGAAACAGTTTTTCTCATACAGATGCAACCTCTCTTTTTGCAAAAGTTTGAAGAACCGGCACGGTCTTTCGACCATTCCTGACGCCTTGCTTATTTTTTTCTATTGTACACGATAATGCAATGCTCAGCAAGCTCCCGCTCGAAATTTTCCAAGCCGGAAAAAAAAACCTTTTTCCTTCCCCTCGCCCTCCCGGCATGGTATACTGGAAGCAACAAATGAGAAAGGAGCGTCTCCTCCATGAAATCCATCGGCCTGATTGGCTGCGGAAATTTGGGCAGCCTGATTGCGCAAGGGGTGCAAAAGCACCTGTCTGACGACTACATCATGGCATTTTTCCTCGACAGCGACGGGCAGGCCGCCGAGCGGCTTGCCGGCCGGTGCGGCGGGCGCGTCTGCCAAACGCTGCCCGAGCTGCTGGCCCACAATCCCGACTATGTGGTGGAGGCCGCCACGGCCGACACGCTCAAGGAGATTGCCGAGCCCTGCCTGCGCGCCGGCTGCGACGTCATCGCCCTGTCTGCCGGGGCGCTGGCCGACGAGGCCTTTGCGGCGCGCGCCGAGGCTGCGGCGCGCAGGAGCGGCAAAAAGCTGCGCATTGCCTCGGGCGCTTTGGGCGGCTTTGACCTGATGAACGCGGCGCGCCTGTCGGGCGCCCTCTCCTGCCGCATCGTCAACCTCAAGAGCCCGCAGGCGCTGGGCCTGGAGGACGGCCCGCAGGAGGAGCGGGTGATTTTTTCGGGAAATGCCCGCGACGCCATCGCCGCCTTCCCCAAAAACGTCAACGTGGCGGTGGCCGCCGCCTTTGCCTCCTGCGGCATGCAGGACACAACGGTCGAGGTGCGCTGCCGCCCCGGCCTTGCGCTCAACACCCACCGCGTGGAGCTCGAGGGAGACTTTGGCCGCGCCGCCATCGAGGTGGCCTCGCGCCCCTCTGCCGACAACCCCCGCTCCAGCGCCCTCGCGGCCGACAGCGTGGTGGCCTGCCTGCAAAACCTGGCCGGCGGCATCGTGTTCTGACCTCTCTGCACCCCGCGCCTGCGACGCCTCTGCGCAAGCCGGGGGCCTTGCGGCAGGCCCTTGCGCCGGACGAGGCTTGCCTCCCCGCCGCCCCCGGCGGCGCCTGCCCGCACCACGGCACACGGCGCACGCTCCCCGGGCGGCAGCCCCCGAAGCTTCTTCCCCCGAAGCTTCTTCCCCCGAAGCTTTGGGGGCTTTTTCTGTCTCCTGTGTCGAAAAAGGGCCTCCAAAAGTTCCGCCCCGCACCTCAAACGCCCCGGCAAAAGAGAAGGCCCCATGCCTGCCCATGCCTGCCCATGCCTGCCCTTCTCCGCACAGGCTCCCCCGGAAGGCCCCTCCCGCAGCATCGTGCCCCCTCCTTGTCGCGCCCCCGCATCCCCGCACAGCCCGTCTCATCCCGCACCCCCGCCGCACGGGCGCCGTCCGCGTCCCCGGCGAAGGCGCCGGGGACGCCAAGAGAGGGAAAAGGGAAATCCCTTTTCCCTTTTTCCCTCTCTTCCCTGCCCTCGCGCAGGGGACGGCGCCCGGCCCGGCAGGCCCTTCCGGCGCCCGCACCGGCCCATCCCGCCCCGGCGCCCTGCCCTTTCCCTGCCTCAGGCACTCCCGGGCGGTCCCGCCTTTTCCGTATGCCGGCTGCCGGGCTCCTCTTGTCCGGGCGGAGCAGGCGCGGCGGCCAAAGCGCAGGGGCCGGCGCCCGGCACGCCTGACCGGGAAAGGCCCTCCCTGCCCGGGAGGGCCTGAGGCCTCCTTTCTGCGGCGCGCTCCAAGGCGAAGTCCCTTGCCTGCGCCCTGCAAAAGCGCAGGGCGTCCCTTTTGCCGCCCACACTCCGAAAAACCCGGCTTATGCCTGACGCATCCGCCGGGTTTCCCCAAAAATGCGGCGAGGCTCCCCCTGCATGCGGGGGAGCCTCTTTTTGTTTTGCTCACATGGCTTTTGCTCACAGCTTTTTTGCCAGCGCGCGCCCCTCTTCTTCCAGCTCCCGGAAAAAGCGGGCCATGTGGAAGCCGTCTGCCGCAGCGTGGTGCAGCTCGAGCGCGACCGGCATTTCCACCCTGTCGCCGCGCCTGACATAGCGCCCCCAGGTGATGATGGGGGGCAGGTAGGCGCCCTCGTCGAAAATGTGCATGTCAAAGCTGTCGAAATCAAGCCAGGGCAGGCAGGAGATGTCAAAGGTGCCCTCGGTCATGCCGCAGGGAATCTGGCGGCGGGTGTCGTTTTTATATCGCTCCATGTCGCGCACCAGGGCGTCGTAAAAGCTCTCAAACTCCCCCGTCCAGGGCGTGACCAGCGCGGTAAAGGTCTCGGTGTCCTCGTGGAAGATGACGTAGGAGGGGCTGACCTGCTCGAAAAAGCATGGCTCGCCTTGCTCGTCGCGCGTCATGCGAAACTCGCTGCGGCGGTTGACAAGCTGCGTCACCAGCGCGATGTAGACGGCGTAAAACCGCCGTCCGCTTTGGCGCACCGCCTGCACCAGCTCGGTGACGTCCACGCGGTGCGTGACATTGACCACGCAGCGCACGTCCTCAATAAAATGGAAAAAGTGCTCTCGTCTGGGCCAGTCGGGCCCAAAGGGAATTTTTTTCACTGTCAAAGCCTCCCAAAAACCATGCTTTTTTGTGCCGCGCTCGTGCGGCGGCGCTTTTTTCAGGAGGCGGGCGCATTGGTGTCGACCATGGTCTCCCTCCTTCCCTTCCCCTGCTGCAAGGGGTTGTTTACAGCAGCGTTTTGCGCAGCGTGGCGGCGTCGAGCGGGGAGAGCAGGGCGGGCGGGATGTCGAGCATGGTCTTGCAGCCCGTCTGCCCCTGCTGCGCCATGCGGTGCGCCGCGCGGGCGCAGGCCACCAGCACGCTGGCCGTGAACTCGGGGTTGGAGTCCAGCGCCAGGCGGAACTCCATGACGCTGCCGTGCTCCTTTTCCCAGCCTGTTTTGCCGCTGCGGATGACAAAGCCGCCGTGCGGCATGCCGGCGTGGCCGCGATCCAGCTCCTGCTGCGAGACAAAGTGCACCGTGGTGTCGTACTCGTCAAAGTAGTTTTTCATGGTGATAATGTCGTGCTCGATTTTGGCAAGGTCCGCCCCCGGCTTTGCAACGACGTAGCACTCCCTGGTGTGCTTTTGACGGGTGGTCAGCGAGGGCGTCTGCCCCGCCCGGACGGCGGCCAGCGCCGACTCCACCGGCACGGTGTACTGCCTGGCGTCGGCCACGCCCTCCACGCGCCGTATGGCGTCGGAATGGCCCTGGCTGATGCCCCTGCCCCAGAAGGTGTAGTCGGCCCCGTCGGGCAGCACGGCGCCGCCCAGCAGGCGGTTGAGCGAAAACAGGCCGGGGTCCCAGCCCGCCGAAATGACGGCCACCCTCCCGCCCTCGCGCGCCGCCCGGTCCACGGCGTCAAAATGCGCGGGGATGTCGGCGTGGGTGTCAAAGCTGTCCACCACATGGAAGCGGCGGGCATACAGGGGGGTCTGCACCGGCAGGTCGGTGGCCGACCCGCCGCACAGCATGAGCACGTCAATCCCGTCTGCATGCGCCATGGCCTCCTGCGCCGGCAGCACCGGGACGCCCGGCGTCAGGACGGACACCCTGCCGGGGTCGCGGCGGGTGAAAACGGCCGCAAGCTCCATGTCGGGCGCATGCCTGACGGCGCACTCCACGCCCCTTCCGATGTTGCCGTATCCCATGATTCCGATGCGAATGCTCAAAACAATCTCCTCCTTCGTCTTGCTGCGGCGGGACGCCCGCCCCGGCAGGGCCGGGAGGGCCTCCCCCCTCTCTTCATCGTATGCCTGACGCGCAGCAGGGACATCCCCCAAAGGCCGGCGTTTTTTCTCGATGCCTCTCCGGGGGCCTCTCTCGGGCCTCTTCCGGGTCTCTTCCGAGCCTCCCTCTCTGGTCCCTCTCTGGTCCCTCTCAGCTTCCTCTCTGGTCTCCTCCCGGGCCTCCCCACAGGAGCTTCGCCCAGGGCCTTCCTCTTTCGGGACATCCTTCAAAAGCGGGAGAGGCCCCGCAAAAAAAGGGGGGCCTGCCCATGGGCCTTGCACCGGGAGCCCATCGGGCTCATCCGACCCGCTCCCCCTTCATCCGGCCGCACAACCGGCCTTTCAAAAGAGGGATGGCCCCCTCCCGGGGCCCGCGCGCTGCGCACAGGCCTCCCGGGCCGCCCCATCTTTGGACGATCCCATGGCAAAACCCTCCCGGAATATCTCCGGCCAGCCTCCCCCGCAGGCCTCCCTTCCGGGGTCTCTCCAGGCCTCCCTTCCGGGGTCTCTCCAGGTCTCCCTTCCGGGGTCTCTCCAGGTCTCCCTTCCGGGGTCTCTCCAGGTCTCCCTTCCGGGGTCTCTCCAGGCCTCCCTTCCGGGAAAGCCCCGTGGCCTGCATGCTGCTCTGGTTTGCTTGCCTTCTTCTCCGGCTTGCCTCAGGCTGCTTTTGCCTGTCCCCTTGGCCTGCCAACCAGAAAGACCGCCCTTTTTTCAAAAGGCGGTCTCTCCTGCGATTTTTCCGCCGCCTGATTTTTCTGCGCCGCAGGGCGCAGCGTCCGTGGAGCGGGCCCCTTTGAGGCTGCGGCAGGGCGGCAGGCCCTGCCCGCCTTTGCGTCTGCCCGTCTGTGCCGGGCCGGCCGGGCCGCTCCACGGGCGGCAAAGCGCCGCTTTGCAAAAATCAGGCGGTTTGGTCTCTCTTTGTTTACTCCTCCTGCGCTGCGGCGGCCTCCGCGATGACCTTTTCGGCCACGTTGGGCGGCGCCTCCTCGTAGCGCGCAAACTCCAGCGTAAAGGAGCCTCTGCCCTGGGTCATGGAGCGCAGATCCACGGCGTAGCTGCCCATCTCGGCCATGGGCACGTCGGCCTCGACCTCCTGCAGGCCGCCGGCCACGGGGTTCATGCCCAAAATTCTGCCCCGGCGCTTGTTGATGTCGCCGATGATGTCGCCCATCATGGAGTCGGGAATGAGCACCTTGAGGTTGCCGATGGGCTCGAGCAGCACGGGGTTTGCCGCCTCCATACCGGCCTTGTAGGCCAGGTTGGCGGCCACCTTGAAGGCCATTTCGGAGGAGTCGACCGGGTGGTAGGAGCCGTCGACCAGGGTGGCCTTGAGGTTGACCACGGGATAGCCGGCCAAAACGCCCTTTTGGATGGACTCGCGCAGGCCCTTTTCCACGGCCGGGAAGAAGTTTTTGGGCACCGAGCCGCCAAAGATGTTTTCGGCAAAGGTCAGATCCTCGGTGTCGCCGGGCTCGAACTCAATCCAGACGTCGCCGAACTGGCCGTGGCCGCCCGACTGCTTCTTGTGGCGGCCCTGCACCTTGACCTTCTTGCGGATGGTCTCACGGTAGGGCACGCGCACCGGCCCGAGCTCCACGCCGGTGCCGAACTTGCTCTTGAGCTTGCTGACCAAGACGTCGAGATGGACGTCGCCCAGGCCGGAGATGACCTGCTGCTTGGTCTCGGGGTTGAGCGCAAAGGAGAAGGTGCGGTCCTCCTCGGCCAGACGCTGCAGGCCGGAGGAGATTTTTTCCTCGTCGCCCTTGGCGAGCGGCTGGATGCTCATGGAGTAGGAGGGGGCGGGGAAGTCGATGCCGGGCAGCCTGATGTTTTTGCCGGCGGCGCACAGCGTATCGCCCGTGGCGGTGCTGCTGAGCTTGGAGACAAAGCCGATGTCGCCCGCGCCGATGGCGGGGGTCTCGGTCTGCTTGTTGCCCCGGATGAAGAAGAGCTTGCCCACCTTTTCGTTTTGTCCCGAGGTGGAGTTGAAGACCTGGGAATCGGCCTTCATGGTGCCCGAGACCACCTTGAAGTAGGACATCTTGCCCACGAAGGGGTCGGCCACGGTCTTGAAGACGATGGCGGCCAGGTCGCCGTTGGGGTCGGGGCGAAGGGCGCCCTCCTTGCCGTCGATTTCGGCCTTGATGTCGCCCTTGTCCGCCGGGGAGGGGGTGGCGCTCACGATGGTCTCGAGCACGTTGTCAATCCCCTCAAGCGTCACGGCCGAGCCGCACAGGACGGGGGCAATGGAGCCGTCTGCAATGCCGGCGCGCAGGCCGTTGATGGTCTCTTCGCGCGAGAAGTATTCCCCGTTGAAGAATTTTTCCATGAGCTCTTCCGAGGTCTCGGCCACCGACTCGCTCATCATGTCCCACAGGGCATTGGCCTCGTCGCCCAAATCCTCGGGCAGGGGCTTGACCTCGGGCACGCCGTTTTTGTAGACCTTCATGTTGCGCTCGACAAAGTCGATGAGCGCCACCATCTTCTCGCCCTCCATGACGGGGCAGCAGGTGGGGCAGACCGAGATGCCGAAGACCTCGCGCAGCTGCTCCACGGTTTTGAAGAAGTCGGCATTTTCCACGTCCATCGAGCCGACGAAAAACATCTTGGACAGGCCGGCCTTGCTTGCATATTCAAACCCCTTCTCGGTGCCGACGCCGGGGCCGCCCTTGCCCGACACCACCAGCAGCGCCGTCTCGGCCACACGCACGCCCTGCATCACCTCGCCCACGAAGTCGAGATATCCGGGCGTGTCGAGAAAGTTGATTTTATGTCCCTTATACTCCACGGGCGCCACGGCGGTGGAAATCGAGATCTGGCGCTTGATTTCCTCGGGGTCAAAGTCGCAAACGGTGTTGCCGTCTGCCGTTTTGCCCAGTCTGTCAGTGCCCTTTGTCAGAAAAAGAGCCGCCTCCGCAAATGAGGTCTTGCCCGAACGACCCTGTCCGAGCAGCACGACATTGCGGAGCTTGTCTACGGGGTATTGTTTCATACGAGGTACCTCCCACAACCGCAAGGCCGGACAGGAAAACCCCTCCCTGTCGGCCCCGGTCGCCACTCTTGCGGCGAGCGGCCCGCCGAATTTTACCATAGAGGCGCGAATGTGCAGGGCTGCCGCCGCTCCACGGTTTCATCAAAGCTCCACGGTTTCATAAAAAACGAAAGACAGCCCTTCTTTTTGTGCAATTTACACGAAGGGCACCCATCCATTTTCTGTATTATACACTACCATGCCTATGATTGCAAGGAAAATTGATTGCGCTGTCCGCAGAGCGGCAACGGATGTCCGCTCTTTGTGTTTTTGAGGCGCTTTGTTTTCTTTCTTTCAAAAAGGAAAAAGGTTTTCAAAAAGTTCAAAAAATCTTTTGAAAGGGAAGGGAGCCCTGCGCTGCCCGGCGGGGGCGGGAGGCGGCTTTTGGGGCGGGCTTTTGCAAAAAAGCTGCGGCTTTTGTCAAAATTCGGGGAGCAGGCGCCGCGAAGGGGAGGAGGGCGCGGCACAAAAAGGGATCAGCCCCGGCACAAGGCGGCACCTTGGCCGGGGACGCGCATACCGGGCCCTCTGCTAAAAAAGCGCAGGAGACGGAAAGCACGCCGCACCCCCTCCGGTCGCCGGCCCATGCCCGCCGTGCGGCGGGCATCCTTTGCCCCCTGCCGGCAGCCCCTGCAAGGGCGGTGCAGGAAAAGGCCGGCCCGCCAAGAGGCGTCGCCGGCCGCCTTTACGGCAGGCCCCCGGCCTTTGCCGGGGGCCTGCCGGGCGGCCGGGGGGAGCCGCCCCGGCGCGCGGCGGGAGGCCCGCCGGGCACCGGGGCGGCTCAGGCGCGCAGCAGCTCCACGGCTGCGCGCGCCGCCTGCGCCGCGTCGTCGGTATAGACGTCTGCCCCGATGCGGTCGCAAAACTCCTGCGTCACGGGGGCGCCGCCCACCATGATCTTGACCCTGCCGTGAATGCCGGCCCGGTCGGCCAGCTCCACCACCGCCTGCATCTCGGACATGGAGGTGGTCAGCAGCGACGAGCAGGCGATGATGTCGCACGCCTTCTCCTTTGCCGTCTGCACGAAGGTCTCGGGCGCCACGTCGACGCCCAGGTCGATGACCTCCAGGCCGCAGCCCTCCATCATGATTTTGACGAGGTTTTTGCCGATGTCGTGCAGGTCGCCGCGCACGGTGCCCAGGCAGACCCGTCCGGCGGCCGTCTGCACGCCCTGTGCCAGCAGGGGGCGCAGCAGCTCGGTGGCGGCGTTCATGCAGCGCGCCGCCATGAGCATCTCGGGCACGAAGACGCGGTTTGCCGAAAAGTCCTCGCCCAGCCGCGACATGCCCTCCACCAGGCCCTTTGCGAGCACGTCCCGGGCCTGCGTCCCCTCGTCGAGCGCCTGACGGCAGAGCTGCAGCACGCGGTTTTTCTGGCCTCTGCGCAGCGCCGTGGAAAGCTGCTGCAGCGTGTCGCCGCCCTCCTGCGCCCGAGGAGGCTGCTGCGGCTGCGGCTGCTGCGCCGGGGACGCCTCAGGGGCGCGCCGCGCCGTCCGCCGCCGCACGGCGGGGGCCGGCTGCCCCACGGGCAGGTGCAGCTCGCCGTTGTAGGCCCTGATTTCGGCGTCGATCACGGGGTCGACGTGGGGATAGACCGTGCCGGCCAGCCCGTAGGTGATGCAGGGGATGAAGTGGCCGCCCGGGGCGCAGCTCTCGAGCACCCCTCTGACGTAGCGGCGGATTTCCTGCTCCCCGGCGTCGGGCCTGTCGACGGCGGCGCCGATGCCGCCCATGAGCACCATGCGCCCGCCAAGGCGCTTTTGCAGGGCGGGGATGTCGTTTTCGGGCAGCACGCCCTGCCACACCTGGATGCCGATTTCGGCCATGTCCTCCACGATGGGGGCGAGGCAGGAGTCGCCGTGGTGCACGGCGATGACGCCGCGCGAGCGGATGTAGCCGTAAAAGCGGCGGTAGGGCTCCTTGAAAAATTCCCGCCACATGTCGGGCTTCATGAAGAGGGCCTCCTTGGTGCCCCAGTCGTCGTGGGTGAAGAGCAGGTCGGGCCCAAGGCCGTCGATGAGCATTTTGGCGTAGGTCAGGCGGTATTCGGTGATGTAGTCGATGAGCTCGTGCATGGGGCCGGGGTGCTCGTAGAGGTTCGTCAGGGTGTCCTCAAAGCCCATGAGAAAGTGGCACTGCTCGAAAATCCCCGTGCCCATGAAGGCGCTGACCAGGCGGTCGTCCCCCGCCTTGGCGCGCGCCTCAAGGGCGCACTGCTCCCAGCCCTGCGTGCAGTGCGACGCGATGTCGGGCGCGTGCACGAAGTCGCGCCAGCGCGTGACGTCGGGGCAGACCTTGGTCTGCTCGTTGATGAGCGGCATGGAGCCGGGGGCGTCGTCGGGACGCACCATGGTGATGCCCCACCGGTTTTTGCGCACCGCCTGATTGGGGCTGTCCCCCGCCAGATAGCGCCCCACGGGATCGGACAAAACCATCTCCAGCGCCTCATACTGCACCAGCAGGCGCTGGCTGGGCGCATCGGGCCTAAGCAAATTCAAAAAGAGCTCCTTTGGTGTCGCCATGACAAACGCTTCCTTTCTCAAATACGGTGTGCGGTGCTGCCCGCCGGCGAGGCGGGGAACCTGCCGCCCCGTCCGCGAGGCAGGCCCTTTTCCCGGGGGCCTCTTTTGCCCCGCCGGGCCCGCCCCGCCGGGGCCTCCCCTTGCCGGGGGCCTTTTCAGCGCCGCAGCAGCACGCAGGAGGTGTAGGTGACGGTGCCCGTCCCGTAAAAATAACCCAGTCCCGAGCGGCTGCACACCTCGCTGACCAGCAGGCCGCAGGCCTCCATGGAGGCCATCCTCTTTTGGGGGAAGCGGCAGGGCGCGCCGGGGTAGGTGCAGGAGAGGCAGACGCGGCAGGCGCCGGCCGTCAGGGGCAGGCAGTCCTGCTGCCCGGAGCGGCGCAGGCAGCGCACCAGCGCCTCAAAGCTGCGGCGGTGCCGTGTCCGGGCCTGCGCCATGCCGGCTGCGTCAAACTCATCCTCCAGGGGGGCCGTGGTCTGCACCAGCAGGCCGCGCGCGTAGCCTTTCATCTCCCGCTCGAGCCGACCGAGGGTGCCGCAGCCGGGCGGGCAGCTCCAGCTCCTGCCGTACATGCCGCATCGGTCGGCCGCGCACATGGCGCGCACCTGCGCATTGGGGGCAAGCGCCTCCATGGCAAGCGGCGCCGCCTGCGAAAACCCCAGCTCGAGCGCCATGGCCAGCTCGTCCATCCCGTTTCCCTCCTTTTTGCTTTGTGCAAAACCGCTTGACAGAAAATGCCGGGGGTGTGTATGATGAAAACCAAGTCAGGCGGCCCTTTGAGGGCCGTCCGTGAGGGGGGCGGCCCCGCCCTTGTCTGCCGGGCCTAGGCCCCCGTCCCCCCGGGAAATTAAAGCAATTATAGAAAAGGGATTTGCCTATGTCAAGCATTTTCGTCCGCCATGGGGAGCGGGTGCTGCGCCTGGAGGGGCGCGGGGGCGAGCCGGTGCTGGACGTGCTGCGGCGCGCCGGCCTGCCGGTGCAGGCCGTGTGCGGGGGGCGGGGCACCTGCGGGAAATGCCGTGTTTTGCTCGAGGGCCCCGCAGGCCCTCAAGAGGCGCTGGCCTGCCGCCTGCCAACTGCCGACGGCATGCGCCTTGCGCTGCCCCTTGCTTCAAACGCGTCGGTCTGCTGCGGCGTCTCCTCCGGCGCGCTCTCCCCTTTTCCCCTTTCGCCGCGCGGCGGCGCAGGCGCCGCCGTGGACCTTGGCACCACCACCGTCGCGGCCGAGCTCTTTGACCTGTCCACGGGGCAAAGCCTGGGCAGGGCCGGCGCCTGGAACGCGCAGGCCGCCTTCGGGGCCGACGTGCTCACCCGCATCGCCTACGTCATGGAGCACGACGGCGGGCTGGCGCTGCTGCAGGACGTGCTGCGGCGGCAGGTGCTCTCGCTTGTGGAGGAGCTGTGCCGGCGTCACCTGCCCCCGGGGCAGCGCGCAGGGGAGCTCTTTTTGTCGGGCAACACCGTGATGCAGCATATCGCCTGCGGGCTGTCGCCCGTTTCCATTGCAAAAGCGCCCTTTTCGCCCCCCACCCTCTTTTGGCAGGAGGCCCCCCTGGAGTGGGAGGGGCTTGCGGTGCGGCTGTCGCCCTGCGTGGCGGGCTATGTGGGCGGCGACATCACGGCCGGGCTGCTCTCCTGCGGGCGGCTGCTCGGGGGGCGCTCGCTCTTTGTGGACGTGGGCACCAACGGCGAGATGGCGCTGCGCTGCGGCGACGGCTTTTTGTGCTGCGCCGTGGCCACCGGCCCCGCCTTTGAGGGCGGGGGCATCTCGTGCGGCATGGCCGGCCTGCCGGGCGCCGTGCGGCGCATGTCGTGGGACGGCGCAGGCCCCGTGCTCGAGGTGATTGGCGGCGGGCAGCCCAGGGGCCTGTGCGGCTCGGGCCTGCTCGACGCGCTGGCTTTGCTGCTGGAGCTGGGCGCCGTCGACCAGAGCGGACGCCTGCTGCCGCCCGACGAGGCGCCGCGCGGGCTTGCCCCCTGGCTGGAGCGGGACCAAAACGGCAACGGCATCTTTTTCTTTACGCCGGACCGCTCCCTCTTTCTCACGGCGGGCGACCTGCGCGCGCTGCAGCTTGCCAAGGGCGCGGTGGCGGCCGGCATCGAGGTGCTGCTGCGGCGGGCGGGGCTGTCGGCGGACGAGCTGGACGGGCTGTATCTGGCCGGCGGCCTGGGCAGCAGCCTCAACCCCCAAAGCGCCCTGCGCATCGGCATGTTCCCCCCGCAGCTTGCAGGCAAAATCACGGCGCTTGGCAACACCGCGCTTGCCGGCGCGGGGGAGGCCCTGCTCTCGGAGCGGGCGCGCGCGGCGCTTTTCGACATCGCGCGGCGCTGCACCTATGTGGAGCTGTCGGGCGACGCCGACTTCTCCCGCGCCTTCCCCGAGCACCTGCTGTTTGACTGACAGCCGCCGGCAGGAAGGCGTCTGCCGGCAGCCTTGGGGACAGCCTCTTTCTTCTCCCCCATACCGCGCCCGGGCATCCCTTCCAAATCCCCCTCGGCAAAGGCCGTCCGGGCAGTCTGCGGCGGCTTGCAGGGGCTTTTTCCGGTATACGCCCTTTTCGGCAGCCCCGCCGGGGCATTTTTTCAAAGGGCGCCTGCGCGCCGGCCCCTTTCTCGGTCAGGGCGTCTGCCGCGCCCCCCTTCCCCCGCCCCCATCCCCTGTCAAGATCCATGTCAAAATACATCCCACGTTTTATAAGGAGGAAATTGCGATGATTCCGGAGCTTCCCATCCTGCTGGACGGTGCCACCGGCACCGAGCTGCAAAAGCGCGGCTTTTCGGGCGACGGGTGCGCCGAGGCCTGGACGCTTGCCCACCCCGAGGCCATCGTGGAGCTGCAGAGGGCCTATGTGCAAAACGGCAGCCAAATTGTCTACTCCCCCACCTTCGGGGCCAACCGCGTCAAGCTGGAGAGCCACGGCCTGTTCGGCAAGGTGGAGGAATACAACCGGCAGCTCGTGGCGCTCTCGCGCCGGGCTGCGGGCGACGCCGCCCTGGTCGCGGGCGACATCTCGCCCACGGGGCTCTTTCTCTACCCCCTGGGGGAGACCACCTTTGAGGAGCTCTTTGACGTCTACGCCGAGCAGGCGGCGGCGCTGGAGGCGGCGGGGGTGGACCTTTTTGTGGTCGAGACCATGGTCACGCTGGCCGAGGCGCGGGCGGCGGTGCTGGCCGTCAGGAGCGTGAGCTCCAAGCCGGTCTTTGTCTCCTTCTCCTGCGACGAGCAGGGAAAAACGCTCAGTGGCACCGACATCACGGCGGCCGCCCTCGTCATGCAGGGCATGGGCATCTCGGCCTTTGGCATGAACTGCTCCACCGGCCCCGTCCAGATGCTGCCGCACCTGCAGCGCCTGTCGCGCTATGCGCAGGTGCCCCTGCTGGCCAAGCCCAACGCCGGGCTGCCTCAGGTCGAAAACGGCAAGACGGTCTACCACTGCCCGCCGCAGGAGTTTGCGGCCTGCGCAGGCGACATGGCCGCCGCCGGGGTGGGCATCTTCGGGGGCTGCTGCGGCACCACCCCCGAGCACATCGCCGCCCTGGCCGACAGGCTGCGCGGGCAGGCCGTGGCGCCGCCCGCCTTCGCCTTTGACGAGCTGCTGCCCTGCGCCACCGGACAGCGTGCCCTGCCGCTCTCTCCCGACACCCCGGTCGGCACCGTGCTGTGCTGCACCGACGACCTGGAGGACGCGCTCATCGGGGCCGCCGATTCGGACGAGCCGGTCGTCGCCCTTTCCATCGACAGCCGCGAGCAGCTCCAAACCTTTGCCGACTGCCAGCACCTCATCCAAAAGCCCCTGTGCCTGGTGTGCGACGACGCCGCCCTGCTCGAGCAGGCGCTGCGCCAGTACCAGGGCCGCGCCCTCTACGAGGGCGGCCTCTCCGACGACGCGCTGCTGCCGCTTTGCGAGCGCTACGGACTGATCCTCTGACCCTCCTTTCCCCCGCGCCCCCTTTAGGCCGGGCGGCAGCAAGGGCCCCGGTGCGCGCCCCGCGCACCGGGGCCCTTTTTTTGCTCCCCCGCAGGGGGCAGGGCCTTTAACCCCCCCCCCCGAGGGGCTTTCTCCCGGACGCGCCCCCCGCGCCACACTTCCCCGGTGCTTGACGCCAAAGCCCCGCCCTCCGCTCCTTCGCCAAAGCCCCGGCAGGGCTCAGGGCCGGCGCCTCCCCCCTTGCGCCCCGTCTCTCTCCCGCCCGCCTCCCCCGCACCCCGCCCCGCACCGCCCCCGCGCCCCTGCGGCGCGCTCCCCCGGGGCGGGGGCCTTTTTCCCTGCTGCGGCACACCCTCCCCCGCCCTGCCTTCCCCCCCTCCCGCACCCTTTTCCTCAAACCCCCGCCCCGGGGCCGGCGGGGCAGTCTGCCCCGCCAGGGCGGTGCGGGCCCCCTCCCCTGCGCAGCGCGCCGGCCCCTTTTTTCACCCCTGCCCTTTGGCAAAGCGAAGCCTGCGCCGGCCGTTGGCCCTTCAAAAGCTCCGACCACCCCGCCCCGGTGCAAAAAGCCTCTTGAAATCCCCTTTCTCTCCCACAGAGCTCTCGGGTTTTTTGCTTCGCAGCACAAAAAAAAGGGGGGCCCCGGTGCGCATGGTGCGCACCGGGGCCCCCCTTCCCGCCGCCTTGTGTGTCTTCCTCCCTTTTTCAAAGGGGGGAGCGACAGGGCGGGGGATTTGGCCCCGCGCAGCCCTTCCGACTGCCGCAAAGGCCCTTGATTTTTGAAAAACCCGAATTTCCAGGCGGGCTTGCCGGAGACGCCGCACAAGCGGCAGGTCATCCGGCTGCCGAAATCGAGTAATCTCCGCGCACCATCACCCAGCCCTCCGACGAGGTGCAGGTGATGCCGCGTCCGTCGCTGCGGGGGATGAGGTAGAGGTTTTGCAGCGTCAGCTCGTTGCCGTTGCCGGCCTCGCCGCCCTTGGTGACATTGGTGATCTTCTGCCCGTCGGGGTCGACGCACACAAAGGTCCCCCTGCGCAGCAGCACCTCAATGCCGCCCTGCGTGCCCACGATGGTCTGGCCCTCAAAGAGCTGCACGGCCTCATACTGCGCGGCCGAGGCCGACTGCCCGGGCGTCTCTTCGCCGGACGTTTGGCCCTCCGGGCCCTCCTGGCCGGAATTTTCCGTGCCGGTGCCCGTTTCGGCGCCCCCGCCGTCCTGCGAGCCCTCTCCCGACAGCGCATTTGCCACCTCTTGGGCGACAAGCTCCTGCAGCTTCTGCTCGTCGACCGCCGCAATCTGGCCCTCGCCTGCCGCTTCTCCCACCTTCTGCTCAATCATGGTTGTCAGTTGTGGAATGACAACGCTGTTGAGGTAGCTCAGCGAGACGAGCGGATCTTCCGCCGTTCCCGAAGCGAAAACGGCGCCGCAGGCCAGGGCGACGGCCAGGGCGGCCACCGTCAGAACAGTGACAATGCGCTTTTTCATGGTTGTTTTTCCCCTTTGTGTTGTGTTTTATTTGTGTTACAGAACGCTGTCGAGGCCAAAGCTGACCGACAAGGCTTCATTGACGCGCTCCATGGCGGCGGAATCGAGGTGTCCCATCTTTTCCTTAAGACGCTTTTTGTCCAGCGTCCTCACCTGCTCCAGCAGCACGATGGAGTCCTTGTGTAAGCCGTAGCCCTTTTCCGCCAGGATCTCAATGTGCGTGGGCAGGCGGGCCTTTCCCACCTGGCTGGTGATGGCCGCCGCGATAACGGTGGGACTGTATCGGTTGCCCACGTCGTTTTGGATGATGAGCACGGGGCGCACGCCGCCCTGCTCACTGCCCACGACGGGACTGAGATCGGCATAGTAGATATCTCCTCGTTTGACTGTCAAGCTCCTTCACGCTCCAACCATGCAAAAATTTCGGATGTGCTCCATCCCTATTTTTGCCTGTCCTGCGGGTTTTTTATTCACCCGCATTCCATCTTATGCGGCGATGTCGGATTTTGGCAGGTCTTGAAATATCCGCAAAGCGACGATGCCCTTGTCCCGGCCTTGAGGGACACCTCTGCGGCAGGCCCGCCCGCACGGCACGGCAGCCTTGCGGCAGGGCCTCCCGCCCGCGCGCGGAGCCCCGTCCGCGCTGCTGCTTGACGGCATTGGCGACACCATCGCAGGGCCTCCCGCCCGCGCGCGGAGCCCCGTCCGTGCGCACGGGACGGCGCGGGACAGCCTTTTTTTGCGGCAGGCCCGCCCGCACGGCACGGCAGCCTTGCGGCAGGCCGCCTCTCTCGGGAAAAGAGCCTGTCCGGCGCGCGGCGTGCTGCCCGTTGTCTTTGCAGGAGGGCTCAGTCGAGGGCCTCGTAGCCCACCGAGACGCCGTCTTTGAAATAGACTCTTGGCACGCGGCCTGTGATGTTTGTCAGGAACTGAGGCGGGAAGGCGCCGATGGAGGAACACAGCTCTCCCAATGACAGCATCTCGTCGTTGTCCTCCCCGAAAAGGGTCACGGTCTGGCCGGGGCGGACGCCCTCGATGCCGGTGATATCCACCATCATCTGATCCATGCAGATGGTGCCCACCACCGGCGCGCGCTTTCCGTTGACCAGGATGCAGCCCTGATTGGACATGCCGTAGGGCAGGCCGTCGGCATAGCCGATGGGCACCACG
The DNA here is from genome assembly GCA_944376235.1 of uncultured Clostridia bacterium. Lineage (GTDB taxonomy): Bacteria > Bacillota > Clostridia > Oscillospirales > Feifaniaceae > Galloscillospira. The sequence goes on along the minus strand of CALWCA010000013.1, from coordinate 18,104 downwards.
GCGATGGTCATGCTGCCCTGCACCTCATAGGTACAATTATAACCGATTTTGTCTCCGCGCTCAAGCTGTTTGATTTGTCCCACGCAGGACTTGAGCGAAATGGGGCTTCGCAGGCCCGCGACGGGACGGGTGGGGTCGGGCTGGAAGCCGTAGAGCAGCGAGCCCGAGCGCACGGTCTGCAGCTCGCACTCGGGGTGGAAGGCCACGGCGCCCGAATTGCAGCAGTGGGCGCGGGGCAGGCGGTAGCCCTTTTGGGCGAGGGCGTCGAGCACGGCCTTGAAGTTGCGAAACTGCATGTCGGTAAACTCGGTGTCCTTCCAGCCCGAGGTGGCGAAGTGGGTAAAGATGCCGTCGATTTCCAGGCGCTCGCAGGAGAGCATCTCCTCGGCCTCGGCCACGGCCTGCTCCAGCTGGTCTGGGTGGTGGTTGACGATGCCCAGCCGGCTCATGCCCGAGTCGATCTTGATATGGCCCTTGACGGTGCAGCCCGCCTCCTTGGCGTAGCGGTTGAGCGCCCTGGCATACTCCCCCGAGACGATGGCGGTGGTGAGGTCCATGCGGTAGAGGTCGGGGGCCAGGTGGGGCGCCGTATAGCCCAGGATGAGGATGGGCTTTTTGACGCCGCGCGCACGCAGCTGCTCGGCCTCGCCGAAGCTGGCCACGGCGAAGGCGTAGAGCCCGGGCTCGCTCTCGAGGGCTGCGGCCACAACCGGTGCGCCGTTGCCGTAGGCGTTTGCCTTGACAACGGCGATGAATGCGGTGGAATCCTTGATTTTGGAGCGTGCGATCTTGTAATTTTCCCGAATGACGTCAAGGTCGACCTCGACCCAGGTCCTGCTCATTGCGCGGCTTTTCATGGTGCCAATCCTCCCTGTGAAACAAATTTGGCATTTTTTCTCAAATTTTAGAAAAAACACCGCTTTTGGAAATTATATCACAGGTTCCCGCCCCTGACAACGAATGTTTCCTAAATTTTTTATCTGTTCTTGACCAAAGGACAGCTCCCTCCCCGCCGCGTATGCAAAAGGTGCAGGCCGGGCGCCCCTCCTCCTGCGGGCGGCCGGCACACCCTCCCGGCTCGCCGCCCCTTCCGGGCGAGGTACAATATCCCGGCGCGCGCCCTGCGGCCCTGCCCGGCCGCTTAGCCCCGGCGGGCCCCTGAAAGGGCCCGCTTGGCGCCGCCCCTTTGCCGCAGCCTGCGCGGCTTTTTCCCTTCCGGGCGGGGCGGCGCCCCCACGGCCGCAGGAGGGCGCGCCGCCCTGTTCTCTTGTGTGCGGCAAACGCGCGCAGGGCTGTCCCTCTTGACAAAGCACGGGGTGCCTTTCCAAGGGGCGGCTTCAAAGGGCGCGCCCTCAAAAAAGGGGGCGCTGCATCCCTTAGCCTGCGCGCCCCCCTTTTTCCTGCTGTTTTTTTGTCACCAGCGCGACATGGGCACCTCGCTGTCCACCAGCTCCCCGCCCAGGTAAAACAGGCGGGTGACGCGGGCGTTGAGGTTGCAGAAGACGCCGGGGGCAAAGACGCCCGCCCGCTCGGCCATCTCGGTCACGCTGAGCTCCTGCCCGCCGTCGCGCCCGAAGACGGTGACGACATCGCCGCGCCGCACGCCGTCGATATGGGTGACGTCGATCATGGTCTGGTCCATGCAGACCTTGCCGACGATGGGGGCGCGCTGTCCGCCCACCAGCATCTCGCCCCGGTTGGACAGGCCGAAGGGCAGGCCGTCGGCATAGCCCACGGGCACCACGGCGATGCGCATGGGGCGCGTCACCTCGTAGGTACAGTCGTAGCCCACCACGTCGCCGGGGCCGACCTCCTTGAGCTGGGCCACCTGGGACTTGAGCTGCATGGGGTTTTTGAGGCCCGGCACGGGGCGGTCGGGGTCGGGCTGGGTGCCGTAGAGCAGAAAGCCGCTGCGCACGCAGTCGAGCTCGCACTCGGGGTGGAAGACCACGCCGCCCGAATTGCAGCAGTGGGCGAGCGGCAGCGCATGGCCCCTGTCGCGCAGCCTGCCAAGGACCTCGGTAAAGGTTTCAAACTGGCGGGCGGTGAAGTCGCCGTCCTCCCAATTGGAGGCGGCGAAGTGGGTGAAGATGCCCTCCACCTGCAGGCCCTCCAGGGCCAGCATGCCCTCGATTTCGGCCACGGCGCGCTCCACGGGGCGGCCCACGACGCCCAGCCGGTTCATGCCGGTGTCGAGCTTGACATGGCAGCGCACCGTCACGCCGGCGTCGCAGGCGGCCTTTGACAGGCATCTGGCATATTCCCCTTCGGTCAGGGCGGCAATCAGGCTGTTGGCGGCCAGCAGGGCGGCGCGGCCGGGGGGCGTATAGCCCAAAATCAGGATGGGCTTGGTGATTTCGGCGCGGCGCAGGCGCATGCCCTCTTCAAAGCTGGCCACGCCAAAGCCGTACACGCCGGGCTCGCCCTCGAGCAGGCGCGCCACCTGAGGGGCGCCGTTGCCGTAGGCGTTTGCCTTGACCACGGCAATCATCTTGGTCTGCTCGCGCAGGAAGCTTCTGGCGACGGCATAGTTGTTTGCAATGGCATCGAGGTCGATTTCGACCCAGGTGCGCTCTTCCCGTTTTTTGCTCGGCATCGGTGTTCCCTCCATTTCAAAAAGGCCCGCACCCCTCTCGCCCGCAGGCTCTTTCGGGGCACAGGCCGGCTCAACCATCATAGCACATGCGGCCCCGCCCTGACAATGCGCAAAAAGTTCTCTCTTGACATTTCTATGCAATGCCGTTAGAATACACCTATAGCTTTTTGAATCTTTTGCAAATATTGCCCAAAGGCCATGACGGAGAAAGTAGTCCCGCCCGCTGTGCACCAGAGAACGCGTGTCACCGGCTGAGAGCACGCCCTGCGCCGCCGCCCGACGAAGTTCCCTCCCGAGCCGCTCTGCTGAACCCGCTCCCCTGCCATCTCCCCGGCCCCTGCGGTGTGCCGGCCCCCTGTGCGGTGCGTCCGGCCCCCTGTGCGGTGCGTCCGGCCCCCTGTAGTGTACCGGCCCCTGCGGTGTACCGGCCTCTGTGCGGTGTACCGGCCTCTGTGCGGTGTACCGGCCCCCTGTGCGGTGTGCCGGCCCTCTGTGCGGTGCGTCCGGCCCCCTGTGCGGTGTATTTGGTGGCGTGCGGAAACTAGGCGGAGCCGTCTGCCGCGTTAAGGCGCAACGAGATTTGCATGAGGGGTATCCCTGTGCAAAACAAGGGTGGTACCGCGAGCTTTGCTTCGCCCCTTTTTGGAGGGGGCGGGGCTTTTTTGTTTGTCTTTGCGCGCACGCGCAGGGCGCATGGTGTACTTGTCGGCGCAAAAGGAGGTGCTTGAAAGATATAAATGTGCGGTGTGATGTTTACAATAGCCCTCCTGTACCCCGTTGTCTATTTTATTGGCGTTGTCATTAAAGCATTTTTTGAAGTCGGCGGATTTTTCCTCGCTGCCGTGGCGACTTTGTGGATTGGGATTCTCATTGCACCTGTCGTCTTGTGGGTAATAGTAAATAATGCCAGAGATTCATCGATTAAAAAATTGGAAGAGACAATCGCTGACGATCAGCAAGCGGTTGATTCTCTGAATCAAGGTCTGGATGACGACGATATGGACGACGATGATCTGGATGACGATGATCTGGATGATGACGAAGAGTAAAACAGGAATAGCCAGTCTGTTGATCCAAACGTTTGAAACATCTGAAACTGCTGACTTGGAATATCATGATACATATGAAAAACGGGGCAGACGATCGGGAACTTCTTAGAGCCTTACACATCAAGGGGCAGCCGAGGCAAGGGGTGGACAACCGGTATCCAGGCTCTCATTGATTTAAGAAAAGGAGCGCGGCGCGTCCCTCCCTCCTTGGCAGCGCATCCACTCCCCGCCCGCCCTGCGCGGACGGGCAGGCCTCCCCGCGCGTCAAACAGCGCATTGAACCCCCCGCCGCATGACGCGGCGGATCACACAATACCGGCACACACAACAACCGGCACACACAACACATCCACACACACACTTTTTGTTTTGAGGTGAAAGGGCATGAACGAGACATTACGGCAACTCAGGCAGCGCGCGCTGGCCGTCATTGAGCAGGCGGGCGACCTTGCGGCGCTGGAGCAGGCGCGCATCGACCTGCTGGGCAAGAAGAGCGAGCTTTCCGGCGTGATGAAGCAGATGGGCAAGCTCGACGCGCAGCAGCGCCGGGAGCTGGGCGCGATGGCAAACGAGCTGCGCAGCGAGCTGGAGACCCTGCTGGAGGACAAGAAGAAGGCGGTGGCGGCGGCGGTGCTTGAGCAGCGTCTGCGCGAGGAGCGCATCGACGTGACGGCGCCTGGCCGTGCGCCCGAGACGGGGGGGCAGCACCCCCTGCACCTGGTGCTCGACGAAATCAAGGAGATTTTTGTGGGCATGGGCTACGAGATTGTGGACGGGCCCGAGGTGGAATACGACCTTTACAACTTTGAGATGCTCAACATTCCGCGCGACCATCCGGCGCGCGACACGCAGGACACCTTTTATGTGACCGACAACATTCTGCTGCGCACCCAGACCTCTCCGATGCAGGTGCGCACCATGCTCAAGGGCAAGCTGCCCATCCGCGTGATTGTGCCGGGCCGGGTCTACCGCTCCGACGCGGTGGACGCCACGCACTCGCCGGTCTTTCACCAGATTGAGGGGCTTGTGGTGGACAAGGGGGTCACGCTGGGCGACCTGAAGGCGACGCTGGAGGTTTTTGCCAAGCGCATGTACGGCGACGACGCGGTGGTGCGGTTTCGTCCCAGCCACTTCCCCTTCACCGAGCCCTCGGCCGAAATGGACATCATGTGCTTCCACTGCCACGGGGAGGGCTGCTCGCTGTGCAAGGGCGAGGGCTGGATTGAGATTCTGGGGTGCGGCATGGTGCATCCCAAGGTGCTGGCGGGCTGCGGCATCGACCCCGAGGTTTACAGTGGCTGGGCGCTGGGCATGGGGCTTGAGCGCGTGGTCATGAGGAAGTACCGGATTGACGATCTGCGTCTGTTTTACGAAAACGACCTGCGTTTTCTGACGCAATTCAATTAAGAGGAGGGCACACAACCATGTTACTGTCTCAAAAATGGCTTCAGGAATTTGTGGAATTGGATGTGACGCCCCGTGAATTTGCAAACACCATGGCCATGACCGGCTTTTGCATCGGCGGCTATGAGCGCGAGGGCGACGAGATCAAGGACGTCGTGGTGGGGCGGCTGCTCAAGGTGGAGCGCCATCCGACGGTGGAGAAGTATTTTGTCTGCCAGGTCGACGTGGGCGGCGGACGGGTTTTGCAGCAGGTGACGGCGGCCACCAATCTGGTGGAGGGGGGGCTTTGCCCCGTCTGCCTGCCGGGCGGGCATGTCAAGGGCGGCGCGCCCATCGGGGAGGCCGAGTTTGGCGGTGTCAAGAGCTCGGGCATGCTGTGCTCGCTGCCCGAGCTGGGGCTGAGCCAAAACGACTTCCCCTACGGCATAGAAAACGGCATTTTCTTCATCGAGGAGCCCTGCCGGCCGGGCGACGACATCCGTCCCGTGCTGGGGCTTGACGACACGGTCTACGACGTGGAGATCACGGCCAACCGGCCGGACGGCCACTCGGTCATCGGGGTGGCGCGGGAGGTCTCGGCGGCCTTCGGCAAACCCTTCAAGGGGCACAAGCCCCAGGTGAAGGGGGGCGGCGGCCCGGTTGAGGAGCTGGTCGGCGTACGGGTGGAGTCGCCCGACCTGTGCCCGCGCTACACGGCGCGCGCCGTAAAGAACGTGAAAATCGGGCCTTCTCCCAAGTGGCTGCGCGAGCGCATCCGCGCGGGCGGCATGCGCCCCATCAACAACGTGGTCGACATCACCAACTACGTCATGATGGAATACGGCCAGCCCATGCACGCCTTTGACATCAGGGAGCTTATCGGCAAGGGCGGCAAGGCGCAGATCGTGGTGCGCCAGGCGGGCGACGACAAGACCTTTGTCACGCTGGACCACCAGGAGCGGCAGCTCTCGCCCGAGATGCTCATGATCTGCAACGCCCACGAGCCGGTGGGCCTTGCCGGCATCATGGGCGGCCTGCAGTCGGGCATCAAGGACGACACGACAACGGTGGTCTTCGAGTCTGCCAACTTCTACGGGCCGGCGCTGCGCCGCTCGGGCCGCAAGCTGGGCCTGCGCACCGACGCCCTGGCCCGCTACGAGAAGGGCATTGACGCGCAGATGACCATAGACGCGGTCAACCGCTGCTGCGAGCTGTGCGAGCTTCTCGGCTGCGCGCAGACGCTCGACGGCATCATCGACGTCGACAACACGCACTATACGCAGCGCGTCATCAAGCTCGAGCCCGACAAGATCAACCGTCTGTGCGGCACCGACATTTCGCGCGAGCGCATGGTGGAGATTCTCAAGAGCCTGCAGTTTGAGGTCCAAGGCGACGACGTCTACGTTCCCGCCTTTCGCGCCGACGTGGAGGGCATGGCCGACCTGGCCGAGGAGGTCGTGCGCATGTACGGGCTCGACAAGGTGCCCTCCGAGCTGCACAAGGGCGGCACGCCGCAGGGCAAGTACTCTCCCGAGCAGAAGTTTGAGCGCAGCACGGTGCAGGCGCTGGTGGGCTTTGGCTTCTTCGAGTCCATGACCTACACCTTCATTTCCCCGAGGTATTACGACAAAATCCGCATGCCCAAGGACTCCCCCCTGCGCAACTCCATCGTCATCTCCAACCCGCTCGGGGAGGACACCAGCATCATGCGCACCACCACGCTGCCCTCCATGCTCGAGACGCTGTCGACCAACTACAGCTACCGCAACGGCAGGGCGCGCATGTATGAGTTTGGAAAGATCTTCCTGCCCTCAAACGACCCCGAGCAGCTGCCCGAGGAGCGCGTGATTTTGACGCTGGGGACTTATGGCGCCGGCGATTTTTACGAGCTCAAGGGGGTTGTGGAGGCGCTGCTGCGCACGCTGCACGTCGCTCCGGCCCGCTTCACGGCGCGGCGCGACGACCCCACCTTCCATCCCGGGCGCTGCGCCGACATCGTCATCGACGGCGACGCGGTGGGCGTGGTCGGCGAGGTACACCCGCAGGTACAGGAGAACTACGGCATTGACGAGCGGGTGTATCTGGCAACGCTGGACACCCAAAAGCTGTTTGCGCACCGTCTGCCCGACGCGACCTACTCCCCCCTGCCCCGCTTCCCGGCGCTCACGCGCGACGTGGCGCTGGTGTGCAGCGAGGAGCTGGAGGTGGCCGGCATCGAGGACGTCTTCCGCGAGACCTTCGGGGAGCTGCTGGAGTCGCTGACGCTGTTTGACGTCTACCGTGGCAAGAGCCTGGGCGACAACGTCAAGAGCGTGGCCTACGCTCTGGTGCTGCGCGACCGGGAGGCCACGCTGACCGACGCGCGCGCCGCCGAGCTGCTCGACCAGGCGCTTGACACCCTCAAAAACAAATACGGCGTCACGCTGCGCTCCTGACGCGCGGCCCCGGCACCGCCTTGTCTGACCCATCCGACGCGTGCCCGTGGGGGAGAGCCTTCTCCCCCACGGGCACGCGTTCTTTTGCCCCCTGGGAGGGGCCTCTCTCCCCAAGGGGCCTCTCTCCCCGGGGCCTCTCCCCAAGGGGCCTCCCTCCAAGGGGCCTCCCCCCAAGGGGCGCTCCCCAAGGGGCCTCCCCCCAAGGGGCCTCCCTCCAAGGGCCTCCCTCCCCAAGGGCCTCTCTCCCCGGGGCCTCTCTCCCCGAGGCCTCCCTCCCCGGGGCCTCCCTCCCCGAGGCCTCCCTCCAAGGGCCTCTCTCCCCAAGGGGCGGGCCTTGCGGGGCGCTCCCGTTGTGCCGGAGAGCGCCTTTCCCCTTGACGGCATCGCACAGCCTGCCTTATCTGCGGGGGCCTGCACCGCAGGCGCTCTCTCCCCGTCAGACGCGCCGCTCCCCTGATGCCGGGCGCGGGTACAGCCAAAGCGTCCGCTTTGGCTGTCAGGGCCGCAGGGCGTCTGCCCTGCGGCCTGCTGCGCAAAGCGCAGCGCCCGCGCCCGGCTCACGCTGCCGCAAGGCCCCGGCAGCCTTCCCTCCTGCCACGGAGCTCTCCCCATAAGTCAACCTCTCCCCATGAGGCTCTCCTTCCCATGGGAGCCCCCTCTCCGGAGCCCCCCTGAAGGGGGCCCCTTGAAGGCCGTTGCCGGTCAGGCAATCTCCTTCGAAGAAGCCTCTTTTTTGCGGCTCTCTTTGAAAAATGCCCTCTTGTCCCCTTCCAGGGCTCCATGTGCCCGCGCCCGTCGCCGGGGACTGCGGCGGTGCCCCGCCGCCTTCTCTCCCGTCAGGCAGGCTGCGGGCAAGAAAATTTTTCCATTTTTTCGCCTCTTTCCGGCCGCTTTCTTTTTGCCGCCGCTTGATATTTTGTGCGCCGTCATGTATAATGAGCGGGAGGCATTGCCTTCATTTTTCCCATGTGAGGTGACAGAAACGATGGGTGCTGAAAACAACACCATTACTTTTTCGGTCGACAAGGAGCGCGAAGACCTGATCAAACGCACCCTGACCGATGTCTACGACTCTCTCAAGGAGAAGGGGTACAACCCCATCAACCAAATTGTCGGCTACATTCTCAGCGAGGATCCGACCTATATCACCAACCACAACAACGCGCGCGCGCTCATCCGCCGGATTGACCGCGACGAGCTGCTGCAGATCCTGGTGAAATCCTATCTTGACAACTGAGGAGAACGAGCATGTCAAATCAAACTCCCGAATTTCTCACATACAAGGGCAAGCCCTTTGTCCGCAACGGAAACATCATCTATTACGGGGACCTGGCAGACCCCTGCGTGGTCATGCTGCAAATCATGGACTCCACCAAGGAAAACGGCCTTGACATGTCAGGGCGCATTTCGCTCATGCTCATGCTGACCGACGAGACGGTGCCGGCCACCGAGCGCATCCTCAAGAAGAGCGAAAAGGAAGGGCTGTATGTGGCCATGGACCTGGCCTCGGTCTGGCTGGAGCGCGCTCTGGAGGAGTACGCCGGCGGCGGACAGGGCGCACAGGCCAAGGCAGAGCGGTAGAGCAGCCCGCACAAAGAGCATCCCCAAAACAGACCGGGACAGACTGAAAGAAGGGGTCTGCCGCAGCAAACGCCTGCGGCAGACCCCTTTCCTTTTCTCTCTTTTTCCCCCCGCAGGGCGGGGCCCTGCGCAAAAGGCCGCGCCAAAAGCCCCTTTAGCTCCCTTGGGTGCGCCGGTTTTGGAGCGGACCTTCCCCCCGTGCTGCCCAGCGCACCACTCCCCGCGCCCGGCCACGCCGGCGAGACACACCGCAGCCCGCGCCGATGACGCGCGGCGCGGCCCACGTCAGCGAGATACGGCACGACCTGCGCCGGCGAGATGCGGCACGGCTCATGCCGGCCGCCTGTTTTTTCGGGGGCTTTTCCCGGCCGCCCGCTCTAAGAGAGGGAGCACCGCCGCCCGCATCAGCGAGGCGCAGCACGGCCCGGGGGTCAGAAAGGTGCAGCAGGGCCGTCACAGGTGAATCGAGGGCAGATCCTCCTGCGCGGGGCCGTTTAACCATTTCCCGGTGTAGTCAAAGCGCGAGCCGTGGCAGGGGCAGTCCCAGCTCTTCTCGTCGGGGTTCCACTCGAGCTGACAGCCCAGGTGAGGGCAGCGCGTCTGGACGGCGCAGACGGTGCCGTCCTCCTGCTTGTAGAGCCCCACCGTCTGCCCCTGGAACTCCACGACGCCGCCGTGCCCGACCGGCAAATCCCGGGCCCTTGCCCTCGGAATGGAAAAGAGCTCCAGCGCCAGCCCCTTGGCGACGCGCGCGCCCTCCTCCGCCATGGGGGGCAGCTCACGCAGCGAAAACCTCTGGGGCGAGAAGACCCCGGCACACGGGTCGGGGCGTCTTGCAATCTCGCCCGCCAGGATGCGCGCCGCCGCCATCGAGCTGCTCATGCCCCACTTGCCAAAGCCGGTGGCCACATACCAGTTTGGCGTGGAGGCGCAGTAGTGCCCGATATAGGGGACGCCGTCGCCCGTCATGCAGTCCTGCGCCGACCAGCGCGCCGCCTCGGCCGCTCCGGGCCACAGCTCCCGCGCCCGGCGGGCCAGCGCCTCAAAGTGTCCGCCCTGCCTGCTGTCGCCCGTGTTGTGGGGCTCGCCGCACAGGATGACCAGATCGCCGTAAGCGCGCAGCGAGAGGTCCTCCTCGTCCGCGCCGAGATACATGCCGCAGGGCAGGCTGGCGCCGCGAAAGGCCATGCTGTAGGAGCGCGACTGGCTCATGCGCGCAAAGTAGCAGCCCGGGCGGTTGACAAAGGGGAAGTGGGAGGCAAACACCACCTGCTTTGCCCGCACACGGTGCCCGCACACCGTCAGCGTATCGCCCTCCACCTGCTGCACGCGGGAATTTTCATAAATTTCAAGGTGCCGTGCAACGCCTGCCAGGAATTTGAGGGGGTGGAACTGGGCCTGCTCCTCAAAGCGCAGCGCCCCCTCGGTGGCAAAGGGCAGCCCCGGGTCGGCCTCCAGCCGGGCCGGCAGCCCCAGCGCCCGCGCGGCCTCGCACTCCTCCTCCAGCCTCCCGGCATCCCGGACGGCATAGACAAAGGCGCTGCGCGGCTCGAGGTCGCAGGCGATGCCGAGGCTGTCCGCGAGCCGCCTGTAGTCCTCCACCGCCCTCTGGTTGGCCATGGCGTACTGACGCGCCGCCTCGCGGCCGAGCCTGCGCGTCAGGCGGGCGTAGGTCAGCCCGTGCTGGGAGGTGATCTTGGCGGTGGTGCCGCCCGTCTGTCCGCAGCCCACGCGTCCGGCCTCGAGCACCGCCACGCGCTGCCCCTCCTGCTGCAGAAACCAGGCGGTCAAAACGCCCGCCATGCCTGCCCCGATGACGGCCGTGTCCACCTCTGTATTGCCCTTGAGGGCCTCGCGTTTTGGCATGTCCACCCCGCTTGTCCAAAGTGACGACATGAAAAAAAACCCCTTTCGCTTTGTTTGTCCCAGTATGCCCCAAACACGGCCGCGCTACACATTTTAGACGGCACCTCCCCTCTCACTGAAACTTCCCGCCCGGGGCATCTCCCCTCTTCTCCAAGGGAACCTGCGCGCCCCTGCCGCCTGCCCCGCCCTCTCACATGGGCAGTCCGCCCCTGTGGAGCCCCTGCGCTGCGCCGGCGTCAGCGTCCGTGTCCGTACCGGCGCCGGCGTCAGCGCCGCCGTACTGCTGCAGGAAGAGCCACCGGGAAAACTCTTGGAGATTGCTGCTCGAGGGGGTGTTTGTGTCCACCACCCGTCGGCGCGTCCGCCCCATACGGTCAAAGGTGATGCCCTTGTAACCGCAGGCCATGCAGTCGCCCATCACTTTGAGCACGGCGCTCTCCCCATGCTTGCGCACGGCGAGCAAAATGGTTTCAATCAGGCTGTCCAGCCCGGTTTTGCCGTAGGGCTCGCCTCTTTCGGCCTTGTAGCGCAGCCACTGCTGCGTCTTGCCCCGCAGTGTGTCGGGCAGACGCTGCAGCATGTCCTGCACCTCCTTGTCCTGCAGGCCGTGTATGTCCTGTATGCCGTGGGCCCCCTGCACGCCTGGCCTTCGCCGGCGCTGCGGGGCTCTCCCGCCCCCCTGTCCGTCCCTGCGGCGGCTTTGTCCGGCCTGCCGCAGGGGCCGCGTTATTGTTTCTTCCTGCGCGCCTGCCACGGGGGACAAGCAGGGGGAAGAAAAAGGGGGGAAAGGGGAAGAAGAGGGGTTATAGGGGGGTGTGGGGGGAAAAGGGGGAGAAGACGGGGAAAGCGGGGGAGAGGAAGGGGGAGCGTCGCCGCACCCCGCCGCGTCACGCGGCGTCATGCCGCGCTGTGCCGCGCCCCTCTCCGGATCCTTGAACCTGCTGACCTCCGTGCCCCGGATGCGCTGGTAGCAACCCCAGTCCTCTACACACAGAACCTCGCACCCCTCCGTTTCATAGAGGCTGGCCAGTCCAACATGCACGAGTTTGCGGGCGGCTTCTTCCACGTCCCTGAGCGTCACCCTTTTGAGAGGGTAGAGCGAGGCCTTGAGCACCTGGGGGCGGGCGTCTATCCTGCCCTTGCCGTCGGCCTTGGTCAGCAGCCTGTAAAAAAAGGCTTCCTCAAAAGAGGAAAGGCTGTTGATTCTGTCGTCGGTGCAAATCCAGTCGCTGAGTTTTCTCTCCGGCATGCCCGCACCACCCCGTCAGTCCGGCAGATGCCGTCTGCCGCAGGGCCTGCGCGCCTGCATGAAGACACCGATATGCCCTGCCCCTTCATCGGGACGCAGCCGGGCGGCGCCGCCCGGCAAGGCCGCCCTGCCGGCACAAACGCAAAAAAAACCTTTCCTTTGCAATCTCCATTCTCCCTTTCATCAATATTTTGGGGGCCCTCACCCCTCTCGGGGAGAGCCCGGCAGACGGCGAAGCCTGCGCCAGCCCCGGGCCGCTTCGGCAAAGGGGGCTGCAGCCCGTCCGCGCCAGGAAGACACAAATCGTGACAATTCGACGCCAAAAAAAGCTCCTCCCGCACCTGCCTGCCCCGACGCCTCTCCGGCATGCAAATGCCGCGCCCGCGCCCGACAGCAAACGATCCTCTGCTCTCTCCGCCACCGGGCCGGTTCCATCGCTGCCCTCCATACGGCGGTCTCCGCAAAGCAACGGGGCTGTCCGCGTCCGCATACACCTGCAGAGGGCTGTACGCCAGGCCCTTGCTCCAAATCGACGCAGTCGGGATGCGGTTTCATTTTCGTCACTATCCGTGACGCATGTATCATACCACATCCCGGGCGTCCTGTCAACACGTTTTGTGACATTTCCCCTTGACTTTTCCTCACAAACCGTGATATCATGTCCATAACAGAAGGCTCAACGCTTAAGATGCGGCGGGTCAAAAAAGGGAGGTGCGGCGCCGTGCCGGGCTTTGGCGACATGCTGAGCGCCCTGAGAAGGCGGGACGGGTTATCTCAAAAGGAGCTGGCGCAAAAGGCGGGGGTTTCGCGCAGTGCCATCGGCATGTATGAGACGGGAGAGCGCGAGCCCAGCTTTGAAACGCTGCAGCTGTTTGCCGACATTTTTCATGTCAGGGCAGACACCCTGCTGGGAGCGCCGGACAGGGATGAGGCTCTTGCCTCCAACGCGCTGCCGGCGGCCGTCCCTGTCAAAAAGGTTCCCCTGCTGGGCACCATCGCCTGCGGGACACCCATTCTGGCGCAGGAGAACATTGCCGACTATGTGGATTTGCCAGGCCATGTGCGGGCGGATTTTGCGCTTGTCTGCCGTGGCAGCAGCATGATCAACGCGGGCATCAACGACGGGGACATCGTCTACATCCGGCGCAGCGAGGCTGTGGACAACGGGCAGATCGCCGCCGTGCTGGTGGAGGGGGCCGAGACCGAGGCCACACTCAAGCGGGTTTACACGGCCGACGGAAAAATCACGCTGACGGCTGAAAACCCGGCCTTTGCGCCTCTTGTCTTTGTCGGCAGCGAGGCGGCAAGGGTGCGTGTCATCGGCCTTGCCGTGGCCTATACCCACATGCTTTCATGACCAAAACTCAAGAGGCAAAAGGAAGGGGCGGCGTGACCTGAGGTCACGCCGCCCCTTCCCCTATCGCCGCCGCACCGGGGAGGCCCGGGGCAGCGCCGGGCAAGGCTGCTTTTCCAAGTGGCGGCTTTTCCCGCATCTTCCGGCAAGGGCCTCCTGCTCTACGCCGCAGGCCCCGCACCGCAGGCCCACACCTCTCTCCCCCGCCTTCTCGGGGCGGCCTCTCCCGCAGCCCCCGCGCAAGAGAGCTGCCTGCCCTTTCCGGGCCCGCCGCCTTTTCCCCTTTTGTCGCGGCGCACAGCCTCCCACGCGCAGCACCCACGGAGGCCCGGGGCAGCGCCGCACCCTGAGGGGCGCTCCCGTCGGGGAGCAGGGGACGCTTTTTGCGGGGGCGTCCCCTGCTCCCCGACGCCAGGCAGGCAAAGCCTGCCCCGCGCTGCCCCGGCGGGAGAGCTCCCTGCCCCTGCGGATTTATCCCCCTTGCCCCCTGAAAGGGCAGGGCAAACAAAAATCGACGGCAAAAGCATCCCCGGAAGGCGCCGGCCGTGAGGGGCTGCCCGTCAGGCAGTGCCGTGGCAGGGCGCGGGACAAATCAAAAAAACCAGAGCCAAAAGGCTCTGGTTTTTGGTGGAGACAGCGGGGCTCGAACCCACGACCTCTCGCGTGTGAGGCGAACGCTCTCCCGGCTGAGCTATGTCTCCCTATGGACTTTTTGCAGCTTTGAAGGGCACCACATCGGCATCGCCCCGGCACCGCATCTGCGATACGCAGCCCCGGCACCGCATCCGCGATACGCAGCCCCGTGCCGCATCCTGCGATACCGCTTCCGACTTCCGACGCCGACGCGGCACGGCATGCTCCGGGGAAAAGGACAGGGCGCACACCCGGGTGCGCGCCCTGTCTGGTGGAGACGGAGGGATTCGAACCCTTGACCTATGCGTTGCGAACGCATCGCTCTCCCAGCTGAGCTACGCCCCCGTACAGGCTGACATTCATAAGTGCAAGTACGATTTTATCAGAGTTGTCCTCACTTGTCAAGGGCTTTCGAAAAAAGCCTCGTCCCCTTTCTCGGCCGCCAAAGGGAGGGGGAAACCCTGCAAAAAAGAGCCTTCCCTCCCGTGCCCATCTGCCGGTGCAGCACAGCGCTCCCCCATCTGCACCGCCGCCGCACGCTCTCCCGCGTCCCCTTCACGCCGCACCCTGCCCCTGCCTCACTCTCTGCCCTGTAAATCTCAGCTCAAAAAACTCCCGGCGCCCTCCCGCCGCACGGCCCCCGACATCTCCCCTGCGCCGCGCTTTTCCCCCTCTTCCCCTCTTTTCAGCGCACCTCCTGCGGCGCCGCGTTTTCCCGTGCAGCACAGCGCTCCCCCGTCTGCACCGCCGCCGCACGCTCCCCCGCGTCCCCTTCACGCCGCACCCCGCCCGTCCCTTCCGGCCTGTCTCTCATCCCCGGCCTGCCCCCATCCATCCCCCGCCGCACTGCCCCATGCCGTCGCTGCGGCACCACCGCCTTCTTTCGCTCATTCTCTGTCCTCCCCGTCTCACGCCTTTCTTTTTGGCCATGCCTCCCATGGCCATTCCTCCCATCCGTTTGCCCAGGTTTCTGCGCGCCCCTCACCCGCGCTTTTCTTTTCAGTGCGTTGCGTCCTTTCCTGCCCGACCTCTTTCCTTGCCTGTCTTTGCACCTTTTCGCTCTCTCCCCCTGCGTCCGGCTCTTTCTCAAAAAACCAATTGTCTTTTGAACGCGGACGTGATATAATGTGTTTCATTTAGACGCCCTGAGATGTCCCGTTGCGGGCCAGTTGTGCCGGGCGGCGTCTTTTTTGAAAAACCGACGCGCAAGCTGCCATATTTGGGCCGTCCGGGCAGTATTATAACAAAATATGGGCAGCATATGGGCGATATGGGCGGCATGTATTGATAAACACCCTAAGCCCTTGAAACGACTGGGTTTCAGCGTTAGGAAAAGCGGATTTACGCCAGACTTACGCCACAGACAAAGCGCATGATAGGGTAACAACAGGCCGACGCTCATAGGTGATATGAGTGTCGGCCTGTTCTTTTAATCACCCCGTTTTAAGTCCGTTTTTTGGTACACTGGATATCGGATAATAGAACTGCTAAAATGATTGTGATAGTAGCGACCAAGGTGATATACTATGGAATGGATGGATCATGCAATTAGGAAACACGCGGATTTGAAAGATAGGTTTCCTATCATCCATACGGGTTTCCTTGAATTAGACAGTATGGCCCCCTTGCTTCGACGCGGGACGGTGTCCCTCCTTGGATCACGCCCTGGCATGGGAAGAAGTACTTTGGCGGCCCAAATTGCTGCAAACATCGCGGATGCCGGCGGCTATGTGGTCTGGTTTACGACAGTCCTCTCTGTTGGAGAGATTGTTGAGAAAATCCTTCGGGTCAAACCAGACTTTCAATGTCCACAAAACATCGCCTTGGAGGACAGAGTGGGGGATGGACGAGAACTGCAACAAGCTGTCATGGAATTGGAGCAGCAAATCGACCTTGTGGTGGTAGATGATCTACAGGGAATGTATCGAATTTCCCGCGGCGGTCAGGCAATATTTGATGCGGCACGAATCTGTGCTGATCTGCGGGACTTTGCCCGCAGTCAAAATATGGCCGTGCTGCTGCTCTCACGCCTGACAAGGGCATCAGAGTACAGGAGGGGCCATCATCCGATCTCTGTGGATATCCCCCACTGGGAGAGCATCAAGAGGGTGGTAGACTCTGTGTTCCTGCTCCATAGAGACGGATACTACACGGGGGACACATCACAGTATCAGGTAGCCACGATTGCTGCTGGACCCAGCATCGACCGCTGCGCAGTTCTGTCCCTTTTATGGGATAAGATGACGGGGCGATTTCTTCCCTATGATGCGCGACTGCTGTAATGCGTGCCTCCCGGGAAAGCCCTGCAGGGCGAATATCTTAATCGTATCAGCGACCTTTGCAGAGGTCAAAGTTAACATAGTACAAACGATATGAGGAGGAAACGACATGCACAGAGAGATCCCATTTCTCGATATGCGCAGATCACCAGGGGACCCCGTCAACTGCTGGATCGTCTATCTGATGCCCTTCGACCCGGAAGAACGGGGTGATTATGAGAAGATTGATACCTTCCAGCAGTCCTGCATCGATCACAAGATCTTCGGAATGGGTTGGGATATTGTAAATGAGCCACTTAGCTACGGTACTTCCATTCAGGATGGCGCAGAAATTTACAAAGAAAGATATGGCCCAAATTCCGGTATGGAAAACGCCCTAAAACAATATAAAAGGGTACAAAAGGGCGACTATGTGTTGACTCGCCTGAAGAACGGCCATTATTATGTCGGAAGGGTGATTGAGCCAGCAATCTATGTGCAGCAAGATCAGGAGCCGTATATCAATCTCTCCTGGGGCTGTCGAGTGGAGCGGTGGGAGGAATATGCCTCGGAGGAGGATATCCCGTCAGAGATCCGAGGGCGGCTTTCCCAGAAGCGTCACCCCACAATACAGAGAATGGATGGATATAGGCTCCGTCTGCTAACGATGAAACTCTATGACGACAGAGAAACTGTGCCGCAATTGAAGATACCGCCGCTGCGCTTTACTCGTGAGAACTTTGTTCGGTGTCTGGATTATAGGCAGTTGGAGGACTTGGTGGCTCTGTATATCTGGGAGAGGCATGGAGACAAGGGATATATGCTCCTCCCTTCTTCCGGAAAGACTAACCAGCAGAAGTATGAGTTCCAATTTGTCAACGCAAGAGACTCCCGTCAGAAACCCATCAGTTGTCAGGTTAAGAATCAGGAGGAAATCTCCATCGAACATTATAGCGGTGAATCCGGCTACGAGCAGATTTATCTGTTCAGCGGGAAGTGGAATGACGAGGAGGCCACGGCAAGGCAGTCCGAATCTGCGCCGAATGTGACGATTATACGACCGGCGGAGTTATATGAAACCTTGCACCACAATTCCATTTTCAACAACAGGTTCTATAGAGTGGCTGATACTGACGAAATCTCCATAGAAGATATTGCGGCAGGTCTGCGCAGGCTGGGCTATACTGATGCTGGACATAAATTCAAGAGACGAGCGTCCCGGCAGTATGTTTGGGATAATGGTAAAAAGGATTTTTTAGATTTTGTGGTTTCTGATGGGCTTTTTTATTCCGAGGAGTTTGGCGCGTTAGTCTGCTCCTGGGGAGACTATTCGGAGATAGAAATTAGTAGTCTAAGGTCTGATTTGGCTCAATGCTTGTCGCAATTTACTAAGGCTCAATAGTCTGATGCGGAGGGGGCGTTTTTCGGCCCTTGACGGCCCGGTAAAAAACGGCTATACTGGCGGTGTAAAAGACTGCTGCGGACGGCCCCGCCCGAGGATCACCGGCAGGACCAGCGGGAAGCAGGGACAGTCTTTCATACGGCAGTCCGGCCCCGGCGTTATGGATATGGGCGCATAAGTGCAACCGGGAATAGTGTATGGGCTGTGCGTGAGGTCAGTTTCTCCACGGCAGAAAACCGTTTTACCGTGGAAGTGGAGCCGCAGGCGCGCGGGGACGCCTCCCCTGCCTATGCGCCAG